>CAYRMO010000031.1:0-28336 GCA_964425355.1 uncultured Algimonas sp. | reverse complement strand
CCTCAAAACAGATGCGCTTAAACCTCGAGAAAAGTTTAACCGGACAGTAGTGGTTTGTAACACAGAATGACGGCTTAACCTATACCTCCACAGGAATATCTTCCTAACCCTCTTGACAGCATTTCTGGAATGGAACAAATATAGAACATTATGGATTTAGCGACAATTAAATCCGCACTCCCCTTGGTTGTGCGGAAACAGACAGCTTTGGCCAAAAACAATGTTGCGCTCGGGGGTGGGGTGCAGCTTGTGGCGAGCCGTGTGCATGAGGTCACGGGGGCTTCGGCTGATGGATTTATAGCGATTATACTGGGGCGCACACAGGGCCATATTGTCTGGATCGGGCGGGCGCGTGATATTCGGTCTATTTGTCCGCAGGCGGCGCAAAGTTTCTTTTGTCCGTCCCGCTTGATCAGTGTCGAGGCTTTGTCGCGTAAGGAAATCTTATGGGCCACGGAACAGGCGCTCTCTAGTCGAGGGGCTTCGGTTGTTGTGGCGGAGCTGGGTCGGGGTCCGGACTTGATGGAAAGCCGGCGGCTGCAAATCTCGGCAGAGAAAGGCAAGACGCTTGGCCTGATCCGGATTGGAAAAACGGCACAGAGCTCGGCCGCGCAGACCCGGTGGGATTGTCATGCGGTTTTGCCCTCTGATGCTGTGACATCTGATGTGATGACGCCTGATATGGCGGCAAATGATTATCACGGCGTGCCGGATCATATCTGGAAATGGGAGATGACAAAAAACAAAAATGGTCAAACGGGGTGTTGGACAGTTGGATGGAGGCGACACGCCAATGACACGGGTCATGTCGATATGGTTCCCGCAGCTTCCGCTTGATCTCTGGGTCCGGCGTGACGACCCTCGCCTGTCCGGGCCCTTTGCGATCACACGGGATATTAAAAATGCGATGCGCCTCACCCATATGAATAATCTGGCCATACAGGCCGGTCTGGTCTCTGGCGTGAGCCTGGCAGATGCGATGACGATCTGTCCGGGCCTCTTATCGGAGAAATATGATGCGGATCGGAGCTCGCTCTTGCACCGCGCGCTCTGGCGCTGGGCGGACCGGTTCTCGCCATGGATCGCTCTGGACGGAGAGGATGGTCTGTTTTTAAATATTACGGGCTGCGCTCACCTGTTCGGCGGTGAAGCCTCTATGGCCGAACAGGCCCTGATAGAGTTGGGTGATCTCAATGTCACAGCCCGGATCGGCATGGCGGATACGAAACAGGCGGCCTGGGCCCTCGCCCGGTTTTCGGGTCAGAGCGTGTCCGCAATTGCGCCCGGTGATCTGTCGAAAGGTCTAGAAAACCTGCCCGTGGCGGCGTTGAATATCAAAGACAAGCTGATCACAGCCCTGCGCCGGACAGGGCTCAAACGGATCGGCGATCTCTATAAATATAAAACCGCAGAGCTCGCGCGACGCTTCGGCCTGGAGCTAACACAAAGATTATCGGCGGCTTTAGGCTATATGTCTGATCCCGTCTCGCCACAGGCGGCAGATCCCGTCTATGCGGCGCGTATGTCCCTGCCCGACCCGATTGGCCTATTGGGCGATATAGAATCTGTTCTAGGGCGCCTTACAGCCTCTATCTGCACCCGTCTGGAACGCGATCAAATGGGTGCACGGCGATTTGATCTGATTATTCGCTGCCCCGATAAAGATCATCATCACCTCAGCATTGGATTTGCCCGCCCCTGTTATGAGGCGGGGGCCGTTTTACAACAATTTAGCCGCCCGCTAAATGATCTAAAACTGGCCTTTGGCGCAGATTTTTTCCGCCTGGTCGCGGACCATCTCGAGCCGCTCAAACCCCGGCAATCTATTCTGGGTGGTGAGTTACAGGTCCAAGAAGAAGATTTTGACCAGTTGATCTCGACCCTAGGTAATCGTCTGGGGTTTGATCGTATCCGGCGTTTAATTGCGCGGGATTATAATCTCCCCGATCTGGCCTTTAGCTCTGTCGAGGCGGTCTCGGATATAAAAAGTCAATGGGAGGATGCGCCCGCTGCGCAAAATAACCCACCACGCCCCTTTCGCCTCTATCCTTTTCCGGAACGGCTCAGGACACTGGAATCGGGACGTCCGCCAAAACGGTTTGAATGGCGGCGAGACGCCTATGATCTGGCCCATGTCACAGGTCCGGAACGTCTCGCGCCGCCCTGGTGGGAAGGGCATGATCATCATATGCGCGATTACTGGACCGTACAGACCCGACAAGGGCCGCGCCTCTGGTTGATGACCTATCCGGGTGCAAATCGTCCAGACTGGTTCATTGCCGGACAATTTGTGTGATCCATCATGAAATATTCAACTGGGGGATATGCGGAACTCAATGTCACAAGTAATTTCACCTTTCTAAAAGGCGCGTCCCATCCGCATGAATTGGTAAGCAAAGCTCATGGATTAGGCTTGGACGCGATTGCCATCACAGACGTAAATAGTTTCGCCGGGATTGTGCGCGCCCATGCTGCCGCGCGTGAATTGGGCCTTCAATATTTGGTCGGGGTCAGGCTGGGTTTAGAAGACGCTCCTGATATTCTGGCCTATCCAAAAGACAGATCCGCTTATGGACGGCTATGTCGGCTTTTGACCTTGGGCAAACGCCGCACAACCAAGGGCGCCTGTGAGCTTTACCTCAAAGATGTTGCGGCCTGGCGTGAGGGCTCTGTCCTGATCCTGACAGGTGATCCTTCAGTCGATATGATCAAAGCCCTCGGCGCTCAGCATATATATCTCAACCTCTCGCCGCGTTATGACGGGCGGGACCAGCTATATTTCAGGCGCCGTATCGCTTTGGCTAAAACCCTTGGCCTGCCCGTTGTCGCAACGGGTCATGTCCTGATGCATAAGGGGTCGCGGCGGCGTCTGGCCGATATTCTGTCCTGTATTCGCACCCATACCACAATTGACAAGCTTGGCCTTATCGCCCTGCCCAATAGTGAGCGGCGTTTGAAATCCGAATTTGAAATGCGGCGCCTCTTTGCGCGCCATCCCGAGGCTTTGGCAAATACATGTAAGATCGCACAGGCCTGCCAATTTTCCCTAGACGAATTGCGCTATGAATATCCGGATGAAATCACCAATGGCGAAGACCCACAAACCCGGCTTGGACGCCTCACCCGCGAAGGTTTGGTCTGGCGCTATCCGGATGGTGTGCCGCTCAAAGTCCAGGCCATGGTCGAAAAGGAATTACGGGTCATTAAAGAACTAAATTATGCGCGCTATTTCTTGACCGTCTATGACATTGTGAAATTTGCGCGCGAGCAAAATATTCTGTGTCAGGGGCGCGGCTCGGCGGCGAATTCAGTTGTCTGTTATACGCTCGGGATCACAGAGGCCTCACCCGAAACCATCTCTATGGTGTTTGAGCGTTTCATTTCCGAGGTTCGGGATGAGCCGCCTGATATTGATGTCGATTTCGAACATGAGCGCCGCGAAGAAATCATCCAGCATATTTATCAAAAATATGGACGACACCGCGCCGGGATTTGTTCCACCGTTTCCCATTTTCGGTCACGGGGATCTATTCGCGAAGTTGGCAAAGCTATGGGCCTGTCAGAGGATGTGATTACGGCCCTCTCCTCTCAGGTCTGGGGCTGGTCCAGCAAGACCATTCAGGCCGAGCGCGTGGCCGCTGCTGGGCTGGATGCCAATGATGCACGTCTACGCCAGACCTTGGAACTCATTCACGAAATTATGGGTTTCCCCAGACATCTCTCACAACATGTTGGCGGCTTTGTTATTACACGCGGGCGCTTAGATGAGCTCTGCCCCGTGGAAAATGCCGCTATGGCCGACCGGACCATTATTGAATGGGATAAGGATGACATTGACGTTCTAGGCATGCTAAAAGTGGATGTGCTGGCCTTGGGCATGTTGACCTGTTTGCGCAAAAGTTTTGATCTACTCAAAAGCTGGAAAGGTCACAGCTATACATTGGCGACCCTGCCCCAGGAAGATAGCGCCACTTATGACATGTTATGTATTGCCGATACAGTTGGTGTGTTTCAGGTCGAAAGTCGCGCCCAGATGAATTTCCTGCCGCGTATGCGCCCGCGGACCTTTTATGATCTGGTGATCGAAGTCGCGATTATCCGTCCCGGCCCCATTCAGGGCGATATGGTTCACCCCTATATCAAAAGGCGGCGCGGCGAAGAAGCCGTGTCTTTTCCGTCCAAAGCGCTAGAGCCTGTTCTGGGTAAAACATTGGGTGTACCGCTCTTTCAGGAGCAGGCCATGCAGATCGCCTCTGTGGCGGCTGGATTTACCCCATCAGAGGCCGATCAACTCCGCCGTGCTTTGGGGACCTTTCGCGGGGATGGAACGGTTCAGAATTTCCGAAATCGATTTATTCAAGGCTGTCTGGATAATGGTTATGATCTGAGTTTTGCCGAAGCCGTCTTTCGCCAACTCGAAGGCTTTTCGGGCTATGGTTTTCCCGAAAGTCATGCCGCCAGTTTTGCGCTTCTCGTTTATGCCTCGAGCTGGATTAAATGCCATCACCCTGAAATCTTTTGCTGTGCGATTTTAAATTCCCAGCCTCTGGGGTTTTATGCGCCTGCACAATTAATCCGGGATGCACGTCAGCATAATGTCGAGGTCTTGCCGATCTGTGTCGAGCGTTCCTATTGGGATAATATGCTCGAGCCCATTGGAAATGGGCAACTCGCTGTGCGTTTGGGATTTCGACAAATCAAAGGCTTTAAAGAAGAAGATGGCCAATGGCTCAGCCTTGCGCGCGGCAATGGTTACCGCTCGATTGATGCGATCTGGCGACGCGCAGGGCTTGGCCGTCCGGCCTTGTCAAAACTGGCTGCAGCTGATGCCTTTGCCGATTATGAGCTCTCTCGCCGTGAGGCCCTATGGCAAGTCAAAGGTCTGGGTGGCGATAAGCCCCTACCCCTCTTTGAACAAGCCGGTGAAGGCCTGCCCTGTATCCCGTCAGATCTGCCGGATATGCGCCTTAAGGAGCAAGTCTTTGCCGATTATGTTGCAACACGTTTTAGCCTACGGGCCCATCCGGTAGAACTCTTATCAGACGAAATCGGGCGGCGTATCCGCAATGATAGGATCCGCAATACGGAAGATCGGAGATGGGTTGAAGTTTGCGGCCTCGTTATTACGCGCCAAAGACCGGGCACGGCCAGTGGTGTGATCTTTATTACGCTTGAGGATGAAAGCGGGGCCGCCAATATTGTCGTCTGGCCGAACAGTTTCGAACAATACCGCAAAATCGTCATGACGGGACGCCTGATCAAAGTCTCCGGCCGCCTACAACGCGAAGGCATTGTCACCCATATTATCGCCCATAAGATTAAAGACCTCTCCTATCTCCTTGATACGCTTGGAAACTCTGAAGATTATGGGGACCATATTGATCCAACCCGCAATAATCCGGATGAAGCGCGTAATCCGATCCCGCTCAAAGACAAACCCATGACCGACAAATCCGCTCGCCCGCCCCTTCCTGGACATCTGCCTAGGCCGCATCCCGATCAACATTACGGCACAGTCTCGACCTATTACAACGCCTCCGGCGGCGCCCGCCATCCGAGGGAGCAAGCCAAGAAACTATTCCCCAGCCGCGATTTTCATTGAGGGGGTAAGTTCATCAGCCATAGTCATCCCGAACTTGATCCGGGACCTAACGCCTGCGTTCCCAAGCCAACTCAGCACACACACGACAGGCCCCGCATCTGGTGCGGGGTTGTTTGATTTGATTTCAACGTTGCCCTTCGAATTACCTCGAAAAATCCGAGAGGTTTACGTTCATTTTTGAAAAAATACACTGAGGCACAAAGCCTAGGACGACGAAATATATAAAACTCTAATCAACGTCTCTCTTGGGCTTGTCCCAAGAGTCTCCTGGATATTGCGTTATGCACCCCGCCCCATAATCATTCACGTGACATTCGCGCAAGATTGTCTATCAAACGATCATGTCGTCTAAGAGCAACATATTAGATACCGCAAAGCGCGTGATTTCGGCGGAGGCCGAGGCACTGAACGGCTTATCCGCGTCACTGGATGATAGCTTCGTGTCGGCCGTTGAGACCATCCTGGCAGCCAAGGCGCATATCATTGTCGTGGGTATTGGGAAATCGGGTCATATTGGCCGTAAGATTGCTGCCAGCCTGGCGTCTACGGGAACGCCGTCTTTTTTCTTACATCCATCAGAAGCTGCCCATGGAGATCTGGGAATGATCTCAGACGGGTCTGTAATCCTTGCCCTTTCCCATTCCGGTGAGAGTGCCGAGGTGAATGTCGTCGCTGATTATGCCAAAGCGCAAAACCATCCGCTCATTGCAATTTGCGGGGCGAAAGGCTCAAGCCTTGCAGCGAAAGCCGATATCGCCTTGATGCTCCCCGATATGGATGAGGCTTGCCCTAATCAATTAGCCCCGACGACATCGACAACGGCCACTCTCGCCCTAGGGGATGCGCTTTGTGTGGCGGTTATGACGGAGCGTGGTTTTACGGCGGAAGAGTTTGGAAAACGCCATCCGGCAGGCAAGCTTGGATTTGGTCTTAAGCGGGTTTCACAATATTTATCCGAAACACCTTCGACGGCCCCTACAATCGAAGCCTCCGCAATTATGTCGGATGTTATCGTGGCCATGACGGGTGGCGGGAAAGGCTGTGTAGGCGTGTTGAACGGTAAGCGCTTATCCGGGATCATAACAGATGGCGACCTAAGGCGCGCCATGTCTCCGGATATTATGGACAAGACTGCCCGAGATATTATGACGTCATCACCGTTCACCATTTCGCCGGATATGCGGATCAAAGACGTTATGTCCGCCTTTACCGAACGCGGGATTGGCAATGCTTTTGTCACCGATAAGGATGACATAATAGGCCTGATCGATTTGAAAACATTACTGTCGACTGGCTATGTCTAGGCCCTTAATCGTTATTCCCGCACGGATTGGCTCAACACGGTTTCCGCGTAAGCCACTCGCCGAAATTGCCGGTATTTCAATGATCCGCCGGACAGCCAATATTGCCAGCCAGGTCGAAAATACAGATTACGTCATCGCAACAGATAGTGATGAGATTGCCGCCCATTGTAAGACGCATGGCCTTCCCGTCACCGTGACGTCTGCGGATATTCCGTCTGGAAGCGACAGGGTTCTCGCAGCCGCTAAAGCGATTGGCTCTAATTCCGATATATTGGTCAATCTCCAAGGCGATGCACCTTTTACGGAACCGTCCCATATAGAAGCTGTCATCAAAGCACTCAGCGAGAATGAGGTTGATATCGCAACGCCTTACATCCGCCTGAGCTGGGACGATTTGGATGGATTACGCGAGGCTAAAATAGAGACACCTTTTTCTGGCACAACTCTGATTGAATTAAACGAACGGGCCGTCTG
The DNA here is from genome assembly GCA_964425355.1 of uncultured Algimonas sp. GTDB lineage: Bacteria > Pseudomonadota > Alphaproteobacteria > Caulobacterales > Maricaulaceae > Litorimonas. Next base: position 20,956 of record CAYRMO010000031.1, on the reverse strand, counting down.
GTTCTCGAAAAACATCATTCCCGCTATTCGGAAAGAAGAAGAGCTGAGATCAAAATCTGCGATCTCACCCATTTGTCGTCATATTGGACTTTATGGTTATCGTCGCGAGAGCCTAGCGCGTTACGCGGCTCTGCCCCAAAGCCCCTATGAAATACTGGAAGGGTTAGAGCAATTACGCGCCCTGGAAAACGGAATGGTGGTCGCAACGGTCGAGGTCCAAAAAGCCCGTATTTCGTCACCTGGCATTGATACACCCGAAGACCTCAAACGCGCCGAAGCCTTGATTGCGACATATGGCGATCCTTTTTCAAAGGCTACCGCATGAGCCGCGTCTATATTGTTCGTCACGGCAATACATTTGACACAGGTGACGTCATTTTGCGCGTGGGTGGCCGGACCGATATTCCACTCTCAACATCAGGTATTGATCAAGCCAAAGCCTTAAAAGCCCATTTTTCCAATATGTCTTTTGATTATGTCTTCTCATCTGACTTAAAAAGAACACGGCAAACTACTGAAATTATTACAAATAATGCAAATTATACGCGGTTGGATATGTTATCCGAGGTGGATTATGGGCCAGATGAAGGCAAGCCGGAAACAGAGGTAATAGCGCGCGTGGGACAAACCGCACTTGATCTCTGGAATAGTCACGCCATTCCACCAAAGGGCTGGTTGGTTGAGCCTGACAAGATCAGGTCAGATTGGGTCAATTTTCTGGCGCGCCTACCCCGCACACAGAATAGCCTTGTCGTGACATCCAATGGTACAGCAAGATTTTTACTCGATATTGTTAAAAATGGAGGCGGAGCCGCGCGGAAATTACGGACCGGGTCTTATGGAATTATACGTCTTTCAGACACGGGTCCAGACTTAGAGAGCTGGAACATCAGGCCTTAGAGCTCAACCACCATCCCGTCATAGGCTGGGGTTGCGATGGGTGGCAATTCCGCGCGCAAGCTCTCATAATCCATATCAATATGCAGATTGGTCAAGACGGCAGATTTTGTTTGGGTGCGCGCTAACCATGAGAGCGTCTTATCGGCATGGGCATGTGTCGGATGGGGCATATATCTAAGTGAATCAACGATGAAACAGTCCAGCCCATCTAGTGCTGTTAGGGTTTGATCCTCAATATCCCAAACATCTGGAATATAGGCGAGTGTCTTATCAAATATAAAGCCGAGAGAGGGTGTTGGACCGTGGCTGACCCCGATCGGGCCGACTTTGATGTCGCCACCCGGTCCAGAAATTGTGATGTCCTTACCATGATCTAATAAGGGTTGAAGTTCCAATATGGCTGGGTGAACGCGTCCTTCTGGTACTTCGAAACAATATTTAAACCGGTCATAAATATGGGTTTTGGAGTGGGCGCACATATGGGTCGGAATGCGCTGACGCATGCGATAGGCTATCCCTCTGAGATCATCTATGCCATGGGCCTGATCCGCATGATCATGTGTGTAAAGAACCGCATCAATCCGCGTTATCTCTTCACGTAGGAGTTGCAGGCGTAGATCGGGCGACGTATCTACCAATATTGTCGTGCATTGGCTCTGATCGGGCGCTTTGTCCCCGTTCCATTTCTGAACTAAAATCGAGGACCGCGTTCTTGCATTTTTTGGATTGTTTGGGTCACAAACGCCCCAATCACCCCCAATACGGGGCACGCCACCGGATGAGCCGCATCCCAATATAATGACCCGCATACCCATTAGATCGGCCGTTTCGCTTTTTGAAATAAATTATAAAAGGCATCGGTTGTGGTCTTAGCCGTCTCTTCATAGCTCCAATCAAATAGGTCGGCGAGCGCCTGACAAACATGGGTTACATAAACGGGCTCATTGCGCTTTCCACGATGCGGAACCGGCGCAAGATAAGGACAATCTGTTTCAAGCAGGATGCGAGTTTTGGGCATGGTTTTGATCCGGTCCCTCACCTCATGGGCGTTTTTAAAGGTCATGATACCGGACACAGAAAAATAAAACCCCATCTCGGATGCTGCATCGGCGAGTTTTTGACCGGAGGTATAGCAATGCATGACGGCCGAGAACGGTTTCTTGGCAAATGCGATTTGCAACATCTCCATCATATCTTCATCGGCCTCGCGCGTGTGAACAATTAGAGGCAAGCCGGTGTCCTGAACGGCCTCGATATGGGCCTGAAAATTAGCCTTTTGGATCTCGCGCGGTGACCAATCATAGTGATAATCAAGTCCGGTTTCCCCAATACCAACGATCTTTTGATGTTTTGAGAACTCACTTATGGTTTCCGCTTTGACATCTGGATTGTCTTTGGCGTCATGCGGATGTGTACCGACACTGGCCCAGATATTTTCGTCTTTGTTAGCCACTTCCAAAACTGCATCTAAGTCTTTCAAATTACAGCATATATTTAAAAGTGCCGAAATATCTGCATCCCAACTCCGCGCCAGGACGTCGTCAAGGTCATCAGCGAATTTTTCGCCGTGTAAATTTACATGAGAGTCAATCAACATCAGATCGCCCTTAGATCAGACAAAACGCCATAAAGCGAGGCCGTCTTGTCCAAATTAATCGCCTGCTCAGCCCGTCTAATATCTAATATGTGCTGATGGCTTGCCTGCCAGCTTTTAGGTGGCTTTTGTAAATTCGAAGGTGAAAAGGGTCCGTTATACTGGCCCGTTGCCGCAAATAGGGCGTGAGCATGTACTGTGTCCTCTAGCCCATCCCAAAATAGCGATCTGGATGTTTCTTGTTTCCGATCTGCAAGTTTTTTGGCAATAGATAAATCCAGAGCATTATCATTGCGTCCAAGCGAGCCAAAATAGTCAGAGAGTGCGCTAAGGACAATTTCAGCATTTTGAATAAGGGCTAAGGCTTTTCCTGGTGCCCCACGTGAGAGTTTTACAGCCGCGTCGATCAGGGTTTTAGAGCCGCTTCCATTTTCGCTTAGCCAGGCCTCGATTTCCACCTCAGGGACGGCCCGAAGGGACACATTTAAGCAGCGTGAGCGAATAGTTGGAAGTAACCGCCCAGGCGCGGCAGATAGTAAAATAAATACCGTATTCTTTGGCGGCTCTTCAAGGAGCTTTAAAATCGCATTTTCCGAGTTCCGATTAAGCTCATCAGCACTATCAATGATACAAACCCGCCATTGGCCAGTCTCAGCCGCCGTTTCTTGAAAAAAGCTTGATAGGCTTCTGACACGGTCTACCGGAATGTCTTGACGAAACCGCTTTAGCTTGGTGTCATAGGGGCGTCTGAGGACAAAGAGATTGCCATGGGTCAAGGCTTCGATCCGTTGCGCGATTGGATCAGAAGCCGGAATATCCAGAGAGGTTGAAAGAAGCGACTCCCCGCCCAAGAGTTTTCGCGCCATGCGATAGGCCAAAGTTGCCTTCCCGACACCTTTAGGCCCAGTTAAAAGCCACGCATGATGCATACGGCCAGAGCGCATAGCTTTAAGAAAGCGGCTTTCGGCTTCGGAATGTCCAATTAGCTTATAGATTTCGCGCGGATGCGAACATCCATCGGCACGATCCGCTTCGGGCAGGCGTTCGATATTTTCGACCTGCCGCAAAAATTACGCGCCCAATTTGCCTGCTAGGTCTGGATAAGACTTTGTCAGGGCGAAGAGAATTGCATTATGGACATTCGTACGCGATCCATCCGCATCAACGGTCACAATGCGGTCGGGATTGCTTTCTGCGATATCTAAAAAGGCTTGCCGTAATGTTTTATGAAAATCGAGGCTTTCTGCGTCAAAGCGTGAAAGCTCTTCACCACGTGTCTCAACGCGTTTTTGCGCCAAAACGGGGTCCATATCAAACAGGATGGTCAAGTCGGGCTCAAACCCACCCATGACTGAATTATGTACGCCTGCGACTTTGTCGGGTCCCAGCCCTCTGGCGTAACCTTGATAGGCCAGGCTCGAATCCGCAAAACGATCTGAAATCACCCAGACACCGCGGTCGAGCGCCGGTTTGATGAGTTTTTCGACATGGTCAATCCGTGCCGCATACATCAGTAAAAGTTCTGTCATACCTGACCATCGGTCCGATGTGCCTTCAAGGACAAGATTTCGAATGGCTTCGGCGCCAAATGTGCCCCCCGGTTCGCGGGTTAAAAGCGTCTCAATCCCAGCTTTTTCCAAGGCTTCAGACAGCATTTGAGCCTGGGTGGTTTTACCAGCGCCCTCGCCGCCCTCAAAGGTTATAAATATGCCTTGATCACTCATGCCCCTTATCCTCTCAACTTATTTATCAGACCAGCCCAAGCCCGTCCAAATAATCCTTTACGTTTGACATCATTTGTAGCGACCAGATCGTAAGTCTCTGACGGGCGGCCTGGAATGTCGACAACCAGTTCGGCAATAACGTCTCCTTTTGCAATTGGAGCGATCACCGTTTTATATTTTACCTGCGTCGAAAGCGATTTCCGATCCGCTATGGCCATGCCTTTCTTGAGATCTTCGGTCAGCGCAACGCCAACCGTCTCAGCTTTACCCATAAAAACCTCAATATTTTCGATTTCTGTGTTCGCATCGAACAGATCATAGACGCGAAATTGCGAAAATGCGGCTTCCATAAGGCGGGTAGACACATCTCGTCTCTCACCTTGCGAGCTCAAGCCGTTAATAACGACTATACGTCTTTCATCGCCGCGTTTTGCCGAGCCAACCAGGCCATATCCCGATGCCTCAGTGTGGCCTGTTTTCATGCCATCGGCACCGGTAAAACGACCTAGCAAAGGATTGCGATTGGATTGGTTGATACCGTTCCATTTGTAATCTGGCTGTGCGTAAAGCGTATAGAGGTCTGGGAATTGGTTGATCTGCAAATTTGCAAGCTTGGCCAGATCATAGGCGCTGATCGCATGTTCTGGATGTGGCCAGCCCGTTGAATTTTGAAATCTTGCCGAGCTCAGTCCCATTTCCTGTGCCCGGGCTGTCATTTTAACGGCGAAGGCTGTCTCTGATCCGGACATGCCTTCCGCGAGAACAATACAGGCATCATTTCCGGATTGAATTATGACGCCTTTCAACAGGTCTGTAACCGAGACTTTCGAATTTGGATCCAGAAACATAGTAGAGGATCCGGACTTTGCGCCACCACGCCGCCAGGCTTCTTCGCTGACGTTAAATTCGGTTTGCGGGGATAAGCTTCCCTCTGCCAAAGCTTCAAAAACGAGTTGAGTCGTCATGATTTTTGTCATGGAGGCCGGCGCCATGGGCTGACGTGCGTCTTTCTCAAATAAAATTTCACCCGACTCTGCGTCTAGGATTATAGCGTGCGGTGCCTGTGTCTCAAAGCTTGATTGCGCTATTGCGAGCGTTGAAAAACAAGCAGAAACTGCCAAAGCGATGCATAATCTAAACACGCGAATATTTACCTCATTCAGAATCAAAACGGAGCGCCGATCCGGGCGCTCCGTTTAATTTGCATGGAGGTGTGACAATCTCAAGGCAAGCCTTGCGTTATCTTATGTTTTCTTTGTCCCCATACGAATGCGGTTATTTCGTTTCAAGACGCTCGCGAATAAGCTGAGGTTCAGCACCATCATGACGCGCAATATGGATAGGCCCTTTGATCGTCAGGGTTACATTGCCTGTTTCCGGTTCATTTGACCCGGGCGCAACGGCTTGTGGTGAGCGTGGCGCGACAGGTGCAGGCGTTTCATAAGGTGCCGGGCTCGGGGCTTGATACGGAGCCGTTTGCGGTGGCTGATAAGGTTGAGGTGTGGGTTGTGGAGCGCGCACAGGCGCTTCGACGTAATTTTCTTCGGGACGTTCAACCGGAACGGCAGGTGTTACAGGGGCACGGCTTGCGGCCATTGGATCGGCTGGGCCGGCATATTGAACTCGAACATTCCCAAGTCCAGCAATGCCTAAGACTTCAGCAGAGGCTTTGGACAAATCTATAATTCTATCCCCAATAAAAGGTCCCCGATCATTTAAGCGAACCATAAGGGATTTGCCATTCTCGATGTTGGTTACAAAGAGCATGGAGTTTAACGGAAGTGTTTTATGGGCTGCTGTTAGGTCATTTTGGTCGTAAATTTCGCCAGTTGCTGTTGGCTTTCCGTGGAATTTAGGTCCGTACCAAGAGGCGACACCGGTCACATCATAATTTGGCTCATGCTTGGGTGTGTAGCTTTTGCCCATGATTGAATAGGTGTTGCCAACGCGCTGATGCTTGTAAAGATCCTTATCGACACTCGCTTGGTCAAAGCTCTGCGGTGCGCGCGTTTGCGGTAGAGGCGTCGGTACTGGAAGTGATGAATGCGGAACCGGAGCTGGCACAGGTTGAGCCACATATGGTGCAGGATGGGCCGGAATGTAGCTTTCTGGCACAACGCGATTGCTGGATGTATTTGGCGTGGAAAGGGACGCATATTGTGTCGCGCCATCACCGACTTTATATGTAATAGGTGCCGACTGGACAGTTCTTGACGTGCTTGACGACGCACAACCTGTCGCGACAAACCCCAGTGAAACTGCGGTTAAACCCATTATCACCTGTTTTACACTCATTCTTACATCCACCACTATATGTGTTCTTGTTTGGCATCGAGTGACAATTCAGACATGTCCCAGAAAACGTGCTCCAGAACAGCTATTATGCCTCTCAATGAAACGGGTTATAGAATAGTAAGCTTAAATGCCCGTTCGCAATCACGGTTTCTGAGTTCTCAAAATTTTAGGTTTTTAAAAGGTTAACGGATCGGACGGGTGAAAACTCTCAGCTAAAATGAATTGAGGCCCTTGCGCCCCGCCCTAAATTGTCATAATGCGCCGCTCTCCATCCGGGCGGGTGGCAGAGTGGTTGAATGCACCGGTCTTGAAAACCGGCATAGGTGGAAGCCTATCGGGGGTTCGAATCCCTCCCCGCCCGCCATCACTTTCAATTGCACTAATTTACAAATACTCGAAATTGCCCGTTATTGCGTAGGAATTCGGATATGTTTTCACTTGTTTGTGAATAGGCTTTAATTTTTAAAACAACCTTTTTGATATATTAAACAAGTCTGAATAATACAAAGAAAGGTATGTTCTTAATCTGTCATAGTACAGATTTGGGCATATGAGGCGCAATGTTAGTTTGGCGTAAATCAAATCTTAAATTTGGGCGTAGGCTCATGTCGCAGCATCAATATCTGAACGCATGTATACAGGCTGTTCTGAGCTTTGCTAAAACAGTCAGCCATAGAGTTTGCGCAAGTAAACATTTGAAACTCATTATAAATTTACTGTTTTTAAGTGGGATTATTGGGTTTTTATCTTACCAGTTAACGAAAATTGGGTGGGGTGAAATATATCAAGCCTTACCGCAGTCACCCGTTTTTTACCTATTGTCGATTGGCTTCGTCCTTGCGCCCGTAATCGCGGAGGTTGTCGCCTTTCGAACAATTACTGAGAAAAAGCCTACTGGTCTTATAAAGCTGTTTTTGCGTAAACACGTGTTGAACAAAGCCATCATGAATTTCTCGGGCGATGCCTATAGCGTTCATAAGATTTCCAAATATGACGATATGGGGATAAAGCGTGCCGCAATTATACTGAAAGATATGACGCTCATACGAGCCTTTGTTGCAAATGCTTGGATTGTCGGCCTTGTGGTTTTAGCGCTTTGTTTCGGCGATTTTGCATTGCTTCAAAATTTAGCCATGAGCGCGCCAATCCTAGCTCTTTTAATATGCTTATTTAGTGTTTCGGTTGTTGTTGCAGCTATATTGTTGTTTAGAAAGCTAACCAAACTAAAGCTTTTAACGGCGTCCAGGGTCGCCACCGCTTATATCATTCGCTCGGTGATTATTGGGGCAATATTGATAACGCAATGGAGTCTGGCCATACCGGGCACGGCTATATCAACCTGGTTTTTGTTTCTTCTCGTCTACTACTTTACAAAGAAGTCTCCGATCAGTGGGGAATTGATTTTTGCAAGCGTGATCGTATCACTTCCTGGCTTAGGCGGTGGGAGCGCTGAGGTTGCAGCTATGCTCATTTCTATAGCTGCTGTTACTCAGGCACTTTATGTCTTGGGGTTTGTTTTAACCTTAGAGAACGCTCACGCTAAATTGGATCACTCGAAAAGACTTGCGTAAAACCTTGATGGTTTTGCTTTTCCGCCGGCCCTATTTAGAGCGATTGAACGAAAGCCACCTGCCAGACATCATCCAGTATAGATAGGTTTCTAAGGGCGGCCGTTCACAATTTCCAAATTCGGCTAAAAGTTAACTGTTTATTATCCGTGTTTCCTTCATTCCTCACATCGAATTATTGTGGGATTCCAAAACACCTATGGCAGATGATATTCAACGCCTAATCAAAGAAGTTAGCAGGCTAAGTTCTGAGAGCCAACGACTCTCTGAACAGAGCAAGGCCCTCTATGAAGAGAATAAGCGCCTCCATGATGAGAATAAGTCTCTCAGAGCTGAGCTGGATTATCATTCAACTATTTTTGAAGACGCGACATATGGTTTATCGGATGGCATTGTCCTTTATGATGAAAATGATGCGATTGTGGCCTTTAATCCTGCCTATAAACGTTTGACGGAAGAACTTGGCAGTCCAAATAGCGATATTGGGTTTACCCATAAAGAACAATTGATCGAGTTTGCCCGAAACCAAAAATTTCCGATTGGTGATATGGACGTTGAGCAATGGGCGGATGGCTATCTTGCAAATCTTGAAAAAACTGGTGCGATGGAAGAGCATGTACAAGTTGGCAATGAATATTATATTCAAAAGTGCCATCGCACGGCTAAGGGCGGAAAAGTTCTCACCGCGGTGAATATAACCAATATGCAAAAGGCCTTGCATAAAGCAGAAAGTGCGGAGCGGGCGAAATCTGAATTTCTTGCAAATATGAGCCATGAAATTCGGACGCCGATGAATGGTATTATTGGTATGACTGATCTTTTGGGTCGAACGGAGCTGGACGACCGACAAGCTCATTTTACGGATACAATCAAAAGCTCAGGGCGGGCTCTCATGACGGTTATAAATGATATTTTGGATTTTTCAAAAATTGAAGCCGGAAAAATCGAGCTTCAAAACAAGCCCTTCGTGCTTCGCGATAGTATTGAAGACGTAACAACAATGTTGTCTAGCTCGGCGGCCGAGAAAAACATCGATCTATTTGTAAGAATGCAGCCTGACCTCCCCTCTACCTATATCGGCGATGTTGGGCGTTTTCGTCAGGTTATGACGAACCTTGTCGGGAATGCTTTAAAGTTTACGCATTTTGGACATGTCCTTGTAGATATTTCTGGACGCACTGATGGTAAGGATGTTGATCTTGTTATACGCGTTGAAGATACGGGTATCGGAATACCGGAAGAACAAGTCAAAAACGTCTTTGAAAAATTCAAACAAGCCGATGGAACAACAACACGAGAATATGAAGGCACTGGCCTTGGGTTAACAATTTCCGCCAATCTCGTAAATTTGATGGGCGGCGACATCCGGGTGTCCAGCATTGTTAACAAGGGAAGCATTTTTACAATTAGTCTCCGGCTGCAGAGCCATGAAGACCAGATGCCGACCAGAAAAACCCCTCGTGAAATTATCGGCACCAAAGTTCTAGTTGTTGAAGATAATCCTGTGAATAGGGACATTTTAACAGAGCAACTCAGATATTGGAAATGTCGATCCATTTCAGTCGATAGTGGCGCAAAAGCCTTACAAGTTTTGCAATCCGCAAAGCAAAAAGGGATAAAATTTGATTTGATCATCACAGATTTCCATATGCCCGTGATGAATGGTGAGGACCTGTTCAACAAGATTATGAAATCTGAAGCGGCACGACACATACCTGTTATCATGCTAACATCTATCAATGATGATAATATGGCGAAACGTTTGACGGATCGGGGGCTTGCGGCAATTTTGACGAAACCAGCCCGTTCTTCACTCCTATTCGACACGCTTATAAGCTGTGTTTTCAACGCCAATAAAAACAATGGCGATGAAATCGATAGGATTTCAACATCGCGGCGTTTGGCTGACCCTAAAATACCAGCTCCAGTCGTTCAGGAATTTAGCCCTCCGTCGAGACGAAACGAGCAGGATATTGCCCCATTAACGGCTCGTTCCGCAGCTACGCCAAACCTAGATGTGTTGATTGCTGAAGATAATGAAACAAATCAAATTTACATTGGCTATGTTATGGATGAATTAGGACTAAGCTATAAAATCGTTCCAAATGGACGCGCCGCTATCGATTATTGGCGCAGTGATAAGCCGTCAATTATATTGATGGATGTATCCATGCCTGAAATGAATGGTTTTGAGGCCACAAAACAAATTCGAGCCGATGAAGCTAAATTTGGCTTGGAAAGAACGCCAATCATTGCCGTCACAGCCCATACATTGAACGGTGATGAAGAGAGATGTACTGAATCAGGTATGGATGACTATCTCTCAAAGCCAGTCTCGATTGACGTCATGCGTTCGAAAATTCAACATTGGGGCAAAACCGATGAAAAGATTAAAAAATCCTCCAACGGTTAGTCTGCTAGTTCCAAATATTTTCAGTTCAAATTTTTAAGAGTTTTAGTGTAAAAATATTATTCAATTTTTCCTAAATTTTTAAATACTTCCTTAATCCTACAAATGTAGGGTAAGCCTGTGTGGCGCAATGCACCGAATTTCGTTCTCAAGACGTTTTCCTTTGTTTGTCCCACCCAACCATACCACACGGATGAATGATCTCGTGTAGGCTCTAATCCGCAAATGTTGTGTGGGGCAACAACAAAGTTGCGAACCCTGTATTTAGAGCTCAAACTTGATCATTCATCCACTTTTCCAGAAATTTGTACTGCCTTTTACTATTGATCGCTTTAATTTTGAGTGTATTAGCGCGCTAACACAATGGCACAAAAAGACACATATCAAGATTTAGCTAAGGCTATCGCGACACTGAATGATACTTCGGAGGCAAAGCGCTTTCTCGTTGACCTTTGCACGCCCGCTGAATTGCGAGCCTTAGCAGAGCGTTGGCACGTCGCACAGCTTTTGGAAACGACCGACCTTAGCTACCGCGATATAAATGCAAAAACGGGCGTATCAACCACGACAATAGGTCGCGTAGCCAGATTTTTACGCGAAGAACCTCATGGCGGATATCGGTCCGTTTTAAAACGAATGAAAGATCAAACATGACAGATCGTCTAAGAATAGCTCTGCAGAAGAAGGGGCGTCTTGCTGAAGACAGCTTCGCGCTGCTTAAAAAATGCGGCTTAAGATTTTCAATCCGAGGTGGCGGTTTACTGGCACGGGTCAAAAACATGCCGATTGATCTCTTACTCGTTCGCGATGATGATATTCCTTCTTTTGTGTCAAATGATGCCGCGGATATCGGTATAGTTGGTGAAAATGTACTTGTCGAAGAGCAGCTCGTCTCCAAAACCAAACTTGATGCAAACATCGCAATGCGGCTTGGCTTTTCGCGTTGCCGCTTATGTCTAGCAGCGCCTGAACGAGGATCGGTTCAATCCGTCGCTGACCTAGCCGGAACGCGGATCGCAACAACCTATCCTGGCGTAACCGGACAGTTTTTACGCGAACAAGGTATCATCGCCAAGCTTGTTGATATGAAGGGGGCAGTTGAACTCGCGCCTTCAATTAATATCGCCGAGAGTATTTGTGACCTTGTCTCATCTGGTGCTACACTTGAGGCAAATGGATTAATCGCTTTTGAAACAATATTGAAAAGTGAAGCTGTCCTAATCCGTTCGAAGCGAGATATTTCGAAAGATCGAGCGGACATCCTTGAGAAATTGATGAACCGTATTGATGGGGTTCTGAAATCGGCCGAGACAAAATATATTATGCTAAATGCGCCGACATCGGCAGTAGAGGCAATTACCGACCTCTTGCCTGGTTCTGACTCGCCAACAATTATCCCATTGGCAGGTCAAGACGGTCTTGTCGCGATGCAGGCTGTCTGTACAGAGACCGTATTCTGGGAAACCTTAGAGGGCCTCAAAGCCCTGGGCGCACGTGCCATACTTGTATTGCCCATTGAAAAGATGATGAGCTAATGCAAAATTTTACTTGGATAAAGTTGAATGCCGAACAGCGCCAGAGCGCCCTCGCCCGGCCAGCTGCTATATCTGATGATGCCCTCATCATTGATGTACGTCGGATATTGTCAGAAGTTAAAACACGGGGTGATAAGGCGCTCCGCAGACTTACCGAGCGATATGACGGAGCAAATTTATCTGGATTTCAAGTGCCAAGTGATGATCTTAAGGCCGCATGGGACGGTCTCGCGATAGAAGATCAAATTGCAATCGATCGCGCCTCCGCAAATATCCGCGCTTTTCACGCCGCTCAGTTTCCCGAAACGATCGAAGTTGAAACAGAGCCTGGCGTTCTATGCCGCCGCGAAGCCCGCGCAATCGAGAGTGCTGGCCTCTATGTTCCGGGTGGGACAGCCCCGCTTGTCTCAACGCTTCTTATGCTGGCGATCCCGGCCAAGGTGGCTGACGTCCAGAACCGGATTGTGGTGACACCACCTGGTCCTGATGGGCAAGTTAACCCAATGATATTGGCAGCAGCCTATCGCTGCGATGTGTCGGCCCTTTACAGGGTGGGCGGCGCGCAAGCTATTGCCGCGCTTGCTTATGGCACAGAGACAATTCCTAAATGCGATAAGATTTTTGGTCCGGGTAATGCCTGGGTCGCAGCCGCAAAATCTCTGGTCGCGCAAGAGGCTGGTGGTCCGGCTATTGATATGCCTGCGGGACCATCAGAGGCTATGGTTCTGGCAGATGATACATCTGTTCCAGAGTTCGTTGCATCTGACCTTTTGAGCCAGGCCGAACATGATACGGTTGCACAAGTTGTGTGTGTGGCGACGTCAGACGCGGTTGCAGAGCGCATTGAGAGAGCCATAGAAGCGCAAATCCTGACCTTGTCTCGCAAGGATATCGCAAGCGAGTCTCTAAAATATGGCCGGATGTTTGTTGCTGAAACGCGTGACGACATTATTGAAATTGTCAATCGCTACGCGCCGGAACATTTAATTGTCCAATTGGAAGATCCCGATAGCTATGTCGCTGATATCCGTCACGCTGGATCAATTTTTCTTGGACCTTGGACCCCTGAAAGCGTGGGAGATTATGCGAGTGGAACAAATCACACCCTGCCAACCTATGGCGCTGCGCGGGCCTATTCAGGTGTAACGCTTGATAGTTTCTTCAAATATGTCAGCGTCCAGAAATTGACAGAAGACGGGCTAAGAAATCTTGGCCCAACTGTGGAACGCCTCGCGGATATGGAAGGCTTAGATGCCCATAGAATTGCGGTTACTTTACGTCTGGAGGCTTTGAAATGAGCGCAGATATGAACAGATCTGATTGGCCCTATTCTATAACGCGGTCAGCAATTTTGGATATGACACCTTATTCGGCACGGGGTGGCTCAACAAATGCTTTGCATCTGGATGCGAATGAAAACCCTTATGCTCCGCCGCCCATTATCGGCGCTACAAATTTCAATCGATATCCTGCGCAGCAACCTATCGAGCTATTGAACAGGCTTGCCGGTCTTTATGGCGTTAAACCCAATCAACTTATGATCGGCCGCGGCGCTGATGAAGGTATAGAGTGTTTATTGCGTGCATTTTGTGAAGCCGGGACAGATCAAATTCTGACCTGTTCGCCTACCTTTGGTTATTATAAAACCTGTGCAGACATCCAAGGCGCAGGATTGGTCGATATTCCGTTAGACAGCTCTTACCAATGGGACATTCCGGCTATTGAAAAAGCGGCCATGACCAAGACCGTCAAAATGGTCTTTCTGTGTTCGCCAAATAATCCGACAGGAAATAGCATGGCAAGACAAGCCATATTGGATTTATGCGAGGCCTGCCCATCAACGCTTATTGTAATAGACGAAGCCTATATAGAATTTTCAGATCAAGACAGTTTGTCGGACCAAATTGGAAAGGTGGAAAACCTAATCGTCCTGAGAACATTATCTAAAGCCTACGCTTTGGCGGGTGTTCGCGGCGGTGCTCTTTTGGCCGATCCCCGGATCATTGAAATCTTACTCAAAGTTCTACCGCCCTATCCTATCGCCCGCCCCGTACAAAAAACTATTCTCAACGCATTGGCACCGTCCGCTATGGCCGTTCATGCGAAAAGGTTGGAAGAAACTTTATCTGAACGTCAAAAATTGGCGGATGGCTTGTCACGTTCCGAATTTGTCAAAACCGTATACCCCTCTGATGCCAATTTCATCTTATTGTCCATCAAAGATGATAAATCGCTATTTGAACGTTTGCGTCAATTTAACGTAAAAATCCGCGACTATAGATCATCGACGGGTAAGGTCCGTGTGTCGATTGGATCACCAGAAGAGAATATAATTTTACTCCAGGCGTTTAAGGTTTCCAATCAAGTTGAACGAACTGACCGTATTGGCGAGACCTTCCGCAAGACAAAAGAAACCGATATTTCTGTGCGCATAAATCTGGATGATGCGACACAAACGAAAATTGAAACCGGTATCGGGTTTTATGATCATATGCTCGAACAGATTGCCAAACATGGCGATATGGGTCTCACCCTGTCTTGTGTTGGCGATCTTCACATAGATGCCCATCATACGGTCGAAGATACGGCCCTCGCCTTTGGTACGGCGCTTAAACAAGCACTTGGCAATAAGGCTGGCATTGGACGCTATGGCTATATCATACCAATGGACGAAACTCAGGCGCAAGTGGCGATCGATCTGTCAGGTCGTCCTGCTGCCGTCTTTAAGGGTGAATTTCCGACAGATCATGTCGGAAAGTTTCCCGTTGAAATGTGCCCGCACTTTTTTGAAAGCCTGGCGCAAACCTTAGGCGCTGCCATACACATTGATGTAAAAGGTGACAATTCGCATCACATGATAGAAGCGTGCTTCAAAGGTGTGGGGCGTGCTTTGCGCCCGGCCCTTGCGATTATAGGTGATGATATTCCATCAACCAAAGGCACATTATGAGCCTTGTTATTGTTGATACGGGATGCGCTAATCTTGCATCCGTGATCTATGCATTTGAACGCTTGGGCGTTCATACGACTATCTCGGATGATAAGAATACGATCAAGCGTGCCGAGCGCGTGGTTTTACCCGGCGTTGGATCTGCGCCTTTTGCCATGAAGTCTATAAATTCCAAGAACTTAACCCCTATTCTTAGAGCGTTAGAACAGCCGGTTTTAGGCATATGCCTTGGCATGCAGCTTTTATTTGAGACCTTGCAAGAAGGCGATCAGGAAACGGAAGGCCTAGGACTTGTGCCCGGAACTATTAAAAAACTGGACACGCAATCCTTACCGGCACCCCATATGGGCTGGAACGTATTAAAAAATGAGATCGACGACCCGCTTCTTGAGGGGGTTGAAAATGGTGATCACGCCTATTTCGTACATTCATATGCGGCTCCAATATCGTCAAATACATTGGCTTCGAGCGAATATGGTTCATCCTTTAGCGCGGTTGTCAGGCAAGAGAATGTTTGGGGATGTCAATTTCATCCCGAACGAAGTTCAAAGACGGGCGCGCAAATATTGAAAAATTTTGTGGGAATAACGGTATGATCTATCCAGCTATGGACCTTATGGATGGCGGCTGCGTTCGATTACTTAAAGGCGATTTTGACGCGCGCACAAATTATAGTGCGGATCCCATTGAAGTCGCTTCTGCCTATGCGGCCGCTGGGGCCGAATGGATGCATATAGTGGACCTTGACGGGGCGAAGGCTGGCAAGAGTGCTCAGACGGAACTTATTTTAAAGATTGCCAATTCTGCCGATATTAAAATTCAAACCGGCGGCGGCATTCGAGAACTTGGACAAATTCAAACCTTATTGGGTGGTGGTGTCGACCGTGTTGTTATTGGATCTCTGGCCGTAACCAACCCGCAAATGGTGAAACACTGGCTCAGAGATATTGGTCCAGACTCCATTTGCTTGGCTTTGGATGTAAATCAGGGAGAAGATGGGGAATTTAGACCTGCCATTAAAGGGTGGACAGAACCATCAGAGAAAACGCTATGGGACGTGTTATCGGACTATCTTGGTTCAGGCCTTAAGACCATACTTGTGACCGATATAGGCCACGACGGTATGCAAACGGGCGGTAACATGGATCTCTATAAGAAAATTCAAACCGAAATTCCGTCAATTGATCTGATCACCTCCGGGGGCGTTGGCACGCTTGATCATGTACGTACTCTAAAAACCCTAAAACCGCATGGTATTATTATAGGCAAAGCGCTCTATGAAGGCGCCTTTTCCTTAAATTCTGCAATTTCATGTTAAAACGACGCATCATACCTTGCCTTGACGTTCGAGATGGACGGGTTGTGAAGGGCGTTCAATTCCGGAATCATGTCGATGTCGGTGATATCATCGATCTTGCTTTACGGTACCGCGACGAAGGGGCTGACGAACTCGTTTTTTATGACATTACAGCATCCGTCGATGACCGCACGGTCAGCCCTGAATGGGTCGGCAAAGTCAGTCGTGCTCTGGATATCCCTTTCTGTGTTGCCGGCGGGATTAAATCCGTCGAAGCCGCAGGCGCACGTTTGGCAGCTGGCGCTGATAAAATTAGCGTTAATTCCCCCGCCCTTATCCGGCCTGATCTGGTGAATGAATTAAGTGACGCATATGGCGTGCAATGTATCGTGGTTGGCGTTGATAGTTTTTTTGACGGGCAGACCTATAGGGTCCGGTCCCATACTGGCGATCCTGATAAAATGCGTGAGACGGGCCGGGAAACAAAAGACTGGATCCATGATGTGGTAACCCGTGGTGCCGGTGAGATTGTCCTGAATTGTATGAACCAGGACGGCATGCGTAAAGGGTATGATATTGAGCAATTAAAAGCGGTTCGGGAGGTTTGCACTGTGCCCCTGATTGCCTCTGGAGGTGCAGGCGCTATTGAACATTTTGAAGACGTTTTCAAAACCGCCAATGTTGATGGCGCTTTGGCGGCGAGTGTTTTTCATAAATCCGTAATTGCCATTCCTGATTTAAAATCAGAGTTGGACAAATCCGGTATCGAGGTAAGATTGTGAAGATTGATTTTGAAAAAGGCGGCGGATTAGTTCCGGCTATCATCCAACATGCCGACACGCTTCAGGTTTTAATGCTAGGCTATATGAATGCAGAGTCAGTCGACAAAACCGAGAAAACCGGTTTAGTGACCTTTTATAGTCGCTCACGCCAGACCCTATGGACCAAGGGTGAGACAAGCGGTAATTTGCTTAATCTTGTGAGCCTGGACGTAGACTGCGATAATGACACGATCCTGATCAAAGCGCGCCCCGAAGGCCCGACTTGCCATACGGGCACCATTTCTTGTTTTGGTGAATACGGTCCAAATGGTCTTGGCTTTTTAGCTTATTTAGAAGAGCTGGTTCAAAATCGAAAACACGGCAATCCTGACGAGTCATATACGTCAAAATTATTACAAGGCCCGCTTCATCGTATGGCTCAAAAAGTAGGCGAAGAAGGTGTTGAGACCGCTTTGGCAGCTGTCGCAGAGAGTGATGAGAAGCTAATTAGTGAAGCCGGAGACTTGCTCTATCATTTGACCGTCCTGCTGGCGGCAAAAAATATCTCGCTGTCAGATGTCATCAAAGAGCTACAATCACGACATAAGTAAGCCCGGGCTTGCACGTCCTTTGAGAATGATCCCAGACAATGAATTTAATAAGTCCCGTTTCGGAGTCGTTTTTCGAAAGGTAAGATTGATCTGTCGATAGGCATTGGGGTGGGTGAGCTGCTTGATGGTGATATCGGACCTGACATTCCAACGACCGCCAAGGGCCATGGTTGGAATAAGCGAGATTCCCTGTCCCGCTGCAACAAGACTTATGATGGTTTCCATCGATGAAACGCTCACTTCATTGAGAGCCGATGGTTGCGCAAGTTGGCAAAGATCAATCGCCTGATCTCGGAAACAATGTCCTTCCGGCAATAATATTAACTCATTTAAGGTCAAATCTTTAACATCGAGATTCTGTACGTCGCTAAGCGGGTGACCTTTGGGTAAAATCACAGCAAAGGGTTCCTTATATAAGTCGATTTTATCCAATCGAGGATCTTCCGGTTCTGTGGCCAAAATCGCAGCGTCTAATTCGCCTTTTAAGAGCTTGTCGTTCAGCCTTTCTGTTATGTCTTCCAGAAATCCAATTTTAAGGTTTGGAAAGATCGGTTTGGACTTCAAGATCACCTCGGGAATAAGATATGGTGAGATTGTCGGAATGGAGCCTAGGCTTAGCTGCCCTGAAAATGGATCACGCGCAGTATCGGCCGTAGAATATATTCGATCAATCAAAGCCAGCGCATCTTTAGATAAGGCCAAAATGTCTTGACCAACATCCGTCAGGATAACGGTCCGGCCACTTCGTTCTAAAAGGGCTACGCCTAAATCGTCTTCCATTTTCTTGATTTGAACAGACAGGGTTGGTTGGCTGACATTGCACCGTTCAGCCGCCCGTCCAAAGTGTTTTTCATCAGCTAAGGCACGAAGATATCTAAGGTCTCGAATGTTCATAGGCAATACCTATCAAAATTATCAAAATAATCAATTAGACATATCAAGGAAAAAGAAGAATTATCACTCTGGAATCACCGCACTTACCTATGGTGACTTTAGATAACCCCTAACGGGCCGCTTTAAATGAGCCCTTTTGTAAACACTCGGAGAGAGCCATGAATGATATGTCAATGAAATCTGGCGGGAAATGCCCCGTCATGCACGGACAAGCCATAGGATCGCGTCACAAAGCGCGTGGAAACCGGGAATGGTGGCCAGAGCAACTTGATCTATCTATTTTGCATCAACGCCAAGATTTGGCTGATCCACAAGGCGGTGATTTCGATTATAAGACCGCCTTTAATGCGATCGACTATGATGCGCTGAAAAAAGACATGGCTGATCTTATGACAGACAGCCAGGAGTGGTGGCCTGCTGATTGGGGTCATTATGGCGGTTTATTCGTTCGCTTGGCTTGGCACGCGGCCGGGACTTACCGCACGGCGGATGGTCGCGGTGGATCTGAGACGGGTGCGCAGCGTTTTGCACCTCTCAATAGCTGGCCAGATAATGGTAATCTGGACAAGGGTCGCCGCCTCTTATGGCCACTCAAACAAAAATACGGAAATTCAATATCTTGGGCGGATTTATTTATCCTAGCAGGTAATGTTGGCATGGAAGATATGGGCTTTAAAACATTTGGATTTGCGGGTGGTCGCAAAGACATTTTCCAACCTGAGTCTGACATTTATTGGGGAACTGAAACAGAATGGCTCGCAACATCAGACAAGCCAGGTAGCCGCTACACTGGAGACCGTGAGCTAGAAAACCCATTAGCCGCCGTTCAAATGGGACTGATTTATGTCAATCCTGAAGGACCAGATGGACATCCAGACCCCCTCGCCTCAGCACGTGATATTCGTGAAACATTTGGCCGCATGGCCATGAATGACGAAGAAACCGTCGCGCTTGTCGGTGGTGGCCACACATTTGGTAAAGCGCATGGCGGCGGAGATGCGGACCTCGTTGGTGTCGAACCCGAAGGCGCTGATATCGCTCAACAAGGTTTTGGCTGGAAAAATGCACATGGAACAGGTCTGGGTGCAGATACAATCACATCTGGAATTGAAGGGGCATGGACAGCCACACCAAATGAATGGAAAACGGGTCCTGGCGAAGGCTATTTCGATATTCTTCTTGGTTACGAATGGGAGCTTGGAAAAAGCCCAGCTGGTGCCAATCAATGGCACCCATCTGATCCCGAAGCCCAATCCCTCGTTCCGGATGCGCATATTGAAGGCAAATTCAATCCGCCGATGATGACAACGGCTGACCTCGCCATGCGTGAAGATCCAGCCTACCGGAAAATCTCAGAGCGTTTCCGCGATGATCCGGAATATTTCGCGGATACATATGCACGGGCTTGGTTTAAACTTACGCACCGCGATATGGGCCCCCGGGCGCGCTATGCAGGTCCTGAAGTCCCTGAGGAAATTCTCTTCTGGGAAGATTACACACCACCATGCAATCATACCACCGTGGATGCAGATGACGTTGCTAACCTTAAAGCCATGATCGTGAATTCTGGACTATCTGTTTCAGAACTTGTGTCTACGGCCTGGGCGTCAGCCGGCTCTTACCGCGGTTCAGATAAGCGCGGCGGCGCTAATGGTGCACGTGTCCAGCTTGAACCAGCCAAGAATTGGGACGTAAATCAGCCTGCTCAACTCGCGAAAGTTTTGGATGTTCTGTCTACAATTCAATCTGACTTTAACGGTTCAGCCTCAGGCGACAAAGCCGTCTCTATGGCAGACCTTATTGTTCTTGCGGGTACAGCCGCCGTTGAGAAAGCGGCAAAAGATGCAGGCTATAGTGTGGATGTTGAATTCACGCCAGGCCGTATGGATGCGACACAAGAGAATACGGATGTTGATGGCTATGCGGTTCTCGAGCCAGAAGCCGATGGTTTCCGGAACTATATGAAGACGGAATATTCGGTTCCTGCCGAAGCCCTTCTCGTTGATCGTGCCCAGCTCCTAAACCTGACCGCGCCAGAAATGACAGCACTTGTTGGCGGTCTGCGTGTTCTCGGTGCCAATCATGGCGGCTCCAAAGATGGTGTCTTCACCTCACGTGTTGGTCAACTTACAAATGATTTCTTTGTCAATTTGACAGATATGGGAACCGTTTGGGAAGCAACCTCAGGTGACAATAACCATTTCGAAGGCAAGGACCGTAAAACGGGTGCCGTGAAGTGGACGGGTACACGTGCGGACTTGGTCTTTGGATCTAATTCACAACTTCGGGCACTTGCTGAATATTACGCGCAAAATGATAGCGGCGAAGCCTTTGTCAAAGACTTTGCTAAGGCATGGACAAAAGTCATGAATAATGACCGCTTTGATCTGGATGCCTCTGCTAACGTTTAATCAGCG
>CAYRMO010000030.1:0-28794 GCA_964425355.1 uncultured Algimonas sp. | reverse complement strand
CCTTAAACCACTCGGCCACCTCACCCTCTCAGGCAATAAAAGTGTATCAGATGAGTGATATCTGATCGGAAGGGGCGATATAGCTGAGTTTTGGGTGGGCGCAAGGTTTTTTGCCTGACGAAACAGACTCCTTTCATGGCTTCTCATGGGGATGAAAGCAGATTAAAGCTGACCTCCTATGTCAGAGCCATTTCACCTTATTTCCGGACGCCCCGAATGCCCGATTTTCTTATTTGGGGATCACGCGTCGAAACATATTCCTGACGGCTTTGATAATTTGGGCCTATCAGGCAATGATCTGACCCGACATATTGCTTGGGATATAGGCACAGAGGGCGTCATTAGAGGGCTTGCCGCGCGGTTTGACTGTTCGGCTTTGATCGCCGGGTTTTCGCGTTTGCTGATTGACGCCAATCGGGACCCTTTGATGAAGACGCTGATCCCTGAGACATCGGACGGCACCCATATTCCGGGCAATGCTAATATTGATGCAAAGGCGCGTCAGACCAGGCTGGAAGCCTATTACACGCCTTATCATACGGCCCTAGGTCAGGCTTTGGACCAGCTTTTGCCAAAGCTCTCTGTATCTGTGCATTCCTTTACGCCTAAACCTGATCTGGGAGAACAAAGAGATCTGGACCTTGGGCTGCTGGTTAAACATGATGTCCAGAGTGCCGATATTTTTATAGGCCACATCCAGACAGGTGCGCCAGAGCTCTCTGTGGCGGTGAATGAGCCTTATTCGGCCTATGATCTGAATTACACGGTTGATGTACATTTGGCCCCGCGCGGCGTGGCGCATCTTGCTATTGAAATCAGACAGGACCATATCAGTGATCAAACTGGCATCTCCAAATGGGTGAAACTGATTGGTGATGCGCTCGAGCCAATGATTGGAGATTAAGCCGTGGTCGAAGTGAATACACGTCTTTGCGAAAGCCCTAAACATTACGTCAATGGACAAAATATGTTTGCAACCCTGCCAAAGGGTCATGAACAGGTTCAATTTGGCATGGGATGTTTTTGGGGGGCGGAACGGATTTTATGGAAGCTTGACGGCGTGCATGTCACCAGTGTCGGCTATTCCGGCGGTCAATCCAAAGATCCAAATTACAAAGCCGTTTGTACGGGTCGCACGGGACATGCCGAAATGTGCCATGTCGTCTATGACCCTGCCGTGATCAGCTTTGACGAACTGCTTAAGGTCTTTTTTGAACATCATGATCCCACACAAGGGGATCGCCAAGGAAATGATCGGGGGCCGCAATATCGCAGCGCTGTCTTCACCTATTCCGAGGATCAAATGGCGCGCACAAAAGACGCGATCAAACGCTATGCAGAGGCCTATGGACGACCCGTTACGACTGAGCTGCGCTCAGCCCCAGAGGTTTATTATGCGGCCGAGGATTACCATCAGCAATATCTCGCCAAAAACCCGCAAGGCTATTGTATGCATGGACCTACGGGTATTTTCTGCGCGCTCCCGGAGCAGGTTGTACCTGCGGAATAAATTAATATGAACCCGCTTCGTTCATGCCTAGGTGTTTTTGCCGTATTGGGCCGATGGCCAAATTGGGAAAGATATTTTGATCTGTCTCGGTCGGGGCTAAAGGTCAGTTTGATTATATTGGCGCTATGTCTGGTACCACTTTGGTTGGTGGCGTGGTCGTTCCAATCGGAACGCGCAAGCCTTTTAGAAACCGATTTTGTCGCACCCGATCTCTTAAGCTATGTTTTAACGGTCGGCTTATTACTCTTTTCTTTTCCGGCTTTGGCTTATTTGGCCGCGATGATTTTTGAAAAAATGGATCGATTACGTCCGTGGATTATTACGCGCAATTGGTCGGTTTTTTGTCTCTCGGTTTTAACGGGGGCGGGCTATGGATTATTTTTGCTTGGGGCTCTGCCTTTTGCCATTGCCAATGGCATTGGCTTTGCTGCCTATATGGGCGTGTTAGCCGTTGATATTCGTCTCGCCCAAAAAGTTGCAGGCTTTAAATTAGGCGCCGCGATTTTAATAGCCTGCGCGATTATCGGTGTCGGACTGACTTTTGTTATGATGGCTATGACGTCTTAGGGCTCGCGTGGCCGTACACAAAATGACTGAGTCTTTCACACCACCCGCTTTTGCTGGCAAAGCAAAATTTAGGCCTAAAGGAAATTTACTTACGCTTGCAAATTCATGTTAGGAAATCGCATTATGAGAGATTTTTTAAAGTTTATATCGGTCTTTACGCTGGTTGGATTGGCTGGTTGTGCTTCATCACCGACCGACGTTGCAAACACATCTTATACGAGGTCGGAAATATCCATCCTAGCCTCAAATCATTTCAATGTTAAAGACAGTGCACTCAATAGAGCGCTAAAGCAAAGCTTTGCAAAATATGGACAACCCAAGGGATATGTATTGGGACAAATGTCAGCTGCCCATGAAGATGATAAAGATCGACTTATGGGCACTGGAATATTTCAGGCTAAGTTTAAACTTTCAAAAGGTACATATTGGGAAATAGGTGGGCGTGGACTTACGGAGCTTCAAATACCTGTGCCAGCGATCCATTTGATTTACGACGAGACTGATATCTCTAAATTTAAAAGTGTTCTTACGAATTCAGATGTGATTTTGAGGAAAGGTCAAACCTTTACTGTATTCGAACAAAAAGTTGATGAACAAATATTGATAACGGTTTACCAAACAGCCGACATTCCAGAAACGTCCGAGATGGATACGCTTAAGTTCGCCCCAACATAAGGTGGCGGTCTAAAAAGGTATAGTCGTTGTGCCTAGTTTTGGTGGCAAAGCCGAATTTTGCAAAGGCCCGCTATGTCTAAAATAGCGGCCATTAGCCAGTGTCTTGTTTGAGGCTGCGATTTTAAGCCGCTGATTCAAATTCTGTGATGAGGTTAAAACCGGTCATTGAAGGGTCTAGGTTAACACTGGAGAATTCTCAGAAAAAGAAAGACCTCCCCTGATAAATTCAGGGAAGGTCGTATTTGTTAATGTTCGTAGAACTTAGAGAATGAAGTCATCCGCTGAAAGGTCATCGACATCATTAATATTGTCGAGTTCAATACTCGTATTCTCATCAATAAAAATGAACACTGAATTATTCTGCTCAACAAGATTAAGTTGGTTGAAATTTCTATAGTCAAAATCGCTCAAATCAATTTGATCGCGGCCAACTTCGAAATCTGCAATGGTGTCATACCCGCTTCCTTCTTCAAAGACGAATGTGTCTGCGCCAGCGTCACCAAACATATAATCATTTCCAGCTCCGCCAGTAATTGTATCCCTACCATTTCCGCCAGCGATAGTGTCTGCGCCATTCTGGCCGAAAATCATATCGGCGCCATTTCCGCCAAGAATTGTATCTCTACCGTTACCGCCAAGAATTGTATCTCTACCGTTACCGCCAAAAAGCTCATCATCGCCAGCTCCACCATCAATATCATCCTGACCGCGTTGACCTTCAATTCTGTCTGCGCCATTTCCACCTGCAATAGTGTCCGCGCCGTTCCCGCCAAGAATTGTATCTCTTCCGTTGCCGCCGTTTAGCACGTCTGCGCCGCGTCCACCGTCAATCTCATCTGCGCCTTGAAGGCCATTGATAACATCAGCACCAGAGGTTCCCTGAAGGACATCATTTCCATTAGTGCCGTCGAGCGTATTTGATGCCGCACTATCCGAAACGTCCACATCAAGCCTATAATTTTCTTGAGCTGTAGAATCGAACGATCTTCCATCGGCTGCGACAGAGATAAAATATGTTCCACTATCTTCGACTAAAAACTCAATTTCACTCGAGAAGTTTCTATCAGCTCCGATAGAAATTCCAAACACGTTACCTGTAAGAAGGTTCCCCTCAGCATCCAATAAATTCACTGTTGCGGAGGCATCCGACAAATTATTAACTGAGATTGTCTGTCCTGCTGCAAGGTCAATTGTAAAGACATCAACATCTTCCGCTGTTTCAAGGGTGCTGACGAGCACATCTCCTGACTCAATCTCAGTGGCGCGCCTAAGGTTATCCGAAATATCAGTTTCAAATACTAGGTTCGCCTCACTAACAGATGTTGTAAGCGTATAGTCAGGGTTTTCAGGCAGAAAATCACGAGTTGTCGTAGATCCATTACGGCTACCCACGATAATCGTATAATCGCCGGCATCCTCCGCGAGAATTTCCAGACCCGATATTACCAATCCATCACGCGTAAAGCCTCCTTCAGAAATAAAGCTCGTTGCTGCTGCCTCACCATTGGGACCTAAGACGTTTATAGTTTCTAAGTTTACATTTTCCTCAAGTGCCAAGGATAGAAGCTGACCTTCGGTCAGAGAGACTGTAAAAGCATCATCGTCATCAATATGCTCAAAACTGCCCTCAATAATATTATTGCCTTGGCTCAACTCGGTCGCAACAGACGCAAAGTTACCATGATCATCAGCAAACTCTGTAACTGACACAGTGTAATCGAAATTATTAAAACCAACGGGTTGAAAACTTGAAGGCGCTATCGTTAAAAAGAAAGTCCCGTCCGTTTCTGCTTGAAACACAAAATCATCATCGCTTGGCGTAGGGGATCTAAAATTTCTAAGAGCATTCGCAAGAATATTACCGTCAGCATTCTGGATGTTTACTTCTCGCAACGTAGTGTCTGCATCATGTGAAATTCTGACATTTTGACCCGCTTCAAGCGTGATGGCGAATGCGTCTACATCCCCCTCTCTAGCAATTTCGCTGGTGATTGTTTGCCCAACTTCGATTGTTGCTCTTGTTGAACTATCCCCTGCTACATCGCGGTCAAGAAATTCCACTACGCCATTTTCCATTTTAATACTCTCCAAATGTTTGTTGTTTTTGATTTCAAGCAAGATTTGTACCAAAATCATGGAGTCAATTCATGTTTATAGGATTATTTAGCATGTCCCCATTTGGAGATTTCTGGAAATCCTGAGCGTCCTTCTTTAGGTGCGGGTTTGCTGGCGAAGCAGACCTTAGACATGACTAGAAATTTCACCCGATATCCACGATACGGCCTTGGCTATCGATGGCCCGCAATTTGGTATAGCGGGGATTTGACTTGCGGATTTGCTGCATTCGGCTCGCAATGTAATTGGCATTATTCTCAAGCCCTGTGGCGCAGCTCTCCCACTGGCTGCCTGTATAGCCTTCTATTTTTATATAATTCGGTGCGGGGGCCGCCGCTTCGCTCGAGTTTCTAGTCGTAGCTCTGGCTGCTTTGGCAGCCCGTGAGGACAGCGAATTTGTTTTAAGCGTGCCTCTGGCTGATTGGGCCGCGCGCGAAGAGAGCCCACCCTCGCTCACCAGGCTTTTGATACCGCCGCCGACCAAAGGTCCGACCACCGCTAGAGCTTCGTTAAATTCTTTGTCTTCTTTTTCCTTTTTCAGACGAGCCTTTTCTTTATCCGCGGCCTTTTTGGCCTCTGCCTGCAGCTTTACTTGATGCGCAAGTTGGTCCCCGTAATCATCGACAAAAGCGGCAATGGGACGCTCCCCCAGCAGCGCATATATCCGTTCATTGGCGAGCAGCATATCCTGGCCATCATAGATGATCGCCGGTTTTGTATGCGTGCCCAGATCTGTCTTGACGGCTTTGCTATATATTTTGTCCCAACGGCTCAGTCGCGATTTTCCTGCCTTGATGAAAAAGAGTAGATAGAGACCGATGAAAAACAGAGTGAAATAGATTTGTCCCATTTCACCGGAACCCGTCTGATAGGCATAAATAGTGGCAAAGATCAAAACTCCACTAAATAGCCAGAGTAGCCAGGTGAAAAACTTGCGAAACCCGTAAAGACGAGACGGCGTCAGATAGTTTGTTATAAAGCCCAGCGCCAATCCGCTATGCCGACATTTATATTGCGGCAAAGCCTCATTCGTGCCGTCCGGCGCCTGATGAAATTTGGGGTTTGTTAGCTCCCAAAGATTTCGAAAATCCATTCCGCGCAGGTCTTGAAACGTAATAATCCGGTTCATGCCAGTCCTCATTTTTAGGCCCACATTTTTGGGCCCCATTCACGGGTATCATAAGAATACAACAGCAGAATGTGAAGTTATTAAGACTGGGGTTCGCTTTTTCGGGACTAACGTGTCAGTCGAGAATAGAATGCGTGGTCAGTATAGCTGGAAAACGTCGGCTCAGAAAGATTAGATTTTTTCCAGAATTTTCACATACTCTTGGACCAATTTATTTTTGTTTCCACTTAATAACTCACCTCAACCAGATAAAGCCCATCAGAAGGGGCCACGGGGCCGCATTCCCGGCGATCTTTGGCCAGAAGGGCCTCACGCATATCTTCCGCGTCCCATTTGCCGAGGCCGACTTCGACAAGACTCCCTGTAAAACTGCGAACTTGTTTATGGAGGAAAGAGCGCGCCCGAAAATGAAGATGGACTTCTTTGCCCGCCCGAATGACGCGGGCTTCGGCTAATGTTTTGACCGGCGATTTGGCTTGGCATTGGCCATCGCGAAAGGTCGTGAAATCATGTTGGCCGATCAATTCCCGTGCGGCCGCTTCCATCGCCTCAACGTCTAATGTGACGGGCAGGCGCCAAACGCGTCCGCGGTCTAGGGCGAGCCGCGGGCGACGATCAATGATGCGGTAAAGATAGCGGCGTTCTATCGCGTCAAACCGCGCATGGAATTCTGGATCAGCGATTTCGGCAGACAGGACCGAGATGGGATGTTGTCCCAGATGGAAATTTAACGCATCGCGCACCTGATCACTGCGCAGCTCTTTTTCAAAATCCAGATGGGCAATCTGGGCAAGAGCGTGGACGCCACTATCGGTTCGTCCCGATCCATAGACAAGAACAGGCGATCCATTAATTTTCCCCGCTGCAGTTTCTAACTCGCCTTGAACGGTCGAAGCATGATCTTGTCTTTGCCACCCTTGATAGGGCGCACCGTCATATTCGATGGTGAGCTTAAACCTGGCCATTTCAGCTAAATATCATATCAGCAGATTGATATCCGCGGCGGAAGTCATCTGCCGACATGGCCGCTTTACCTGCAGCTTGTAGCCGTAAAATCTGAAGTGCCTCTTGGCCATTTTCGCCGCAGGCCACGTAAAACCCTGTATCGTCAAAAATAAGCTGACCAGGCTGTGGGTTTTTTAACGCGAGGTCATGCTCTGGTTTAAGCGCACTTAGTAGGAGTTTGACGCGTTTACCGTCTAGTTCCGTCCAAGCTCCGGGAAAGGGGGAGAGGCCGCGAATATGGTGGTCCAGATCTTTGGCTGAACGCGTCCAATCAATACGGGCCTCAGATTTATCAATCTTATGCGCGTAAGTAGGCTCACCGGCTTGCGGCGTCGGGGTGAGGGCTTCACGTTCAACGGCCCCTAAGGCCCGCGGCCACATTTGCGCGCCTAATTGTGAGAGGCGTCGTGACAGTGTCTCGGCCGTGTCACTGGACTGGATCGGGCTGGTTTCAGATAAAAGCACATTACCTGTATCCAACCCCTTGGCCATTTGCATGATTTGCACACCGGTTTTTGCGTCGCCTGCCATGATGGCGCGCTGAATAGGCGCGGCCCCACGCCAGCGTGGCAGGAGCGAGCCGTGAAGGTTCAAACATCCATATGTGGGCGCATCTAAGGCGCGTTGCGGCAGGATCTGCCCATAGGCGACAACACAGGCGACATCGGCCCTAAGCTCTTCTAGCCCGTCAATGACGTTTGATTTGCGAAAGCTCTCAGGGGTTACCACCTCAAGTCCCATAAGGTCTGCGAATTGGTGGACGGGGCTTTTTGTGAGTTTCTTACCTCGACCCGCGGGACGCGGGGGTTGGGTGTAGACCCGCAGGACAGTATGGCCTGATGCAATGATTTCAGCCAAAGATGGCACCGCAAATTCGGGTGTGCCCATAAAAACAATATTCATGGCCTCTAGCCAGTCGCTTTTAATTTTTCGGCCTTGATGACTTTTTTAACCGCGCGCTCCCGTTTCAAGCGCGAGAGATAATCGATAAAGACAATGCCTTTCAGATGATCCATTTCATGTTGGATACAGACGGCAAACAGCCCTTCAGCCCATTCCGTGATCCGCTCACCATTATAATCCAGATAGGTCAGGTGGACGCGTTCAGGTCGGTCAATATCTTCATAGATATCTGGAACTGACAGACAGCCTTCCTGATAGGGCTTGGTCTCTTCGACATGTTCCAAAATTTCTGGATTTACAATATAGCGAGGCTGTTTCTCTTCGCCGTCTTTGGCCAAATCCATAACGATCACATTAAGGGGCACGCCGATCTGAACGGCAGCCAAGCCAATGCCCGGTGCATCATACATGGTTTCGAGCATATCATCCATGAGGGCGCGTGTTTCATCCGTCACGGCCTCCACAGGTTTAGAGACTTGCTTTAGGATCGGGTTTGGAACCGTTAAAATAGGTCGAATAGCCATGAGCGGGAGATAGTGTTCCCGTTGCGCTTAGTCAAACGGCTTTAGGCAAAGTTTGGACTAATGATTGAAAACCGGGCGTCCAAAACTATCCATTTCAGTATGGCACCTTTCACAGGTCCACCCGCCAAAGAAAAACTGACGCAGATTTCGGGGCCAGCGGAATTTTGGCTGACGTAATTTACAGCGCGGGCAGTTTACCGCATTGGCATTTATGGCAATCGCAGCTTTGGTACGGTCTTTCATATATTATAGGTGGGATGCGTGAGACCTAACGTCAAGTCAATTTCGTCCATATAGTAAATGGTTCAGCTGCCAGTCATAACGGACAGCCAGCCAGGCAAGTCATGTGTGACATAGTCAACAAATTCAGCGCTTACATCAGCGCTAGCCGGGCGTGCGGCCTCAGGTTCATGGCTCCAATCCGCATCCGAGGTTACAAGTACGGTTCGCATGCCCATCTCTTTGGGAACCCTTAGATTTCGTAGATTGTCTTCAAAAAAGATCGCGCGCTTTGGATCAATTTCAAATCGAGCCAGAAAGATCTCATAAGGTGGCTTATGGGGTTTCGGAACATAATTGCCGTCCTCGATCCCAAAGTGATCATCGAAAAGATCAAATAGGTTTAAATAGGTGGCCACATTCTCGGCGTGGCCGCGCGAGCCATTTGTATAAATGAATTTACGGCCCGGAAGGGCTTGGATCACGTCTCGAAGATCTGGATTAGGCGTGAGGTAGCTCAGATCAACATCATGTACGTCCTTTAGGAAGTCTTTTGGGTCCATATCATGCACGGCCATCATGCCAGATAAGGTCGTGCCATAATCTGCCAGATAGGATTTTTGAATTTCGAGGGCTGCGTCAGGGTCTAGCTCGAGGAACTTTGCTACGAATAGGTTCATCTTGCGCACGATTTGATCAAAAAATTCTACATCAGCTGGATAAAGCGTATTGTCGAGATCGAAAATCCAATTGCGGATATGGGTGAGGTCAGATTTCATATAAAAGGTGGTATGGGCCTACTGGCGTAATCCCCCCCCTCCAACACCCGTAAAATCCGCATCGGTTAAGCGTATCGTCTGTCCATCAAGATCGGTTGGGATTGGACGAAAATTTGCGGCTGAATAGCCCTTATCCTGACAGTTTTCGCGGCCCAAGGCTGAAAAGCGTGATTCCGCGATGCAAAAGGGTGAGGGCGATGCCGTCTCGGAGCGCAATCTCTTATCCGGCGCAGGATTACCCGCCTCATCAACGGCTTCTTGCAAAGCAAAAAAATGAGCCTGTGTATCGAGTAAGCTTGTGTCAAAAGGTTTCACGCAGTTCCCGGGCTCAACCGGCCACCATCCGCGTGATATCCAATTATTATTGCTTTGATAGGCAATGGCGCCATAAACCCGCGCCGAACTATCATTGCAAATATCCAATCCAACGTCGGTACGCGACTTTTGTGCCGCTGGAATAAGCGCAGTAATAAGGTCCTGGTTTGACGCGTCTTTGGCAAGGTCAAGATCGCCTTTCGCCTCAGATATAGTTCGCAAAGTCCGTCGACCGGAAAGACCGTCTATGCGCGTAATATTATAGCCGGAGTCTTGCATGAGCCTTTGAATTCCTGCCACTTCGGCCCGGTCTCCAAACCCGCCCGCTTCGATTAAGCTCGTGCGGCGTTCAGAGGGATCGACGGCAAAATAATCTCGCGTATCGTAATTGGCGAGCGCGCAATTATCCGTTGAATCCGAGACAAAATCTTCATCTGAAGCACAAAGTTCAACACTCCCTTTCCATTCTCGAATGCCACCGCGATGAATAGACAGGCTTTCCGCATATAGAAAACGTGGGCTATCTTTGGGTGTCATTACCGTTACGCAGCTTCCCGGGGTGCTGGTCGTCCACCCGACGGTTTGCATGCGATTGGATCGGATAAAGGCGGAGGCATGTCTGACGACAAAACTGGTTTCATTACAAATATCCCAGTCGACAATTTCGCCGGTTAAAGGGGCCGGGATAAGGGCGGGTGCTGGGTCAGATGGCGCTTGTTCAGCTGTGGTTTGGGCAACAGAGATTTGGCTCTGTAGGCATAATAGGAGTGTCAGAACTAAAAACCGCATTTTAATGAATTAACGTACCCGCACCTGAGTCTGTGAATAATTCGACAAGCAATCCATGCGCGCGACGACCATCCAAAATGACGACGGCATTTACACCGGCCTCCACGGCGTCAATCGCCGTATTAAGTTTCGGGATCATGCCACCCTTTGCCGTTCCATCTTTAATCAGTGTTTTTGTGTCCGCAACTGAAAGGTCGGTAAGGAGATTGCCATCTTTATCCATCACGCCCTCAATATCCGTCAATAGCATGAGCCGGCCTGCCCCCAAAGCACTTGCGATCACGCCAGCGGCCGTATCTGCATTTACATTATAGCCGTCCCCATTTGCATCCGCGCTGATCGGAGAGATGACGGGAATAAACCCGGCATCGCGATGCGCCAGCGTTTTCAAGACTGTTGCATCGACAGATACAGGCTCACCTGTAAAGCCGAGCTCTGCATTGACGGGCTTAGCTTTGATCAATCCAGCATCCCGTCCTGAAATACCGACGGCTTTTCCACCTGCGACATTGATAGCACTGACAATAGATTTATTGATCGCGCCGGATAGAACCATTTCGGCAACGCCGACGGTTTCCATATCTGATACGCGTAATCCGTCTTTGAACTCGGTTTTAATCTGTAACCGCTCCAACATCGATCCGATTTGCGGCCCGCCGCCATGCACAACAATCGGCAAAAGGCCGACCTGGCGAAGCATAACAATATCTTGGGCAAATGCGGCCGTGAGCTCAGGACTGCCCATGGCGTGTCCGCCAAACTTTATCACAATCCACCGACCAGCATGGCGTTGGATAAATGGCAAAGCTTCAGAGAGCACTTTTGCACTCGTCCAACCTGATTCGTTTTTCCGGCGTTTCATAAAATTAGCTTATACGCATCATGCAGGCAGGGCCAAGGTCGCAATTTCAGCCCGCAAGAGATCAAGCCCGGTTTTTTTCTCTGAGGAGGTGACCATAAGCTCGGGATGGGCGGCAGGTCGTTTACCAATCGTTCGCGAGGTTCTGCGCTTGACCTTATCCAATTCAGCCGTTTTGATTTTGTCAATTTTAGTCAAAACCAGCTGATAGGTCACAGCGGATTCGTCCAGCATCTCCATCAATTCAATATCCGTCGGTTTTATGCCGTGGCGACTATCGATCAGCAAAAAGACCCGACGTAACTCCGCCCGTCCCCGCAAGAAAGCTCGGGTGAGGCGCGTCCAGTTTGCAATATCGGACTTAGAGGCCCGCGCATAACCATAGCCGGGCAGGTCAACCAGATTGAGCCGGTCATCGACATTGAAATAGTTAAGCTCTCTGGTGCGTCCCGGTGTATTTGAGGCGCGCGCGATCCCTTTTCGATTGGTTAGCGCGTTAATCAAAGAGGATTTGCCCACATTGGATCGACCGGCAAAGCAGATCTCAGGGCGGTCCGTTAAGGGTAATTGATCAAGATTGACGACAGACAGCATAAACTCAACCTGCCGCGCAAAAAGCAGACGTCCGGTTTCAATCTGGGCGTCCGTAAATTCGGGAGTCGTTGCGAGGGGAGCTGTCTCGCCTTCGCTCATTCTTCACCTTTTTTCGAGCTGTCTTTCTTTTTCGAGGCCTTTTTCTTCTTTTTGACCTGATTGGGTTCGATATCGAGCAAGTCACTCGAAGATGTCGACGTGGCTTCAATCGGCTCCGGTTTACCGGTTATCTTGCGGAAGAATTTATCCACTGGCGTATCCACATCATTTTTACGCGTGATGAAATATTGTTGGGCAAAAGATAGAAGGTTACTCCAAATCCAGTAAATCAAAAGACCAGCCGGGAAGCCTGCCAAGACAAACATTAAGACCCATGGCATCCATTTGAAAATCTTAGCCTGCATTTGGGCTTGTTCAGACGCTTCCCCGCCAGGTGTGGGTTGAAGTAGATACATTAAACGCATGGATATCGCATAGAGCAGAGCGAGCGGCCCGATCGCTAAAAAGGCTAAAGCCGTGCCTTGAGGTGGTATGCCATCCCACGGAAAGAGGCCAAATCCGTTTAGTATAGAGATGGGATCGCGGGCGGATAGATCCTGAATATAGCTCGTAAATCCCGCATGACGAAGATCAATATTGATAAACACGGCTTTATAGAGGGCGAAAAAGACAAAGATTGTCGGGATAATAGGCAGGCAGCCTGCGGCTGGATTTACGCCTTCTCTTTTATAAAGCGCCATCATTTCTTGCTGCAATTTCATCCGGTCATCTTTGTACCTGGTCTGCAGCTTTTTCATCATGGGCTGGACCTTTTTCATCTTGGCCATGGATCCATATTGCTTGTTATAAAGCGGAAACATCAGAAGTCTGATGATGAGCGTTAAGGCCAGAATACCCAGGCCAAGATTCCCAATCTTCGCACCTAACCAAGACAGAGAAATTGAAATTGGCTTAACCAGGATTTTTAGTCGGCCCCATCCAATGGCACTGGTGAAATCTGCAATGTTCTTTTCTTCATAGGAGTTCAAAAGCTTGTATTCTTTTGGACCTGCAAACATATAGCTTTCAGAGGCTATGGTTGCCCCAGGTGTAAGCGTCGTTGCAGAGGTCGTATAAGATGTCTCATAGACATCCTCATTATTAATCAAGCGAAAGCCAGACTCAGCTTTAATATTCGTCCCCTGTGGGGCAATTGATGATTGTATCCAATATTTATCGGTGAGGCCGACCCACCCGGCCGTACCTGTGTCTGTTCGTCCGCCTTTCTTGCGTAGTTTTTTATATTTCAACTCGTGATAGGACCCGTCCACGACACTGATGGGGCCTTCTTGGATGATAAAGAAATTGGTCAAACCTTTAGGAAGTCCGATTTGACGCGAAATGCCTTTGCGTTCCAAATCAAAGTTTTTTTTGCCCGTATTGGTCAACCTATCTGAAAGCGTGATCAGATAATTTTCATCGACCTTTAAAACACGTTCAATTTGAACTGGGCCGACCGAGCTTTGTAAGGTAACAGGCGTATTTGGCGTCAAAATATCGCCAGACACAACCGCCCATTCGGTTTGCGTACCTGACCCGCCATCAACCGCCGTCCAATTATCTGTTAGATAGGCGGCGCTCTCACTGCCCTCAGGATTGAGAAGGCTGACAAGGCCGTCTTCAGCATCGAGCGTTTTATTGTAGCGCTTTAAAGATATGTCATCAAGGCGGGAGCCTGTCGTTAGAAAAGACCCAGTTATGCCAGGCGAATCGATCTTGATCCGGACGCCGTCGCCGGAGGCTATGATGTCCTCACGTGGTTTGATGATGACTGGCGGCGCATTCGTTTCAGTGACCTGCTCACCGGCTTCCTGTTCAGCCGTTGCGGGGTCGGTCGATGTCGGCGCTGGGGGTTGGAGAAATGTGAAATACAGCATCACAACAATGGCTGATAATATCATCGCCCAGATCAGATTCTTCTGTTCGTCCATCTTATTTGGCCGTTTCTTTCTTGTCTAAAGTCCCATTTGGGTCTTTTGCCCGTTTGGAAAGCGTTATGAGGGCTTTGCGCGCGTCGTCAAGCAAATCTGACCATTTCCGTGCAGTCGTATTATCGCGCGCGATAAAGACATAATCATAGCCCGACAGACCATATTCCGGCAGGAGCTCTCTGGCTGTCTCTCGTAAACGGCGTTTCGCGCGATTTCTGATGACGGCATTTCCTATTTTCTTGGTGGCTGTAAAGCCGACCTTAAATCCAATTTCGCGTGTCTTATGCTTGCGCATCTGAATAACAACCCCGCCTTTGGCCGAATATGCCCCATCCCGAACGTATAAAAACTCGGAACGCGCTTTTAGCTTTCCGAGTTTCATCGTGTGCGTTTCGCTTTGCAGCTTGGTGCGATGGCTTTCGCCATATAAAATGCGCTTAAGCGGATAGTTTCTTGCGGCCCTTAGCGCGCCGACGCGATAGGACAGCACGGCCATTCTTCGTGGCCATACGGGCGCGGAAACCATGACGGCGGGCGCGGACAAGGTTTGATGGCTGGAACGTGCGTTTCATTGGTTTACTCTATATATACTTTATAGGTGGATTCGATAATAACCCGACCCTTTGTCTCAAGCGGCGGCAACTACGCGTACAGGCCAAAACTGTCAACCCATCTTCTCAGACTTAGAGACCATGACGCGGATATGGCTTGAATCTCACAATCGCTCAAGACGGTGTGAGCCAATCTCACATAAATCCGCACATGAAAGTGAGAGGCTGTGTTTGTAACTTCATTGGCTATTCAGACCCCGCTCAACCATATGACGCTCAACTTAGTCGCAATGACCAATACCGTGTCATCGCAAAAATGGGAAAAAGAGATATGACCTTTAAGAACCTTACAAAAACGAGCCTCATCGTCCTGGCAGCAGCTTTAGCTCCTATGGCAACCGTTTCGACGGCCAACGCACAAGATACTATGGTCCAAAAAACTGCCATGGCTGATAAACAACCTGCCGTCGCGGCTTACGCCAATATATTGCAAACCCGCATCACACGCGGTGCCGGTGGCCTTAACAAATTTGACTATGCTGGCGCACATGGCGCAGGTGATCTGCGTCAGATCACGGCCTATGCCGATTACTTGCAGTCGCAAAACCCTGATGCGATGAGTCAAAACGATCAAATCGCCTATTGGGCCAACCTTTATAACGCCCTTACCCTAAAGGTCATCTTGGAAAACTATCCCGTTGAGTCGATCCGTAAGATCAAATCTGGCGCCTTTTCAATCGGTCCTTGGGGTCGTGATGCCGCAGTCGTGAATGGAAAGACACTTACACTGAATGATATCGAGCATGAGATTTTGCGCAAGAAATACGCAAATCCGGCCTTTGTCCACTATATGGTGAATTGTGCCTCTGTTGGATGTCCAAACCTATCCAACAAGCTTTGGAATGGTGCAACACTCGAGCAAGACCGTGTTCAAGCCGCACGTGATTTTATTAACTCGCCACGCGGTGTCGCGATCAAAGGCAATAAGTTGAAGCTTTCGTCAATCTATAAGTGGTTTGACAAAGACTTTGGTGGTTCAAAATCAGAAACACTGAAGCATTTACGTCAATTCGCCGGACCAGAGCTGGCCGCTGCAATCGATGCAGGCGCCAAAATTGATGGGTATGACTATGATTGGTCTTTAAACCAGTAGTCGACTTGAAGCACAAAATTACTATAAAAGAGAGATAAGACCATGTCAGCCACAGAAGTAACACATATGACTACCGAGAAAAAAGACAAGCCAATCTGGATCAAACTTTGGCCAATATATATCATATTAGCTGGGTTGGGCCTCGCGGTCTCCCAAGGATGGCATACCTACTTAACCCCAACAGCCTTGGCTGAGAATGCGGTTTACTTAAACACACTTGTTCAAGAAAACTTCTTCCTTGTCTTGATAGCCTTCATTCTTGTCTACATGCTGGCGACAACCTTTATGGTGCCCGCAAGTGCGCTGACAATTGGCGGTGGATTTTTGTTTGGTGCCGCAATTGGCGCCCCAGCAACTGTGATTGGTGCGACGATTGGCGCTTGTTTACTCTTTATCGCCGCGAAGTCATCTATTGGTGAAGCCTTGAAATCGATTGCCGGACCCTTTGTCGGTAAGATGGAAAAAGGATTTAATGAGAGCCCGTTCTCTTATCTCTTTACCCTGCGCCTGATCCCGCTCTTCCCATTTGCTGTCGTTAATATTGCTCCGGCCATATTGGGTGCGAAATTCCGCGACTATTTCATCACAACGGCAATCGGCATTATTCCCGGCACTGTCGCTTACTCCTTGATCGGGTCAGGATTGCGCACGGGCCTATTGAAAGCCGCTGAAACAGGTGAAGAGGTTGATGTGGGCACTCTAGTCTCCGCGTCAGCTAAAGGACTTGTCCCAGCCTTGCTTGCTCTGGCCGTTGTTGCTCTGATCCCTGCGATCTATAAGAAGTTCTTCAAAAAACCATCAGTCTCGGCTTAAGCCGGGACCGCCCCCCCTTTACACCCCCTAAAATTTGCGTTTAACCAGAATGGAAATGTTTCTCGTAAGTGACCTAAGTTAAGGTTAGTTGCGAGAGCTCCAATAAGCGCAATTTGCTCTAAGACACAAAGAGAGATTTTCCCATGAAAGAATATGATGTTGACCTCTGCGTAATCGGCGCAGGCTCTGCTGGCCTCACCGCGACTTGGGTCGCTGCCAATCTAGGACGCTCAGTCGTACTTTTCGAAGGCGCAGAAATGGGCGGCGATTGCTTAAACCACGGTTGCGTACCCTCAAAAGCGATCCTCAAAGCCGGTAAAATTGCACAATCCATGCGCAGCGGCGCAAAATTCGGGATTAAGCCCGTTGAAGCTGAAGTTGATTGGGAGGCTGTGAAAGCTCACGTTGCGGACGTTATTAAGACCATTGAGCCAGTCGACTCTGTCGAACGTTATGAAAGCTTCGGCGCCACAGTTATCACAGAATATGCGCATTTTGTTGACGCCAATACGGTCGAATCAAAATCCGCTCGTGTTAAGGCCAAACGCTTTATCGTTGCTGTTGGAAGCCGGGCAGCGGCTCCGCCAATCCCAGGTCTCGACACAGTCGATTATGCGACTAACGAGAATATTTTCAGCCTGGCAGACTTCCCGAAACACCTCTTGGTTATCGGATCTGGTCCAATCGGACTGGAAATGGGTCAAACTTTCAAGCGTCTTGGTGCAGATGTAACGATCATTGATATCGCCAAGCCTTTGGGCCGCAATGAGCCTGAACATGCCGAAATTCTTGTCAAAGAATTAGAAGCTGAAGGCATTACCTTCCACGCGCCAGCCAATACGAAAGAAATTCGTAAAAAAGGCAAAACCGTCGAGGTCGAGCTTGAAGACGGCACTGTGATAAAAGGCTCTCACCTTCTTGTTGCGGCGGGTCGGGCTCCAAATGTGAACGGGCTTGGTCTTGAAGCCGCTGGTATTACATTTGATCGCCGGGGTATTGATACGGATGATAACCTCCGGACATCTAATAAGAAAGTCTATGCTGCGGGTGACGTTGCCAAAGGTAGAGGGGGGCTGACACATGCTGCGGGCTTCCACGCCAAGCAGATTACGACAGCTCTCTATTTCGTGCCGCCAATTCCATTCTTGAACAAGAAGTTCTCGAAGGCGACAACCAATGCCATGCCTGGCGTAATTTATACGGAACCAGAACTGGCCAATATTGGTTTGACTGAAGCTCAGGCGATTGAAAAATATGGCAAAGACAAAGTGCGGGCAGTTCATTTCGAATTTGAAGAAAATGACAGATCTATTGCAGAACGCACAACAGCTGGCGGTGTCAAAATTGTTGCGACCAAAAAAGGTGTTATCCTGGGTGGCTCTGTTGTCGGCATGCAAGCTGGTGAAATGCTTCACATGTTATCTGTTGCCATGTCCAATAAGGTAAAAATTTCAGGTCTTGCAAGTATTATCTCGCCTTACCCAACCCGATCAGAAGCCGTTAAACGGGCAGCCGGGAGCTGGTATACCGAAGCACTCTTTGGTGAAGGCGCAAAGGCAAAGAAACTCGCAGCTCTTTGGACAAAATTCCACTAGGCATCGACAAATTGTCGCACTAGACCATTTGCCATGATCGAAGCAATCATATCCCGACGCCTATCGTCTAAGCTATTATTGCTGACGATAGGCTTTGTTATGCTTGCCGAGCTATTGCTCTTTATTCCCTCGGTTGCCTTTTCTCGGCAGGCTTGGATTAAAGACAGGGTGCAGCAAGCGGGGCTCCTCGCTCAGGCTTTGACGGGTGTTCCAGACTTTGAAGCCACACAAACCCTGACAGATCAATTCGTAGCAGACACGGATGTGATCCTGATGGCGGCCAAACGCAATGGCATGACCGAGCTTGTGCTCGGTGATAATATGTCTGCCATCGAGGGTAAGGTTATTATGATCGACCTTCGGAAATCTGACCGAATCCCATCCCTTATTGCGCCTTTTCAAGATATGTTTAGCAAGCCGAGTGACTCATTACGAGTTCTCGCCGACAGCCCTGTTGAGGGACAGGACTCGATTGAGTTGATTATTCCTAGGCAGAAATTACGTGTCGAAATGCGAGACTATTTCATCAATATTTTCCAGCTTTCGCTGTTTATAGCCATCATTACGGGGACATTGATATTTTTGGCCATGTCAGCCCTGATTATTCGACCGGTTCAGAATTTGGCCAATGATATGACGGCTTTTCGAAATGACCCTAATCGACGAAATTTTATGCGCTCACATAAACACCGTAAAGATGAGATAGGTCAATTGGAACGGGAATTCATCGACTTGAAGCAATCCTTGCGCGCAGCGTTCCGACAAAGAGAACGCTTGGCGGATTTGGGGTTATCAGTTGCCAAGATCAATCACGATCTTCGAAATGTTCTTGCTTCTGCCCTTTTGATTTCTGATCGGCTGTCTATGAATCCGGACGAAAAACTCGCTGATATGGGTGAACGTCTCACACGTAGTGTTGAGCGCGGTATAGGCCTGACAGAGGATGTTTTATCCTATTCCAAAGCTGAATCCGCTGATCCGGATATTCAAGAAGTCCGGATTGCCTTTACGATTGGTGAGGCGGCTGCGGATGTGATTGCACAATTCCCTGAAACGCAGTTTAGAAACCGTGTGCCGACAGACCTACTTGTCCACAGCGATCCCGATCACGCCTACCGGATTTTCCACAATATCTTCCGCAATGCGGCCCAGGCCATGCGGGCGGCTGACAGTGAAACACGTTTGTTAAAAGCGTCGGTTGAACTCGGAAAAGAGGCGGTCAATCTGCAAATTTCAGATTCGGGTCCGGGCCTACCGGAAAAAGCAAAAGATAATCTGTTTCAGGCTTTTGCGGGCGGACAGGCCCATAATGAAAGTACAAAATCGACCGGGTTAGGTTTGTCGATTTCCAAAGAATTAGCCAAAGCACAAGGTGGAGACCTAAAGCTAAAATCCTCTGACAGTTCAGGAACCGTTTTTGAATTGACCCTTGCTATGGTTTAATTTCCTTGGCTAAGGTGTAGCGGCAACGCCTTCGCGTCGGGGATCTGCTCCACCAATTAAAGTGCCGTCCTCTTGACGATAAATAATATGCAGGCCGGAAATCTCACCTTTTGAACGTCGGACCTTGTGGCCCATGGTTTCAATGGCGGAAACTATCTCCTCTTCCATCCCAAACTCAACGGCACCGGCACCGCGGTCCAGCTCATCTGTTTCCGCGTCTTTAAGGTTCTTGGCTTCCAAGCGAACAGATCCATTTCGGGCGATAACATTGGGCAGTTCAATCGCCTCTTGTGGGGACAGGCCCCAATCTAGAATGCCGACAATCGTCTTGGCCGTATAGGCAATGATCGAGTTGCCGCCAGGTGAGCCTGTAGAGAATAGAAACTCGCCATCTTCATCAAAGACAATATGGGGCGACATTGAGGAGCGCGGACGTTTTCCAGCGCTAACAGCATTGGCAATCGCTACACCGTCTTTATCGACGTCAAAGGATGAGAAGTCAGTCAGCTGATTATTGAGCATAAAGCCACGGACCATACGCTGTGATCCAAAAGCGCTCTCAACTGTGGTTGTCATAGACACGACAAGGCCGTCCTTATCGACAACGGTAAAATGAGATGTTCCTGGACTGTCAGGCGTTGCGTCTTCACCGCGTGCAAAGGCAACAGGATCACCCGCTTTCACATCGCCATTGACCTGATCTAATTTGATCAGACTGGCGCGGTTACGAAGATAATCAGGATCCAACATCTCAGCGACTGGAACCGCGATAAAAGCCGGATCGGCGACATATTTATCCCGGTCTGCATAGGCGAGAAAACTGGCTTCCGCGAAAACGTGCCAGCCTTGCGCGGATGGGCCGAGTTGCGCCATATCAAAATTTTCTAACATACCCAATGTGGCCTGGACGGCGACGCCGCCACTGGCCGGTGGCTGCGCCCCGCAAACCAAATGGCCGCGATAGGGGCTACATAAGGCTTCAGTTTTATGGGGTTGATAGGCTGCCATATCCGCGAGGGTCAACGTGCCCGGTCTGGGTTCAGTTTGAATTTTGGCAATTATATCTTCGGCAATCTCGCCCTCAAGTAAAGCCCGTGGATTTTTTGCGATAGAGCGTAAGGTCTCGGCATATTCAAGATTATTACGATTATCCCCTTCTATTAAGGCCTCGCCATTGGGGAAAAAATAAGCATCGGAATTCGGATCATCACGTAAAATATAAGGCTCTAATCGCTTTACAAGACTCGCCATTCTTGGACTAACTGTGAACCCGTCTTCGGCCAGTTTAATTGAGCCGTCTAATTGGGACCCCCAATCCATATTGCCGTAATCCTGATGCGCCATATGTAGCATCACGACGGCTCCTGGCACGCCTGTCGACATACCTGATCCGACCCGATCAAAATAACGCAAAGGCCTATTGGTTTCAGGATCTAGAAACATTTTTGGATCTGAGCCAGCTGGGGCAGTTTCGCGCCCGTCATAAGCCCAGACCTTGGCCGTTTTGGGATCATAGACAATCATAAAGGCGCCGCCACCCAGACCGGAACTTTGTGGCTCAACCAGGCCTAATGTGGCCTGGACCGCAATGGCGGCATCAATGGCCGTGCCGCCTGCGCGTAAAATTTCAAGGCCAGCTTCGGTCGCATAGGGATTTGCCGCGGCGACCATGCCCGTTTTAGGCGCGGGCGTCGTCGAGATCGCCGCATTTAACGTCTCTCCGGCGGGCCCGGGTTTCGGTCCTGTGGAAGCCGAACAGGCAGAAAAGAACAGAGTGGAGGCCAGTAAAAGATTTTTCATGCGCCTCACTTAGGCGAGGGCGGGTATAAGGGCAATGACAACTCTTTGTGAAAAACCCTATTCCAAATAATGGATTGCGCTTTCTTTTAAAATAAATCCCTGATTAAAAGACCCCATGCGCTATTTTTATATTCTGCTTATTCCATTCCTATTATTATTGGGGGCCTGCCAGCCTGCCGATAAATCCGGTTCAGACAGTTCCGCTATATCCGGCGCGGATCATCGAGAGGGGTTTTTCGATCTTTATGTCGATGAAGAGACAAATAAGATTTATGCGAAATTACCCAAAGCGGACGAAACAGGCGTTATGCTGCGGTTTATCCATGCTGCGCGCCTAACGGCGGGGCTGGGGTCTAATCCCGTTGGTCTTGATCGTGGATGGGGCGAGGGCGGACGCGTCATTGTGATCCGGCAAATGGGAGATAAAATTATCTTTGAGCAGGAAAATCTATCTTATCGGGCATCACCGGAAAATCCGCTCGAAGAACGCGCTGTGCGTGAGAGTTTTGCACGCTCTTTCCTCGCCACGCTTCCGATCACGGATAAGCGCGCAGACGGGATCGTCGTCGATCTGACGGATTTTCTCACAGATGATAGTTTAAACCTTGTGCAATATCTCAAAGACGCGGAGCAGGGGAATTTCTCGGTGGCCAAGGATCGGACATTTGTCGATGTCGATAATAGCTTTGCCTTCCCTGACAATGTCGAGATCGACGTCTTTTTTACCCTGACCTCCAAAGATCCAGGTCGGGAGGTTTCCAGTACCGCCGCCAATTCAAATGTCGCGACCCTCATTCAACATCATAGTTTTGCCCGCTTGCCTGAAGATGGATTTGAGCCGCGTCTGTCCGATCCACGGTCCGGCGCCATTGAACAAGTCCATTATGATTATTCGGCGGCGCTCTCCGCCCCGATTGAGACACGTTTTGCGCGGCGCTACCGCCTTGAAAAAGACGAAGATGGCAATGTCATCAAGCCGATTGTTTTTTATATTGATAGCGGGGCGCCAGAACCTATTCGCTCAGCCTTGGTTGATGGGGCGCGTTGGTGGGAAGAGGCCTTTGAAGCGGCCGGATTTCCAGGTGGTTATAAGGTCGAAATTTTACCCGAAGACGCACACCCGCTCGATATTCGCTACAATACGGTCCAATGGGTGCATCGCCAGACACGCGGCTGGTCCTATGGGGGTGGCGTCTCTGACCCGCGCACAGGCGAAATGCTAAAAGGTCATGTAAATCTGGGCAGTCTTCGCGTGCGCCAGGACCGCATGATATTTGAGGGCCTGGCCGGTGTTTCTAAAACCGATAGCGGCGATCCTGATGACCCTGTGCAATTGGCTTTGGCCCGTATCCGCCAGCTCTCCGCCCATGAGGTTGGGCATGCATTGGGCTTTGCCCATAATTTTGCGGCAAGCACGGATAATAAAGCCTCCGTCATGGATTATCCGGCCCCGGACGTTCGGATAAAAGACGGAAAGCTGGATTTCTCAAATACATATGGCGTGGGCATTGGCGCTTGGGATATATTTACAACAGATTGGCTATATGGCCAGCATAGCCAGGCCCAGCGAGATGCGCTGATCAAAGCGGCCTATGGGAATGGTCTGACTTATGTTGCGGACCGAGAAGGGCGAAGCGTCGGTACGGGCCAT
The DNA here is from genome assembly GCA_964425355.1 of uncultured Algimonas sp. Taxonomy (GTDB): domain Bacteria; phylum Pseudomonadota; class Alphaproteobacteria; order Caulobacterales; family Maricaulaceae; genus Litorimonas. The sequence continues at coordinate 5,835 of CAYRMO010000030.1, read as the reverse complement.
CCCGAAGGTAGTGTCTGGGATAATGGTGAGGATGCGGTCGCTAAATTAAATGAAGTCATGCAGGTGCGCCGGATTGCCCTGGATCGTTTTGGGCCAGATAATCTGATGGAAGGCCGTCCAAGATCAGACCTAAATGCAGCACTTGTGCCGATCTATCTCTATCACCGTTATCAAGTCGCAGCCGCGGCCAAATCAATTGGCGGTATGCGTTTTTCATATAGCGTCAATGGGGATGATATGCCGGCCTCTCAAATCGTTGCGCCCGCGCAGCAATGGGCCGCCTTGGACGCTATCCTTGCAACACTGGATCCCAAAGCTCTGGACTTAAAAGATGAAACCTTGGCCTATCTCACGCCGTCCCTTGGGACATGGTCATTTGCAGAATCAGATCGCGAACTTTTCCGTCGGACGGCCTATCCAGCGTTTGACATCGTCGCGGCCGCAGATACATCGGCGGCGCTAAGCTTTGAAGCTTTGCTTCATCCGCAACGTGTCACGCGTCTGGTTGAGTTTAATCGCCGGGATGGTCGAAACCCATCGCTCGAGGATGTGTTGACCCGTATTCGCCGTAAGGTTCTATCTGGGCCAAAATTGGGCCGCACCGCTGAAATTGGACAAGCTATTCGCGCACGATATGCCTATGCACTGATTGACCTGATCGAGGCCGATACGAGTGCAGCGATTACCGCGCGAATTGATAGTGAGCTCGCGCTTTATGCCAAGGCCTTGGATGCATCTGGGACGTCAGGCAATCAATGGCTTGCCCGAGAGATAGACCGGTTTCAATCTCGTCCGGCCAATACGGATGCCGCCTTTATCGCAGCCAAGCAGCGCCCACCTGGAAGCCCTATTGGCTCAACGGATCCGTAACGCCACATGGCCGAGAACAAACATAAAGGGGTCAAACATAAAGGCGGCTGTCATTGCGGCGCGGTGCGTTTTGAATTTACGGCCGCCCCGATTGTCGACGTGACAGATTGTAATTGTTCGATCTGTCACATGAGTGCCTATGAACATGTGTTTGTGCCCCAAGACAATCTTCGCTTTTTATCGGGGGAAGATAAGCTCACGACTTACACATTTAATACCGGTGCCGCGAAACATAAATTTTGCAAAATTTGCGGGGTGAAACCGCTTTATCGTCCGCGCAGCCATCCAGACAGTTGGAGTGTGAATTTTCGCTGTGTCGATCCCGGGACATTGAAAATTGGACGTCGCATTCCCTTTGATGGACGGAATTGGGAAAAGAATATCAAAGCCCTAAAGGACGAAACCTAGGGTGTTTTCCGAATAGGCGGTTAATCGCAAACCCGCAATCTTCGTCATTCCGGGTCTTGTGCCCGGAATCTCCTGGATGCTTCGGGGTTGGGCATAGGTGCGAGTTCGGTTTATATATGTTGGACCCAGGAGGTCCTAGGGATAAACTATGTGCATTTTATCAAAATGCACTGAAACGACGAAAACGAGTGGTGTGTGACCCTAAATCCAAATCCGCATCATTCTCGACCTTGTGCAACTGCTATCCGGTTCAAAGCCATAGGATATGTTCTCAATATAAATCTAAAACACCCTAACATCGCGCAAAGGTTTTTATTGCTCTCTTTCTGGCATGGGATTATCGCGCCTCTATGACTGATAGTTTCCTTCCTTTATCTGGCCTTGGCCAAATCGCTGATGATTACGACGCGATATTATGTGACGTTTGGGGGGTGATCCATAATGGCCGCGCGCCTTTCTTGGCGGCCTGTGAAGCGCTTGAACGGTTTAAGGAACGTGGGCCAGTTGTTTTGATTACCAATTCCCCACAGCCCTCTATCTCTATCCCTGAAATATTTTTGCAACTGGGCGTACCTGGCGAATTTTGGGATGCCATTGTAACTTCAGGGGATGCTACGATTGACGAATTGGCGCGTCGCGCACCAGGCCCTGCCTTTAAAATTGGTCCCGAGCGCGATGACCCGCTCTATCAGGGTCTCGAGATGAATTTCACAGATCTAGATTCTGCCAGTTTTATTTCTTGTACGGGCATGTTTGATGATGATGAACATCCAGATGACTATATTGAACTTTTAGGCGAAGCGCGGGCGCGTAATTTGGAATTGATTTGTGCCAATCCTGATATGCGGGTCAAAATTGGCGGCAAGCTGGTGTGGTGCGGTGGTGCACTGGCCAAAATCTATGAAGATATGGGCGGCACGGTCATTTATGCGGGCAAACCGCATGCGCCGATTTACCGCCTTTGTAAGGCCTGGCTAAGCGAAGTCATGGATTATGTCCCATCACCCGAGCGTATCCTCTGTATTGGCGATAATATTTTTACCGATTTGGTCGGGGCACAGCGTGAGGCTATGGACTGTCTCTTTATTCAAGACGGTTTATATGGGGAAACTGAAACCAAATTCCGGACCCTCATGACAACACATGGTATAAGTGCGCGCTATACGGCTCCGCATTTGTCGTGGTGATATGATATCCATATTCACGCAGATTTTAGATAGAAAGCGCGCTCAGCCTTTGCTAGGAACGCCGAATGGACGTCAAATACTACCTTGAAGACCTTGAAATCGGTATGCGCTCAGAAACACGCGCCATCATCACCGAAGATATGATCAATACATTTGCCGATATTACAGGCGATCATAATCCGATCCATGTCGATGCCGAGTTCGCGGCGACAACCGATTTTGGTCAACGTATCGCTCATGGAGCCTTATCGGCCAGTTTTATCTCGGCTGTTCTGGGCAATGATTTGCCTGGCCCTGGCGCCGTCTTTGTCGAGCTTAATCTGCGCTTTCGCAAACCCGCCTTTATCGGGGATGAAGTCATTGCCATTGCCGAAGTCGCGGAAATCAATGAACGGACTGGCAAGGTGAAAATGCGCTGTCATTGCGAAGTCGACGGAAAAAAGATCTGTCGCGGCGATGCAGGTGTCTTTGTACAAAAGCGCCCGACCGAGGCTTAGTCTCGCGTGAAAACGCTTCAAACCTATTCAACGCTGGACCGCTCTGATCAGGGTGCTGTTATCGCTCTTGGAAATTTTGACGGGCTCCATCGGGGCCATCAAGCCGTCATAAAAACCGCGCAAGATATCGCCAAAGAACTTGGTGCGCCCATGGGTATTGGCTTGTTCCGCCCGCATCCTTACCGCTTTTTTAAACCCGACGCGGCCCCGTTTCGCCTTATGAGTCCGCGCATCCGCGCCCTTGTCATGGCCGAGCTTGGTGTCGAGTTTCTATATGAAATTCCATTTGACGGCGCGCTTCGCGATTTGGATGATCAGGAATTTGTCGAGATCGTCCTTCATAAAGGCTTGGGCATCTCCCATGTTGTGGTCGGCGAGGATTACCAATTCGGGAAAAATCGCTGTGGCAATGTTGAAAGCCTAACCCGGCTTTGCGCCGCGCGCGGCATAGGCGTCACCGCGATTTCGCCCATTGGATTACACGTGCTTTATGGAAAATATGGGTCAACCGAAATCCGCAAGGCCTTGCAAGCGGGCGATGTGTTTCACGCCCAACATATGTTGTCGCGTCCCTGGCAAGTTGATGGCAGTGTACAAAAAGGCGAACAACGCGGACGCACGATTAATTTCCCGACGGCCAATCTTGAATTTGGCGATCTGGTCAGACCTAAATTTGGCGTTTATGTCGTGGAAGCTCGGCTCGAAGGCGAAACTAATTGGCGGCCCGGTGTTGCGAATACAGGCAGTCGTCCGACCGTTGACGGCGAAGCCGCGCGCCTTGAAGTGCATCTCCTAGACTTTGACGGGAATATCTATGGGCAACATATCGATGTTCGTTTTCGAAGCTTCATAAGGCCCGAGAAAAAATTTGAGAGTTTTGATGCGCTCAAAATGCAGATTGCGAAAGACGCTAATGGCGCGCGGGCGATTTTGGGGATAGCGTAACCAAGTAATTTTTGGCGCTTATTTTGCTTTTTTACCTATCCTGAGGCCCTATAAATTTACACCTGATTAACCATGTCTTTAGATCAGGTCTTTAATCATAGCTTGTATAGTCACTCATGACCGCGATTGCGTTAGATAAGGATCAGTGTGGAAAATCAAACAAGTCATAAGACGATGTTTAACACGCAAACAGAGGCCGTTTTGTCTTTGACGGCTTTTGCTATTTTCGCGGATAAACGTGTTTTATCTGAGGAAATTAACAAATTTATCTCCTTTGCGGACATACTCGAAGTAACCAATATTTCAGACATAAAAATCACAGAAGCAAAACTTCTACATTGGTTTGAAATGAACAAGTCTGATCTACAAAAAAAGATGGAAATTGGTCATGAGGGGCTAAGCGACTGGTTAAACCTTGTTTTAGATGATCTGGACGGGTTTAAACGCAAAGATCTGATCTTAGAGTGGATCAATGATATTGCGTGCGCTGATGGCGAACATCATATTAGCGAAAAGGCGCTCTTTGCGATCGTGGAAGACCGCTTGGGCGAGGCGGCTTAAGCTCTCTATTGATCCTTATAGATCTCGCCGCCCTTCATCACGAAATCAACGTCTAAAAGCTCGCTAATATTGTCGCGCGGATCGCCGTCGACGCCAATAATATCGGCCTGTTTGCCAGCTTCTAAGGTCCCGATCATATCGGCCATTTCAATATGCTCTGACGCCGTAACGGTTGCGGCGCGAATGGCTTCGACTTCACTCATGCCGGCTTGAACCATAAATTCAAATTCCTTGGCATTGAGCCCGTGATTTGACACGCCAGAATCTGTTCCAAAGGCAATCCTCACCCCATTCTTATGGGCAAGTGACAGCATATCCAGCATTCTGGGGCCCACGGCCTGGGCTTTGCGGTAGCTGGCTTCAGGCAAGAAATCCCACTCGGTCACGGTCATGCCGGCCAGAACAGTTGGAACAAGGGTCGCATCATATTTTTTAAATAAGCGCGCCGTTTCCTCATCCATATAGGTCCCGTGCTCAATAGATTTCACGCCGGCTTTTAGGGCCGCATCAATGCCGTCCTTGCCATGGGCATGGGCGGTAACTTTACGTCCCATAGCGGTGGCCGCATCGACAATGGCTTCAAGCTCAAGATCCGTCATTTGTTGACCTGTGCCAGCATTGGTATTTGAGAGCACGCCACCTGTGGCGGCGATTTTGATCAGATCGGCGCCATTTTTAATCGCAAGACGTGTGGCACGGCGACAATCATCCGGCCCGTCACAATTTGTCGGGCGTTGGAAATGGTTCAATATATCCGCGCGAAAGCCGTTTAATTCGCCGTGGCCGCCTGTAATGCTGACATTACCAGAGGCTCGAATATGCGGTCCCGGTAATTTCCCAGCATCAATCGCGCGTGATAAGGCTTTGATCGATGGCGGACCGCCAACATCTTGGACGGCCGTAAATCCAGCCAAAAGCGTGGTATGCGCATTATGGGCCGCGTCAAAGGCAATATCGCTATCTTCTTTGGTAAAAGTCTCAAGCCGACCATTGGGGTTCCATTCACCGCGCAAATGTACGTGGCTATCGATCAGGCCTGGCAGGTAAAACCGGTCTTTGCCGTCAATAATTGTCGCGTCATTATCCTCCAGGAAACCCGCTTCAATGCCGACAATTTTACCATCATGAATGATGATGGTGTGGTCTTTTAAGACGTCTTCGCCCGGCACAGCCATGACATGACCCGCATGGATCAGCGTATAGGCCTCATAGGTTTCATCCGGCAATTCATGGGCTGTTGCGCGTTCGGCGCTAAACACGGCGATGCCGCCAATTGAAAAGGCAAAGATCGAGGCGGTCATTACAAGCTGGCGATAGGTCATTGGACCTATTAACACATTTTTAACGATTGGCCAGCTGACTCACCT
>CAYRMO010000029.1:26232-28842 GCA_964425355.1 uncultured Algimonas sp. | reverse complement strand
ATAGTCTTGTTGCGTATCTTCATCTAAATCGAAGTCCACGCCGGTCGGCAACCATATATTTCTCTTGTGTTTATAGAGGGCCCTTGCTTGTGCAATATGAGGTAACAGGATTTCGCCTTTGTGATTTTGTCCAAATATAACAGCCCAGCGATCTCCCATAGCGACCTCCAATTGCCCGAAAAAAGCTGGTTTCGTTACGCGTATCTCCAATAAAAAATCGAGGGGGTCTGTTAAACCATCCATAAGTAGCGCTGTTGGCTCTTGGGTTTTATCTACGACTTGCCACCGCATAAGGCGTTATGACTGTGTCCAAGGATTAGGTTTCGCATTCCTATCATTCGTCAGATTTTCAGATGACGACATATTGTCTTCTGCTTCACTTTCTCCGCGGTCATTCTCGGCTTTGGGTTCAGTTGACTCTGTTGTACCGGATTTACCTTCAAGGTGTGATAGGATTGACGTTCTTAGCAGCCTCAACCCTTGCGGGAGATTGTCTTTGTCAAAGCCGGATTCAATCTGGGTTAAAAGCGTTTCTAACCGTACCAGCCAAATTTCATAAATTGGATCTGTTGAAAGGGCCGGTTTGTCTGCGAGTAAGGCTTCACCCTTAGATGTTAGATGTGCAGCGTGAGCCGTGGCCCCATAGGTCGCTTCAGATGCACTTTCAGACAGGACTGGGTTGAAGCTGTCTTTCAATTCTTTTTCTAATAGTTCTCTCGCCTCAGATTGGCGGGTCGCATCTTGCACGAGATAGGTGACGGGCCATAGGTCTTCCGGGCCCGCTTGCATTGATCCTCTGAGAAGGGCGGCAGCCGCAATCGCTTTTTGTCCTTTTACGATTTTTCGATCGGAGAGTGAGACGCCGAGAAGTCGCAATTTTCGGGTGATATGCGCATATTGTTCGGTGACATCTGAAAGGTCGACGGATAGAGCGGCTTTGTGAAGTTTAGTGATATGGGTTTTCGGGAGCGGCGATAATTTTTGACCACCGTCTTGAAACTGTGTCCATCCAACCTTCAATAGGTCTGCCATTTGTTCTTCGCCAATGGGCTCAACAAACATCGTTAGCAAAAACCGATCCGCAAAAGCCGCGAGGAGCGACTCATCCGGTAAATGATTTGAAGCGGCGATGCATGAGAGGAGGGGCGTTTTGACCGAAAATTGTCCACGCTGATAGGTGCGTTCATTCAATATTTTCAAAAGTGAATTCAAAATTGCCGTTGAACCAAGAAAAATCTCATCAAGAAAGGCTATTTCTGCTTCGGGCAACATACCTTTTGTAACAGGTTCTACACGCCCATCTTTTAGCGCGTTGAGGTCTAGTCCACCAAAGAGCTCGGAAGGTTCTGTAAATCGGCCTATCAAATATTCGAAATTTTTGACCTTAAGCCCTGACGCGACGGCTTGTACCGCCGCTGATTTACCTGTCCCAGGAGGACCGATCAAGAGGACATGTTCATGCATGATTAGGCCAAGCGTTATTAGTTCTAACATGGCTTTTCGCCCAACGAACTGCGCATCAAGCGCCTGAATATGCGTTTTCAAACTGGTAACAATTTTTTCAATACTATCTGATTTGGCCACGAAATATCTCTACCCTTTTTATGGCTTGCCTAAGCAAGCTACCCATTAATTCCCATATACCCATTCAAACGTTTAAGACCACTCCAAAAATTGGAATGCGTTGTATTATTTGAATATATTACCCTGTCTATGATCAGACTTTTAGGGCTTTTTCTAATATGGCCAACGAATTGCACTTACACTCTCAGTTGTATCAAATCGATGCAACCCACCGTTAGAGGCAATAGATATGTTAAGTGTAATTGATGGCGTTAATGGGGGCGTTGTGGGGTCTAATGAGACCGATGATGTTTTGGTTGGAGATGCAACAGATAATACTTTTTTTGTGGGAATGGGTATTGATTTTGTTGACGGCGGGGCCGGATTCGACGTTTTGAATGTTGATGGTGACCTGATTGAGTGGACGTTTACAGAGCAGAATGATGGGTCCGTGCTTGCAACACATGCAACTTGGGGCGCGAACACGGTCACAAATGTAGAAGCGATTTTCTTCGCGCGTTCTGGCGAAACGTTTAGTTTGGCCGATTCGATAGCAGGAACGGCAGGATTGCCTGCCCAGCGTATCGACAATGACAATGTGTTGAACGGCACGAATGGAGATGATGTACTCTTCGCCACGGCGAATCTTTCGGGTCTTTATGGTGGTGTAGGCGATGACATCTATGATGCGGACCCTAATGGGTTTTCCCAGATTAATTATGATGGTGCGCGGTCTGAGTTCACAATTGTCGAAAACGCTGATGGGTCTATAACAATTTTCCACCCAATTTGGGGGACAGATACTGCATCTAATATTGACGCGCTGATTTTCACGGGTCTTGAACCCGGAGTCGATGGGAATGCCGTGGGCGAATTCGAGTTTCTAGCGGTTGACGATATTGTCTTTGATGATGCCTTGCCCGAACCAGCCCCAGAACCTGAGCCAACGCCAGAGCCCACACCTGAGCCAGAGCCAACGCCTGAGCCCACACCTGAGCCTGAGCCCACGCCTGAGCCAGAGCCAACGCCTGAGCCCACACCTGAGCC
>CAYRMO010000029.1:0-26132 GCA_964425355.1 uncultured Algimonas sp. | reverse complement strand
GCCTGAGCCCACACCTGAGCCAACTCCGGAGCCGGCACCTACACCAGGTAACACAAATGGCGTGACCGAAATTACGGGTTCTAACCAAGCTGAACAACTTATTGGTACAACTGGTGATGATGATATTTTTGCGCTTGGTGGACGTGATGAGGTTCACGGTTTTGCTGGTGATGATATTATCTTTGGTGGCAATGGCGCTGACACACTCTCTGGCGGTCAAGGCGATGATACGCTTGATGGTGGAAATGGCAAAGACGTTATTGACGGCGGACAAGGGAACGATCTCCTGATTGGTGGGTCTGGATCAGATATATTTGTCTTTAGTGATGGCTCAGGTCATGACAGGATTGTCGACTTTGGTGCGGGTGATCGTTTGGATTTGACGGATTTTGGATTAACTGATGTTGATCAACTTAATCTTGTCGAACATGACGGAAATGTCTTTGCTTACCTTGATGAGGATACATCAATCCAGCTCACTGACGTTAAGCACATAGAAGATTTGGGTGATGATTTCCTCGTCACGACACCGACAATACCGGCGCCAGCGCCAGTTCCAACGCCAGTACCAACCCCAACGCCGATGCCAGAACCTGCAGCTGAGCTGCATTTTATCAATGGCGGCGAGGGAGATGATTTCCTTCTTGGCACAGATGTAGATGATTCAATTTTTGGTGGTCAAGGGAATGACCTCCTTATAGGTGGCAAAGGAGCTGACATTTTTGTCTTTGATGCAGATTCTGGTTATAACCGAATTGAAGATTTCAATTCTACAGAAGGTGACCAAATTGACCTGTCTGGGACTGGAATTAAAGATCTGAACGATATCAATCTTGTCGAAAATGACGGGACGGTCTTTATCTATATTGATGAAGACACAAGCGTTGAACTGACAGGCATTGGGTCTGTTGATGATATTGATCTTGAAGCTGATTTCATCCTCTGATTCTCGAGCCAAAATTCAAATTTCAAAGCACGGAGTTCTCCGTGCTTTTTTTGTGCGTGGGACAAAATCGGATCAATAAATGATCGCCTTTTCGGACCATTTAGGTCAGGTTCATAGATTTTAAATTTTGATTAACCGGTCATTTACCAAAAACTTAAACCTTTCGATTACATTACGCATTGGCGCATAGTCTACTAGATGTGGAGATGTAAAATGCGACACAAATTATTAGCAGCGGCCATCCTGCCGCTTATTATCGCTTCAGTAACAACCCTAAACGTATTCGCTCAAGATAGTGAAACGCGAACGCGGATTGTAAAACGTGTTGTTGAACCGGCACCATTTTGGATTGACGCGAACAAGTTACATGTTCGAGATGACCCCTTTGCAGGCAATCAAATCGATACATTGGAACGTGGTCAAAAGGTGAAAGTTTACGAACAGCTTGAGAATTGGATGCGGATTAGCCCAGATGGACACAAGGCCAATTGGATAAATGGCAACTATACAAGTGCATCCCGCGTGACTTGGGCTAATTATTCAAGCTTGGGAGCAAATAGGCGGCAGACCCTAAACGGTACCGTGCTGGATATCGATCTTCAATCTATACCCGTTGAAGGCGATAGCCAATCTGAGATTTTCTCGGCCAAGTTAAGAATACTTGATTTGCGCAGACGCGTTATTGATACACGGCACAATTCTGATGGCGGACGCTATTATGAGCGTTACCTGGTGCAGTGCGATTTTGGCAAACCATCTCATGCCAGGCTATTAGGTGAGGGCTATAACTATGTAAGCATGCATAGGGACACTAGAAATGAATATCTTTCGAGCCCTTTAAGCTCATTTGATAAAATTGACGTTGATGCAACGCCAGCTGACCGTCAAGCGATTGCGAAATATGCTTGTGGTGGGCGCGGCTAAACGCGTTAAATGAAGTTTTGTAATGGCCAACAGAATTAAACCTGTTGGCTTTTTTTATTTATAGATTGGAGTTTACCGGTTTAAGGTAGATTACGGACTTTCCGTCTCTGTGACGGAGTGCAATTGTTCCATTTTTTCGAACTTGATAAGAAAACGTCAGATCAGAGCTTTTCAAATAGATTTGCTTATTGTTGACAGAGTAGCCTTCAATATCATCGGGTTCGTCTAAACTCACAGATTTTCGGAAATGTTCCATAAAACGGTCTTCAGAAAAATTCATGCGATCACCACGATGGACGTCTATCATATTTCTAGCATTTGTGACTTCCCATAAACCATAGAGTGACGCATATTTCGGTGGATTTTCCAAATCAGACACGCGCCCCGCTTCGATTGCGAAGCGCTCATTTAGGGCGGCAACCAACGCATATTCATCATTTAAGCCGTCAATGTAATAATGTTCAAACCGTTTTGCGAAATAATTGAAAACGTCAAATGCATAGTCAGTTTCGCCCTCGTGATAGGCTGTTACGGCGCGTTTGGTCGCACTGAATTGCGCTGATAGCGCGTCTGCCTTAAGTAGGTTTTTATTAATGTCGAGATCAACAAACCCATTTAAATCACTGGATTTCAAGGAATTTTCAGACGTATACTGAAGGGTTGAGGAGAAAATGTTTGCGTTTTCAACAGAATGTTCGCCGTCTAGCGCGAAAAATATACCCCCGCCTTGAGAGCTCAAAAAGACAGTCGCGACAGACATGTCTATGGAGCCATCTGCGTGTCTTTCAAACATATCTTCTGGAATACCAAAAATTTCACCAATCGTCATGCCTTCGCTTGGCTTGACCGAAATGTTCAGGTCATGCGCGACTTCACTGACCATGAAGTCAAATTCTTTATTAAATAGGGTTGCTACATCTTCACTGTCAGAGACGTAAAATAGATTGCCGCCGCGAACAGACGCGATTTTTGCAGCGAGTTCTCCGCCATAATCAACCCCATATCCAATTGTCGTTAAGCCGATGCCGTCTATGGAAGCCGCATTTGCACGCGCCATAAACCCTTCGGCATCTGTACGGCCTGTATTGGGTCGCTCATCCGTAAAGATCATGACACGGGTACTGCCATCAAAATTGGCTTGGGTTGTTTCGGCAATTTCATAGCCTCGCGCCAAACCCAAATCCATATTGGTCGATCCTTCAATAAAAATTGAGTCAATTTTATTTCGGATAACTGATTTATTTGATGTGGAAATCGCCAAGGGCTCCAAATGGGTGACGACGTCACTCCCGTAAAGGACAAAGCTAATTTGGTCTCCTTTGCCCAGCTGATCCGTGATTTCGTGAAGGCTTTCTTTTACATTCTCAATGCTCTGCCCTCCCATGGATCCAGAGCGATCAATTACGGCGACAAGGTTGAGTGGTTCTCTTTTCCAATCTTTGCTTATATTTGTATCGAATGCGAGACCCGCAAAATAGGTGCCAGGTGTGATCCGCGCTGGCATGACCGCCGCGTTTAAACAAAGGAGTTGCGCACATTCCGTTTGATTGGATAAATGCAAGTCATGCTCGCTGAGCAACCCTTCAGACGTAAAACCATCGGCCTCAGGGATTTCACCCAAGTCAATCTGGCCGCGGAAGTGTTTAATATCTTGAGCCCCGCCTTGTGTAACACTCATGCCCGTAACAATGACGACATCAAGTTCATCATCGGCAATCTGAGCCCATGCGGCGGAAGGGGCTATGGTTAGGCCCATTGCCAAGACAAGCGCTGTTGATAGACAAAATTTTGTAGAATGCTTCATGGCAAAGTGCTCCTTCGAAGGTTCGAAATATAACCTCTCATAGCACATTTTACGTATGCACGCGAATCTACGCCTCGGGCGAACCTTCAGATTGTCTTGAATTGCATGTCTGATTTAGGTGAGAAATTACGAATTATCGACAAAATCCGTCGCCTTCATCTTCTGGCAAATTTTCGATAAATTTGATAACATCCGCTTTTATTTGACCTTCAAGAAAACCTCGTGTTGAGAATTGCGAAACAGGCTCGATATGATCGATCCCAGGATAGGTTTTTACCTGAGCGATATTTCGGTCGGCCAAGGCGTCCCCAAGTTTAACGGCGTTGATATGGCTGACGGATTCGTCTTGCTCACCGTTTAAAAGAAGTAGAGGTGGAATAGACTCCCCAATATTATTCAGTGGCGCATCATCGCCCTGCATACGCTCAGGAAATATAGTAATATGAGGTTCGTTCGTCATGGGGAATGCCCCAGTCGGCGCAGCTAAGCTGACAATTCCACGGATTGTATAGCACGGCTCAACACCCTCATTTTGAAGATATTCCGGCTTAAAACCCATCATCAGTACATTATAGGCGCCTGCGGAATGTCCAATTAGAACCAAGTAACGACTTGGGTACTTCTTTTGTACAGCTGCAATGGCGCGCGCATTATCGACGAGGAAGTCAGGGTAATTGACGTCTGGGTAAAGTCGGTAATTGGGAAGGGCCACGTCATAGCCTTGCGCGGTTAAGCCTTCGGCGAAAAATTCATATAATCCCTTATCGCCTCGGTTCCATCCGCCCCCGTGGATAAAGACAAGCATTGGTTTAGCATCGTCGCTCTTTGTGGAGGTGTAATAGTCAATTCGGTCTCTCGCACGGTCACCAAAACTTACATCGGCCTCTAACGTATATGAATCATCTGGCGTCATCCAATTAAGGAAACCTGCTGATCGCGTCTCATGTTTGAGAATGAAAAAGTAAAATCCAACGATCAGGAGGATCAAGGTCAGAACCAGAAACATTAAAAATCGGCGCATGGGAGAATCCTTTATCAAATCAAGGTGACGTTATGACACAACGTAAAGATGAGGGCAAAGCCTCTAAGTTGTGTTATTGATGTGCCTAGGTCCTGAATTCTTTTTCTTGATCAAGCGTGTGGGTTTATGTGGAATTGTGATGAAACTCAGTCCGTTCCAATCTATAGGATGCTCGGTTCGCGTTTTACGGATGAAAATAGGTTGAGAGATTGGTTTGATATCATTAAAAAGGCATTTGTCATGGCCAGCGCCGTGATTGATATGTCTATTGGGTCTTCAGGCCCTGCATGCTCAATACCTAGCACATCGTGGACCGGTTAGAGTAATGCTTATCTGGCTTTCCCTTGCGGTGTTTATTGCGATCGCAGCCTTGATCATTGCCTGGCCCTTTTTGGCTGTTGACGGAGACAACAATATTGAGACCCTGGATTCGCAAACCCAATCTTTGAAAACGGCGTTAGATGCAACTGATCGTGACGAGGCTCTGGGTATCATCAACGCGCCGGATGCCATGTCTGAACGCGCAAAGATTGCTACTGATTTTGCATCTCAAAAGTCACAAGAAGGGCAAGCGTTTAAAGCCTCCGGGAAAGGGGCGGTTATTGCATTTTCTGCGATCGGCGTTTTGTCACTGATTTCGTTTTCTGCCTATAGTCTAAAAGGTTCGCCAGATTTCCGCGATCAACCTTTGGCTTGGAGGATTGAGAATTTTGCAGATATCAGACTAGCTCATAATTTTGAGAAACTTGAAGATCATCTCGTAAAAAATCCGCAAGATGCAGAAGGCTGGGCCGTGATCGGCCCGATTTATTTTTCACAACAGAGGTGGGAGCTTGCTGCGCGATCTTATCTGAGTGCGGTGCATTACGGATCTTTTTCAAATGCGCAACAATCTGAATTTTTAAGCCGCGCTACTCAGTCACTTTTGAATGAAAGCAATGGCGTATTCACAGCTGAAATTATTCGCTTCGCAGAAATGGCCGATCGGACAGATCCGTCCAATCAGGTCGCGGCATTTCTGAATGCATTGGCAATTGAGAATTCTCAAAGCGCGGGTGATGCTATCGTAAATTGGAGACAGGTAATTGAAAGATTTCCAAGTGATAGCGATTTGAAAGCCGAGATTAGCCAACGGATCGAAAATTTGACCCAACCTCAGCCCAAAATAAGTGGCGGCCCATCCCTTGAGCAAATGCGTGATGCCCAAACCCTAACAGATAAAGATCGTCAGGCCATGATTGATAATATGGTCGAAGGCCTTGCCGTGCGCCTTGAGGACGACCCCAACGATATTGCGGGATGGGAGCGCCTTATGCACGCTTATGTTGTATTAGGGAAAAAGGATGCGGCTAGCGACTCTTATAACAAGGCTTTGACAATATTTGCGGAAGACGACACAGCGCTCCAACAACTGGATATAACCGCAAAGAGACTTGAGATAACGCCATGACATCCCCGCCAATCATGAAAACCAGAGCCGCACGAAAAAAACAGCGTCTTATTCTTATATTGGTTGCTGGGACTGTCTTTGCGCTGGCAGTTGGATTGATCCTCTTCGCACTGTCTGATCAGATTGTATATTTCCAAACGCCGACAGATCTTGCAACAGGACTTGTAGAGCCAGGTGTTAGGGTCCGGATCGGAGGCTTGGTAGAAGCGGGCAAGATTAAATATCAGGGCGACATGGTCAGTTTTGTCATCACCGATGAGGTCCACGCCATCACAGCGCAATATTCCGGCATATTACCGGATTTGTTTCGCGAAGGCCAAGGCGTTGTAATAGAAGGCGTGTTAGAGCCAAGCGGTGTGTTTACGGCCGATACGGTTCTCGCAAAACATGATGAGAATTATATCCCAAAAGAAGTCGCGGAAGCGCTTAAAGAAAGCGATCACTGGAAGGGCGACACGTCTGAATGAGTGCCTTTAACGAAATAGGGCAGGCGGCCTTATCGGCCGTTTTAGGGATCGCGCTTGTCACCTCTGTTTTGCCGATTTTTGGTCTCAAGCTCAAAGATGCCAGATTATTTCAGGTCACATCGCCTCTGGCGCATTTACAATTCGCGCTTATTGCACTGAGCTTTGCCTGTCTGATGATCGGGTTTGCCCAATCCGACTTTTCCCTGTCCGTCGTCTGGCAAAACAGTCATAGTGAAATGCCTTTTATTTATAAATTAACAGGGACATGGGGTAATCATGAAGGCTCCATGTTATTGTGGATTTTGATCCTGGTTATGTTTACCTCACTTGTGGCCTTCGGGAGAAACCTGCCGCTTGATCTCAAGGCAAATGTGATTGCCGTCCAGAGTTGGATCACATCGGCTTTTTTATTGTTTTTGATCTTTACCTCGAACCCCTTTGCACGTTTGACTGAGGTGCCTCTGGATGGACAAGATCTAAATCCGATTTTGCAAGATGTTGGATTGGCCATTCATCCGCCGCTTTTATATATTGGCTATGTCGGCTTCTCGATTACCTTTTCCTTCGCCATCGCCGCGCTTATTCTAGGCCGGATCGATCAAGCTTGGGCTAAATGGGTCAGGCCATGGACACTTCTTGCCTGGATGTTCTTAACCCTGGGGATCGCAATGGGGTCCTATTGGGCTTATTATGAGCTTGGTTGGGGCGGTTATTGGTTCTGGGATCCGGTCGAGAACGCCTCACTCATGCCGTGGATTATAGGCACGGCACTGCTCCATTCCGCTATTGTTGTCGAAAAAAGAGCGGCCTTGCGAATTTGGACAGTATTGCTGGCGATATTGACCTTTAGTCTCAGCCTCCTTGGGACCTTTTTGGTGCGCTCAGGAGTCCTGACATCCGTGCATAGTTTTGCGACTGATCCGACACGCGGTATCTTTATCCTTGTAATCCTGATGGTATTTGTTGGGGGCGGGCTTACGCTCTTTGCGCTGCGCGCCAATAGCTTGAACAGTAAAGGCTTGTTTGAGCCCATATCGCGAGAGGGCGGGATCATTCTTAACAATATTTTCCTTGTTGTCATTGCCGGCACGGTACTGACAGGAACCCTATACCCACTGATTTATGAGACGTTTTCGGGCCAGAAAATCTCTGTAGGTGCACCCTTTTTCAATCTAACGGCAACACCATTATTTACCCTATTGGCGCTCTTCATGCCAATCGGACAATTTCTCACATGGAAGAAAGCCGATGCAAGGGCGATCTATCAAAGATTGAGATTTATCTTTCTAGCGGCCACATTCATAACGGTCCTTATATGGCTCGTGACTGATCCTAGCGCAAGCTATGTCCCGCTTGCACTTATCTTTGGGCTCTGGCTCTTATTCGGGTCAATCTGGGAGCCATTATGGCGTGCAAAACTGGGTCGCGTTCCAATCAAAGAAACTTTTCGGAGATTAATTGGCCTGCCGAATAGCCTCTGGGGCGGAGTTCTGGGCCATGCCGGATTAGCGATCACCTTGATTGGTATCATATTGGTCACAAGTTTTAGCACGGAACAGGTGGAAGAACTCGCGATTGGAGATAGCTTAAACGCAGGTGGATATGAGGTGACCTTTGAGAGTGTGACCTCTGAGCAGGGGCCAAACTATCTCGCTGATGTCGCTCGGCTCAGCTATTCAAAAAATGGGACTGAAAAAGGCGCACTCATCAGTGAGAAACGCCTTTATCCAACACGTAACACCCCCACCACAGAGGCGGGTATTGCGACACATGGGTTTTCGCAGATCTATGTTTCGCTTGGCGAGATCAAAGCCGAGACGCAAACGGCCATTATCCGGCTTTATTGGAAGCCTAATGTTACTCTGATCTGGATTGGAGCTATCATAATGTTTTTAGGTGGATTGCTATCTCTCCTTGATCGTCGTCTTCGTCAAAATAATCCCGTTAAAGACAAGCCCGGAAAACACGTCGTGACTACTCAAAAGGTAGAAGCCTAATGTTGGCTCGGAGTATAGTAGCCTTAATCCTGGCATTGTTTCTGGCATTGCCATTCAAGGCTTATTCGGTTCCTCCCTCAGAGCGCTTGGACGATCCCACCATGGAAGAGCAAGCCCGAGAGCTCTCAAAACAACTCAGATGTATGGTGTGTCAAAATCAATCCATTGATGACTCCGATGCCGAACTCGCCAAGGACCTACGTCTACTTGTTCGCAAACGATTGGTTGCAGGGGATAGTCCGGATCAAGTGCTGGACCATATTTCTGAGCGTTACGGTGAATATGTTTTACTGAAACCCCGTTTTGGAATTCACACTGTTTTTCTTTGGCTCAGTCCGCTAGTCTTTTTCCTGATCGGAATTGCTCTGGCGTTAAAGCTTTTACGCAAACGCCCGCAGTTGTCTGGATCAGCAGATGAGGCGCCTAAACAAGACGCCTTATCAGATTCGCAAATCAAGGCGTTAGAGAAATTACGGGATTTATGATCATCATTCGATGTTCGCCATTATAAGCCATGTCACTTGTCACCTTAAAAGCACAGGATCTGAATATCCAAGCCGGTGATCTCCGTCTGTTATCCGCACTTTTCTTTACAGTTTCGAATGGTGAAGCCCTGATCATCCGTGGCGCAAATGGCATCGGAAAAACGTCATTGCTCCGGGTCTTGGCTGGCTTGGCCTTACCAGCTGCAGGGTCTATTTCATTGGGAGATGATGCTAAACGCGATATATTTGACCTCTCGGAAAATACGCACTTTCTTGGTCATAAAAACGGACTAAAACTCGAGCAATCTGTTCGAGAAAATATCGATTTTTTCTCCGACTTTTTAGGCGGATTCTATGATCAAATTGATGATGTGCTAGCTGAGTTAGAGCTTACGAAACTTCAATTCCTAAAAACCCGTCTCTTATCAGCAGGACAAAAGCGACGTGTGGCGTTTGGACGTTTGCAAATTGCCCAGCGCAAAGTCTGGTTGCTAGATGAACCAACGGCATCCCTTGACCGTCAATCAAGTCGATTGATCGAGAAAATATGTCTTAATCATCTTGATCAAGGCGGCATTCTTATTGCGGCAACCCATTTGCCTTTCCTTGACGGGCGGGGGACCACACTTGATCTTGAGGACTTTGTCCCGACCCAAAAATGGGTGGACGGGTGATGGCGTCATTCTGGGTTCTCTATAAGCGCGAATTATCGCTTCTGTTTAAACATGGGGGCGGGATCGGAATTGGTATCACCTTTTTCCTATCCCTGATTATTATATTTCCGTTTGGAATAGGGCCGGATTTAAAGACGCTTCAAATTGTTGGACCGGCTGTGCTTTGGGCGGGTCCCTTATTTTCGATTCTTTTGGGGATTGAAAGCAGTTTCACCCCCGACTTTGATGATGGTAGTTTTGACATTTATCACATGTCGGGACTCTCGCTCAGTGCGATTGCCGGTGTAAAAATTCTAGCAAATTGGACCGGCTGTGCGTTACCTCTCATTACGTGCTGCCCGTTTTTTGGCATGATGTTAGGCATGGATATGGGCGCTATAACGGGATGTGTGATTTCGCTTTTGATCGGGTCTCCAGCGATAAGCTGTTTTGGGATATTTTGCGGAGCACTCACGGCACGTATCAAACGCGCCGGGATGTTGACCGCTATCCTCGCTATTCCATTTTTGGTCCCGAGTCTGATTTTCGGGGTCTCGACGGCGACGGCCTTTACAACGTCACATCTGCCATTTTTGGTACCCTGCGCTATTCTTTTGGCGCTATCTCTCTTTGCAGGATTGATAAGCGTGATTGGCTGTGCCCTTATCTTAAAACCGTCAAATTGAGTTGAGTAATGCAAGATAAGACACAGAAAAATATAGGAAATTGGTTAAATCAACAAGGCAATCCCATGCGTTTCCTTGGGGTTGCTGATAAGCTGCTCCCGTGGATGTCTTTTTTTACATTCGCTCTGTTTGCCATAGGCCTATATCTCGCTTTTTTTGCCTCTCCTGCTGATTACCAACAGGGCGAAACCGTTCGAATTATGTATATCCACGTGCCTGCCGCGTGGCTTGCAATGCAGACTTATCTGTTTATGGCGGTCGCAAGTTTTGGGACCTTGGTTTGGAAACACCCCGTCGCAGATGTTGCGGCGAAATCAGCAGCGCCCATAGGAGCCGCATTTACATTTCTAGCTTTGTTTACGGGGTCGGTCTGGGGTAAACCTATGTGGGGAACCTGGTGGGTTTGGGATGCGAGGCTAACATCCGTTCTGGTACTCTTTTTGATGTATATTGGGCTGATGATGTTGAGGCGCTTGATCGAGTCGACACCAAGGGCTGCCACGCTGACATCTGTTTTAACCATTGCCGGGATTGTCATCATTCCCGTGATTAAATTCTCGGTTGATTGGTGGAATACACTCCACCAACCAGCCAGTGTGTTTCGTGCCGAGGGACCAACGATACATTCTTCGATGTTATGGCCGCTTTTAATCATGGCTCTGGCCTATACGAGCTTATTTGTGCTTGTTTTATTGCTGCGTATGAAAAACGAGATTGGGGCGCGTAAAATAGAGCGCTTGCAACGACAATTGGCTTATCAAGGATAGAGTGTAAAATCATGCTAGACGGACATAATGCATATATTTTTACGGCTTACGGCGTTACGGCTTTGGTTTTAATTGGCCTGATTGTCATGCCGATTAGGCGACATAAACGACATTTGAAACGGCTCAACCAAATCGAACAGGCCTTACGAGAGCAAGAAAAATAATGCGTCTTGGGGTCTTAATGCCGCTCGGGATATTCCTGCTTTTATGTGGGGTGTTTCTGCTGCGCCTTCTAAACCCGGAGCCTCTTAATACAGTTCCATCCGCGCTGATCGGAAAGCCCGTACCCGCCTTAACCCTGAGCGCTATTGAAACCGTCAATACGCCACGCCTGAGGTCTGACGTTATCGGTAAGTCCGATATTCTGATTGTCAATATCTGGGCGTCTTGGTGCGCACCGTGTAGAGTGGAACATCCACAAATCGAAGCCCTGTCCAAAATTGACGGGGTCATCCTGGCCGGCTTGAATTACAAGGATCAACCCGAAAATGCGGCACGTTACCTAAGCGAACTTGGCAATCCCTATGATTTTGTCGGGGGCGATCCACAAGGTCAGGTGAGTATCGAATTTGGCGTTTATGGTGTGCCCGAAACATTCCTTATTGATAAGGATGGGATTATCCGAGCGAAATATGTGGGTGAAATAACGCCCAAGGTTCTGCGCAAGGATGTTTTGCCTATGATCGAAAAAATCATGTCAGATAGGTAAGATCGAAATGGCTTGACGGTAGAAGTGTTGTCAGATTCAAACATGTGTCCTTCATCCCAAAGTCTGGGTTGTTG
This sequence comes from uncultured Algimonas sp., assembly GCA_964425355.1. GTDB lineage: Bacteria > Pseudomonadota > Alphaproteobacteria > Caulobacterales > Maricaulaceae > Litorimonas. The sequence continues at coordinate 14,149 of CAYRMO010000029.1, read as the reverse complement.
AAGTAACGAGGCCAACAAGAGAAGGTAAATCGCGCGGACGGCTATCAATATGGTCTTGGCAAGTCGTCTCGGAACTTCTTTCATTTGCTATTTCTCTATTTCATTGTTTTGATGTTTCCAGTGATTGGCCAGTTTCAGGGTCATTTTATGGCCGAGATATGTCATAGATAAGATATTCGAGCCAGCGATTTGGCGGATATTAGTATTGATTTCCTATATCGCAATATCTCAAATAACGCGTCCCAGCGCCCAGCCGGAAAAAACGTCATCCAATTTAAGGTCTGGTATATTGGAATACCCAATATGGCAGTCGCAACATTTTCGGCTACAACGTGTTGGGCGAAGAATGTCCTCGATATTTTCTTTGTGAATATTTCCAATGACGTTTTGTATGAAGTGACATCGCCGAATATCACCTAATCCATCAATTGAGATGCTTTCATGTCCTGCACGGCAAATTCGGTCAAAACTATCATAATTTCTGAGGTTTATCGTAAAATGTGGATCTATAGATTTCAGAAAATCAATGTCAGTCGCGTTGTAATAGTCTGGCCCGTCATCCTTATACGCGTTGACCCAAAGATAGGCTTTCTCAGGCAAGCGTTCCTTTAACTCCGCAATCTTCTCAAAACTCGCCTTTTTGCCAACTATACCTACCGAATAACGAATGCCGGCAGTTTCTAAAATTTGACATTTCTCTAAAAACTTGTCCGAAGATACCTCCGATGGGTGATAGGTGCACCATAAAGACGCGGTCTTTGGATTAAGCGCCTCTATCCAGCCCAATGCGCAAGACAGATTTGTTTGAATGGAAACGCGTTTGATCTGGGGCAGGTGGCTTAGATGAACCAGTGCCTTTTGATAGGATTTCCGTATTAAGGCCTCTCCCCACGGCGTAAATAATATCCGTAGTGCATCTTCTTTACGGGTTTCTATCCAATCGACAAATCGCATTAAGTCCGTTGCGTCTTGTGAAAGCGTATCCTTATCATCAATGCGTTTAGCGAAGGGACAATAACCGCAATCATAATTGCAGCCTGATAGCCGTCCGCGGTAGAGGATGGAGATATCTAGGCCCATGCATAGGCCTTCATCGACTTTTCAATATTGGTCGAAATCAGAAAACTACCCATCGCATCGGAACGTTCCAAACCGAGTGGTGTCGGGGTTAAATGTGTCGCGGATTGGTTGAGGTAATCCGCAGCGATCAAAATGTGTAAATCGGGCAACTCTAAAAAGGCTGAGCGCCCAAACCGCGCTTCATAGGCCTCAAGGTCAAGGCCTTCATGGTTGAGGATAGATTTTATGACGTAACGGCGTTTTTGTTCTTGGGACGATAGCCGAATTCCATGGCCTATTCTGGTGAAATCCTCTCTAGCGGTATAATTATCAATAATGCCCTGGATTGCTTGACGTTTGACGGCGTAGTCTGACGAATAATGCACATTTCGCGTATAAGACCGCGCGCCAGCACCTATGCCAATCATGCCGTCTTCTTGGCAGGAATAATGTTTAGACATATTGGATTTGGTTTTGACAAAACGGCGCAAAGAAGATTGATGATAACCCATATTCAACAAAAGCTCTCGACCTGCGCGATATTGCGCAAGTCGGTGCGCGTCCCAGTCATTTTGTGCGTGTCCACGTTTAGATAAACCCGTAAGCGGTCCGACATATAGAGGGTATATAAAAATTTCTTCAGGCGACCACTCCAGGGCGCGTTTGATGTCAGTCGCAAACCCGGCCACCGATTGGCCTTGCGCGCCATAAATCAGATCAATGTTCAAATCCGCATGTGTATAGGTTCTAATATTATCCAGGGCCTTTATTGCATCTTCGGCATGAGCCGGGCGCCCCATGGCGCGTAGGTTATCAGACGAAAAGCTCTCAACGCCCAAACTTATGCGTGACACGTTTCGGCGCTCTAAAACGTGTAGTCTTTCAACCGTTGTTCGACTGGGAGAGCTTTCAATTGATATTGGCCTGTCTTCTTGCGCGAGTATTTTTGAAAGATCCAAGAGCTCATCCAGCTGTTCGGCGCTTAAAAATGTCGGCGTGCCACCACCTATCGCGACTTCAGAAAAATTTGCATGAGGCAAGCTGGACTTCACAGTTTCGACTTCGCGTCGGATGGCTTCAAGATAGGCCTGAACCGTGGTTTTTTTAGCCCCAGTCATTGTGAAGAGATTGCAAAAGCCACACCGCATTTCACAAAATGGAATATGAAAATACAAAAATAGAGACTCTAGGCTTTCAGCTTTCCAAACGTCTTTGAAATTGAGTTCAGGGTTAAACGCGCGATAAGCTGTTTTATGCGGATAGGCGTAAAGGTAGCCACTATAAGGTGGCAGGCTGATAAGCGTTTCCAGACGTGATTTTGACACTAAATCATTTTCTCATTGCCATGATGCATTCTTGGCTTATTGTCATGACTGCAAACTAGACATCAAGTTAATTTGTGACCGTCGAATGTGAAGGGAAAACGCGTTCAAGGGTGGTGTTAACTCGATATCTCAAGGGCTTTAACACGGGTCGGGAATCGTCAAGACCGTTCCAGCTCTACGGTTCAAATTCGGAGGATTTTTCGTGGAAAGACATTTGCATTTTAAAGACGAAAAATCAGACAAATTTTGGAAAATTAAGGTAAGCGGGAATACGCATACCGTGACCTATGGTCGAGCAGGAAGCGCGGGCACCTCTAAAACCAAGAGTTTTGAAGACAATAGCCAGGCACAAAAAGACGCTGAAAAACTTATCAAGTCCAAACTCAAAAAAGGCTATATCGACGTCGGTGCAACGAATTCGGAAAGCTCTAGATCCCAAGGCGAACCGGTCGAGCTCCAAGACAAAGCTGTCATGGAATATGTGCATGGGCAACCTTTTGATGTCTTAAAAAGCGCACCAAAAATAGTCGCTAACCCTTATGATGATAACCCGAAAAGCTGGGACGATAAATTTCAAGAGTTTTTATTGGTACAAGACTCGCAAGCTACTACCCATTTTGTTGCAGGGCTTGCTGGTGAAGCTTATGAAGAGTCTAACACCAATACTGTCTTGAAAACGCTGGTGAAACACAAACAGGCGCTTCCAAATCTTGTGTCCTTATTTTTGAATGACATTGACCAGCATGAAAGCGAATTGTCATGGATTGTCGAGGGGGATCTGACGCCAGTCTGGAAAAATTTTCCAAATTTGCGCGAGTTCAAAGTCAGAGGATATCCGGGAGAAATGGGTAATTTTTCAATGTCCTTGCTAGAACGTTTTACGATTGAATGTTCTGGATTAAGTAAGAAAAATTTAGAACAAATTTTCAAAGCCGATATGCCTAATCTCACGCATCTTGAACTATGGGTCGGCACAAGCGATTATGGCGGGGAAACAGACATTAGCGATTGGGGGCCACTACTCAGTGGAGAACTTTTCCCGAAGTTAAAATATCTGGGATTGAGAAATTGCGACTATGCCGATGGGCTGGCGGAGATTTTAAAAAATGCGCCAATTCTGGATCGCATAGAAACCCTTGATTTGTCGATGGGGACTTTGACAGATAAAGGCGGCGCCCAACTCTATCAATCCGAGAAAATACGAGCCTTGAAGAAACTTGATTTACACTATCATTTTTTATCAGACTGGATGATTGGGCGATTTAATGGACAGGATCTTCCAGCACCCAAGCCCAAGCCCATTGATCCACCAAAAAAGAAGCCTCAAAAAGCGGCCATGCCTGCAATTTCTAAACAAGAAACTGGCGGATTTCTGTCTAAATTATTTGGCAAAAAAGATCCTGACCCACTTCCAAGAGCGCCCATAGAAGACGAGCCGGAAGCTGCACCTCATATCGATGTAAGAGAGCCATTGATCGACTACGCAACTATTCCGCTGCATTCGGGTGATTTTGGACCGGACGTCAATTTGAATGAACAAAATATGGCTGACGAATATGACGGTGAGCTCTATTATTACGTTGCTGTTGGAGAGTAATGCACATTGGACTTTTATGCCCGCCAGGTCCGCGCGCGGATGATTTTATAAAGGCAGCAACCTCTCGCGGGCTGCAGACGCCGTTAAAGCTCTCTTATACGCAGTTTTTGCAAGATCCATCCACCTTGAGCGACATTTTAAATCAGGTTGATGTCTTGGCGATTGATACGCCGGGGCGAGGCTATGCGATATGGAGAACATTTTACGATGCTTTGGGACGGACCAGTCCCATTCCAGAAGAGCATTTTGGTCAAATCTACCCGCAAGATGTTTATGTGGACGGAACAAATATGGCGATAAGCCTGGCGTCTCAAATGGCGCGAGAGCGGAATGCTATTTGTACCATTGATCCAGAGATGGTCAGAATATGCATGGACAAAGCCGCCACCTATCACGCCTTTTCTGATCTGGTTCGGATGCCCAAAGCGCTTCCTGAAATTAAGTCCTGTGAAGGGCTTACGGAGGCCATGGATAAAACGGGATCAAGACGCGTCTTTATGAAGTTACGATATGGGTCAGCGGCGTCTGGTATTTTAGCGATTGAAAAATTGGGATCTAAATTGCGGCTTTGGACAACGGTCGAAAAAACAGAGCAAGGCTTGTTTAATTCCCTAAAGGTCAAAAAATATCTTGATGATCATGCCCGACACCTCATTGATGATCTGGCCGCTATGGGCGTTCATACAGAGGAATGGATTCCAAAATACCAAATTAAAGACCGAGCATGCGATCTTCGCCAATTGATTATTGGTGGGCGTGCGGCGCATGCGATTATTCGAACCTCGTCAACGCCCTTTACGAATTTACATCTCAGTAATAGGCGGCATGCTCTGTCAGTCTTAAACCACAAAATCTCATCCCATACACTATCGCATATGCGAGAAATGGTCGAGACAATCGCCCAGCAATATCCCAAACATATGTGTTTGGGGGTCGACATCGCGATCCACAAAGATGGAGAGCAATTCTTTATGCTTGAGGTCAATAGTTTTGGAGATTACCTGAACAATGTCTATTTTGATGGCTTAACGTCACGGCAATACCAAATTCGCTATCTGGAGAGACAATTTGCTTAATGCCAATACATATCTAGGCGAGCGCGATATCTTATTCATCACATTTGATACGCTGCGCTATGACGTGGCAAAGCAAGCAATGGAAACGGGACAAACGCCATTCCTCAAAACGCTTCTGCCAGATGGTATGTGGGAGGCGCGACACACACCAGGCAGTTTTACCTATGCGGCTCATCATGCCTTTTTTTCTGGATTTCTGCCGACGCCGGAAAGTGGAGAGCCTCATGAACGTCTTTGGGCTGTTACATTCCCAGGCAGCGAGACCACGGGCCGGCGTACCCTGACATTTGATGCGGCAAATATCATTGAGGGCTATCACGCGCATGGTTATCAAAGTTTATGCGTCGGAGGTGTCGGCTTCTTTAACAAATTAACGCCTCTGGGCTCTGTCCTACCCGATCTCTTCCAGCAAAGTGAATGGCGAAAGACATTTGGTGTCACCGAAAAAAAGGCGCCAGACTATCAATTTGAATATGCAGCAGAACAAATCGCCCAAATGCCTGAGTCCCAGCGATTATTTTTGTTCATCAATCTATCGGCTATGCACCAACCCAATTGCCACTATATTGACGGCGAGACTGAGGACAGTCCAATGACACAAGCGGCAGCGCTTGCGGCCGTTGATAAAGCGCTTCAAGCAATCTCTTCCCAATTCGAAAAGCGAAAATGGCTTTGCGTTTTTACATCTGATCACGGTACGGCGTATGGGGAGGGGGGATATGAAGGTCACCGCCTGGCCCATGAAATGGTTTGGCGCGTGCCATATGCGGAGTTTCTTTGGGGGTAAGGGGTTGAATGCCTATTGCGAAAGGCGATTTGATATCGCTAAATTTCGAATATGTAACCGGATAGCGTCATCGTCATAATCCAAGGCGCGTAAGGCCCGCGCAATTTTGCTCGTCTTAGATGAGCCTTTGAGTGCGCTGAATGCTGTCCGAAAGTTATCGGTTATTGGCTGACGGATCACAGATTGTGCATTTAATCAAAACTCATGAAGGCGTAAAATCGCGTCATTTAAGGTCATTAAATATTATAATAATTTTTTTGACCCGTTTTTATCAGTTTCCACGCATTCCTTATTAGAGAGACAGTTTTAAAAAGAGGGCGCCATGTCAACTACATCTATATATATTTCAAACCTGCGAACCAAATATATGATGTCCGGGGCTTTACTCGCCTTCACAATGGTATTTGTGGCCAGTCCAGCTTATGCCAATTGTAATGAGGATTCGTCAGGCGCAACGTTAATTTGTGACGGGGATTTATCTGATATCCCATTTATATCCTCTGATACTGTCTCAGAAATCATCTTTACAGGTGTAACTGGGGATATTGGCGGGAGGGGTTTTCGTTTCACAAATAATGAGGCTTTGGATGTGACATTTGATACGAGCGCTGAACCGATCAACATTGTCTTGGATCCCCCGGCGACTAACGTAGTCAATCAACGCACAGGCTTTCATATTATTACAGACGGCGCGATTACGGGTAATTTCACGGGCAATTTCTCCGGCGTGATCGAGCAAAGCCAAACCATAAATAATGATGATCTTGCTTTTGCGACTTTTGGTGCGCTCGGCCTAGAGGCTGGATCAGATATTGATCTGACCTTTAATGGTAATATTGATGTCGAGCGTGGGGCTATTCGCCAAACCGATAATTCACGCCAAGACCTGTTTTCTAACCGATTTGCGGCTTTACGTGCAGAGTCAGATGCTGGCGACATCACGATCACCAGCAATGGAAATATTGCCATTGATGACGGTGAGCGAATTGTAGAGACCATCAATAGCACAGAAGGCACAGCAGGGACGAGAGCCATTCAGTTTACAAATGAGGTAAGTGAAGTTCATGGGGTACTCGCGCAAGGTTTTGGTGATTTCGATTTTTCTCATATAGGCGATATCACAGTGACTGGCGGCGGCGCTGATATTACTGCTACAACAGAGAATAATACAGCGGATGCGCAAGCCTCTCATTCGGAAGTTTCCGGGATATTTATACCGGCCTTCAATACTGTGAACGGTGAGTTAGTCGGTGGCCTACCACGATTTGAAAATGTAAATATTGACTATAATGGCGACCTTACAATTGAAGGCGGTGATGTCTTTGTTACGGCAATAAGCACAAGTACCGGCGTGAATGAGACGGAAGGCGCCGCGATTGCAATAGGAAATGATTTCCGATCAGACGGAGAAGCGGCGGGTCTGAATATCGAGGCTGATAACTTCGATATCGATTTCACGGGGCAAATAAATGTCACGGGTGGAGATATAACGGCGAGTGCCAGTGCTTCAGAGGGCGGTAGCGGAGAGCGCTCTGGACTTGTGCATTTGGATGCGGACGCGCAGGACGGCACAGGCATTGTAGTAAACAGCGGTGTGGGCGGGCAAGCTAGTCTGGTTGTCGATGGCCCGGTTACGGTGAGAGGTGGAAATGTTACTGCAGATATAGAAGGTGTCGGTCCCGCTCCCACAGGTACACTATATGCCGATGTTGATGATTTTAATGAAACTGTCAGTATTTCTGCCGGGGGTGGCGGCGCAACAGGTATTGCCTATGTCAGTAGCGGCCAAACAGATTTGCAGATTCGCAATATTATTGATGTGCGGGGTGGTGATGCCAATGTTTCGGTTTCCGGCAGCAATCATCTTGGTCTTGTCAATGGTGGGACATCATCTGGCTTAGCTTTTGCCGGTTTTGGTGGGAGTGATGTAAATTATACACATGAAACAGATATTATATCTCAAGGTGGTAATCTGACTTACACTAATACGGGTGTAGAAATGGCCGGCAATGCCAGGGGCGGAACGGCAAACGGTATAAGTTTTGCGGCAGGAACGACCGCGAACTTTACGCATAATGCAGTTATAGATGCTATCGGGGGTGACGCCTCTTTTAATGTGACCCAAACTAACGAAGATTTGGAATTTTCGGGAGGAAATGCTCAAGCGGTAAGCCTTTCATTTCTCGGAGATGAAACACGCAGTACAGTAAATCTGAACGGGGTCTATAATGCGACAGGCGGGGATGCATTCGGGACTGGCGATGTCGGGTCTGCCCTTGGCGGAAGCGCCACTGGTGTTTTTAGTTTAACTGGTAATGGTGAATCACCCACAGTAAATCTGAATGGTACAATTAATGCGGTGGCTGGTAATGGGACTGAAGCGCGAGGCTCTGCAATTGGCGCCTTCCTACTTGATTCACAGACGCTGAATGTCTTGGGTACAGTTAATGTGGAGGGCGGGAATAATGTCCCAGATACAACATTTGGACAAGAAGGAACTGTCAGAGGTGTTGTGGCCGTCGATGAAAGTCGCCGTTTCCGCGATACGCCCGGTCTGATTATTAATGTGGATGGCGGCCAGATCAACAGCACTGGTCAGAATGTCACTGGTATAGAAACTGCAGGCGATATTGTCGAGATTAACATTGTGAATAATGGCCAAGTCAATGCAATAGGTGATAACACACAAGGTATAGTCATTAATGGCATTGCGAGCTTTGGTGATGAAACGGCGCTGCTCTCGACAAGCTCTATTTTTATTGAGGACGGCTCATCTCTTATCAGCGACGATGGTGTCGGGATTATTGACCAGAGTGAATTTACGCGACGCACGTTCTCAACAGCTACCGGGCTTGCGGAGACCCTATTCGAAACGCCTAATCAAACCAATGTTGATATCGCGGGTACAGTAACAGGTGGCAATGGGGTTGCAATTGATCTGGGATCAGGTTCGGACAGCTTTATCGGCAGGGCGACTGGTTTGATTAATGGAGATGTACGGCTTGGTGATGGGGATGATACGATTTCCACAGAAGATGGTGTGACAATAAATGGTGTTCTAGATGCGGGCGGAGGCGCAGATATCGTCGATTTAGCTGAGGGAACGAATGCTGATTTTATCACATTGGGCACTGGAGACGATATCCTGATCCTGCCTGAATTATCTTATACCCTCATGGTTTCTGGTGGGGATGGAAATGATTCTGGGCTTTTCACCACCACTGACAATGAGGATTCATCCTTTGATTTGGGAAATTTCACCCTGAATGAGTTTGAAACCTTTGCACAAGAGGGGACTGGTACCCTTACTGTAACCGATAATAGTTCTAATATATTTTCTCGCTATGAGCTTCGCGGCGGCAGCGCAAATATATTGACAGAATTATCCGGTGTAGACGTTATCACTTCCGCTAATACCAATTTGTTCTTAGGGGGAGCAGTTGGTGGATTGGACATTTCGGGTGACGTCTCAACACTTGGTGACCCGACAGGCCAAGTGAATGTCGCCGGAGATATTATCTTCCGCCAAGGCTCTGTCTTTAATGCTCGTTTCCTGCCGGATGGTACATCGGACCGTATTTCGGCTGATGGGACTGTCACAATAGAAGGCGGGCGGGTCAATGCTTTGTCAGCCGCAGGACAATTTATTGGTGGTGATCAATTCGTCATTTTATCGGGCGCAGGAGGTATAACCGGAACCTTTGATGGATTGACAGAAGCGTCAACAGCCTTCTTGGATATAACATTGGAGACTATTGGGAATGATGTTGTTATTCAATTAGCTCCCAGTGCTGATTTTGTCTCTGTTGCTGAAACCACCAATCAATTGGGAGCAGCAACGGGTTTGCTTGATTTTGGGACATTGCAAGGGACTGATGAACGGGTCGTCGTTTCTGAGCTTTCTTTCCTTTTGGAAGGCGAAGCCCTACCGGCGCTTGAGGCCGCGTCGGGTGAGCTACATGCAACCGTGTTGAAAACTGGCTTGGAACAAGCGCGACTTTTGCCAAATGCTATGCGTAAACGCGCCAATTCAATACAGCAAAGCGGATGGTCCGGGTGGATTGTCGCAGATGGGCTCACTGGCGATTTTGAAGATGATGGCAATGCGGCGGAGACCGATTTTTCTCGGGGTTCGGTTGTCGGTGGGGTTGACTGGACGTCCGCCTCAAACGCGGTGACACTTGGTGCTGCAATAGGGCGTTCCAATGAAACATTAAGGCTTGATGATCGCGCCTCAAGGGCAACGCGTCAAGCGACGCATTTTGGCGTCCATGGCCGGTATGGCAAGCGGGCGACAGGCTTGTTGGCCACCGGATCTTTGGCGATATCACAGGGAAGTACCGATACGACCAGAAATATCGTTTTTGGCAATCTAGATCGTACGGCAATTGCGAATTATGATCTTGATTTATTCAATGCTGAGGCTGAATTACGATATGGTTTTCCGACCCAGTCCAAGGGATTACATTATGGTCCAACGATACGTGTGGAATATGTTTCAGCAGATCAAGGTGCCGTCAATGAGACTGGCGCGGATAGCTTGAATTTATTCGGCGAAGCAGAATCTGTAAATCAAACGCGTTTGGGGCTGGGAGGTTATTCTACATGGCAATCGGATAGTCTGAAAGTCGATCTTAGTGCTCTTTATGATGTAACCGGCAATAGGGATGTTAGCCGGAACCTCAGCTTAAGTGGGTCGTCCAATACTGACTTTGTTGTTTTTGCACCTGATGCGGGATCGGGTGGTGTCATACTGGATGGTGGAGCAACATGGTTGATGTCGGATAGGATTAGCCTGGGCCTTGGGTATGAGGGACGTTTCAATGGTGAACAAAATAGTCACGCTGCCTTACTAAACTTCAGCATCAGGTAAAGTTGTATTCAAATCCTGGCTCAATTTGGGTGATTTCACTATATTGATAATTCCAATGCGATAAGCTGGTTTGTGAATATTGAGGTGCGGTGAGACACACAGTCTCTGTCAAATTTGTGACTTTCGTCTTAAACCCCAGACGTGATAGGTCGATCTATATTAGACTAGGCCAATAGCCCCACAGACCGAAAGATCAGTCATGACCAAAACGCTGACATCATCACAGGCCCGGGCCTATTACGATGGATATGGCGCAAAGCAAGACTCGCAGGGATGGTATGAAGATAAGGCCATGGATGAGCTATGCGCGCATGCCGCTTTTGATGAGGCGGGTTTTGTTCTGGAATTTGGCTGCGGGACTGGGAAATTCGCGCATAGATTGTTGGATGAGGAACTTCCGTCAAGCGCGACCTATTTGGGACTGGATATTAGTCCGGAAATGATTTCGCTCTCGAGCTCTCGCCTCGAAGCGTTTAAAGACCGCGCTCAACTCCAATTAACCGAGGGCGAAGTCACCTTTGATTTGCAGGACGGGTCATATGATCGTTTCATATCTACCTATGTGTTTGATTTATTGTCTGACCAGGATGCAAAACAAATCCTCAATGAAGCGCACCGCATTCTGAAACCCGGCGGGCGTCTTTGTATAGCAAGCCTAACAGAGGGGGGGTCACTCTGGTCAAGATTTATCAGTAAAAGTTGGGCTCTTATTCAGCGGATAAGTCCCTCATCTGTTGGCGGGTGTCGACCAATCATCATCGATATGCATCTTGATCACACCATGTGGTCAATTCAGCATAAAAAATTACTGTCGGCATTTGGTCTACCATCCGAAGTTATAATCGCCACCAAAATCTAGCACAAGCAAAGACCTCGACAAATTACTGCCATGACGTTACAGTAATGGCGACGGATCAACCGTATCTGATCTGGTAAAGGGGAGGGTTTGATGAAACTAGCTGAAGCGCTAATCGAGCGAGCGGATTTGCAAAGGCGTATGGTAGAGTTACAATCTCGCATTTACAGGAATGCAGTTTATCAGGAAGGTGACACACCCGCAGAGGATCCAAAAGGCTTGCTCAGGGAATATGATCAAGTTAGTCAACAGCTGGAAAAATTGATCGTCAGGATCAACCTCACCAATAATAAAATTAAATTGGAAAACGGCGTCCCAATGGTTGAGGCGCTTGCGCGGCGTGATGTTTTTAAGAAGCGTCACGGAACCTATAAGAAACTTGCGGAACAATCGACTCCGGCAGCTAATCGTTATTCACATAGTGAAATTAAAATGATTAGCGCGATAGATGTCGCTTCATTGCAAAAGCAATCTGATAAGATTGCTGCAGATCTAAGAGACCTTGATACAAAAATTCAACAGGCCAATTGGTCTAATGACCTAAAGGAATAGTGAGGTTCGGTAACAAAGATAAAGGCGCGCACACAGGCCCTTTAAATCGATGGGTTTAAATAATCGATTTCCTAAGATGAGGTGAAAGGCCACCTTTGGTTTTACCACAGTACAAATCAGGCCCAGTATTCTTACATCAGTATTGTTAAACTTTACTTTTAATACCATGTGCGGATTTTTCTTTGTGAGGGCGGGATTGGGGTCCCTCGCTATTTCATGCAAAATTGTAAAAGCTATGGATAGAAAATTATCTGTCACATCAGAATTGGGTGAGGGGTCGCGCTTTTTGATTGAAATTCCATTTGGAGTCGTAGCGGATCAAGCGCCTGAAGCATCTCGCCAAACATCCGCAGGTCATATGCCCAAGACAGATTTGTCCGACACCTCATTTCAAGAAGCTCCGTCACAAGACGCGTGAGATTTTTGCTGTCAAATCTGTGTTTGGAACTGATCCAAAGTCCTTTAATTGTTACGGCCTTCAAAGCGAGGGCGGGATTGGGTTCCCTGCTATAAGATGAGGATATATCTATGTGGTGGTTTTCGTCTTTCCTTTTAAAGCGGACGGACATTAGTGTTTCATAATCGATGGTCTTTTTTTACCTTCAATCAGAGCGTCGTTTCATAAATAAAGCAAATTTTTTATTGTAAAACTTAAATTGCTTCCTACCTATAAGAATATGGTTGAAAAAACGATAAGTATAAAATGTGGAAACTGCCACACCCATTGCTGATACATTGGATTTTAAATCCAGGACTGTGCTTTAACGAAATAATTCTTGGTCAGCGTGTTCCAAAGATTTGTTTAATTGACGAAACAAGTTCGGAGCCTTTACCTGATCGATCATATGTTGAATGCCCGCATTGTGAGACAATTCATTCTTCTAAATTATGGGGCAAAGGAAATGTTTTCTTCCATTATAAAGGATTTTATTGCCCCAATTGTGAGAATAAAATACCTACGCTCCTAAATGTGTTTTCCGTCCTCATTTTAATCATAACGTTCCCCTTTTGGAAGCCTGTTGACCTTCTGTTTGGCGAGAAATTTAAATCTTGGGAGCTTTCACGTTTAAAGTCTGCCTCAACGACGTCCGAAAATCCGACGGAAGTCGGCGGCGTAAAAATGGGTTTGCAATTTGGTATATTCATGACGTTGTTTTTCTTCGTCCAGAGAGGTCTCTCATCAGGCTGGTCGATGGAGTCTGCTATAGTTGCAATATTATGCGGGTTATTCTCAGGAATATTCTTTAGCGTCATCATGTCCTTCTTTTTGTCCAAAAGGGGCGACAATAAAAGCGCCCCTTGAATCAGTCATACACTGTCAGAGGATGATTATTGCGTATAAAGCTGAGACTTAGCGTCAAAATGGCTCAAAGAAGGACGCTTACTCTTCCGTTATATTAGATTCTGTCTTAAGCTAAGCGCATGACCCGTTTTATTTCTATTTCTATTCTGGGGCTTCTCCTATCTGAGTTAGCCATTTTTCTCCTATCGTTTATTCGGAGATTTTCTGGATCTGTATCAACGTCAGACGTAGATCCGTTGGGTGGAATTGCTATATTTACTTTTCTTGGATTCAGCATAACGGCATTTATGAGTTTAATCATTATTGTGCTGGCAGTGTTTAAACAAAAGGCGATAAATTATAATTTTATTCTACTGATTTTGACTGTCCTTTTATGGACTCCCGCCGTGATTGCTTTGCTAAGTATTTAAGCACACGAAAAAGATAGAGCTGTTGGGCGTCGAGGCACTTTAATCACCTACTTCCATCTAGGGTGAGCAAGCATAAGAGGATGACTATTCCCCAACATTGCCTGCCAAATGACTCGGCTGCGAATGAAAAAGTCGTCGTCATTGAAGCCCTTGTCAAGACTATTCACAGTTATAACGCCATTTGGTGTATATACCCAATAACCTATATCAATTCCATCTGCACAACTTTCACAAACACCTTCCCCTAAAGTCATAATGAACCGCCCCGTGTTTACCGGAGACTATTTTTCTTTAGTTACGCTGCCATGGGA
>CAYRMO010000028.1:0-29138 GCA_964425355.1 uncultured Algimonas sp. | reverse complement strand
TAGAGAGTGAGATTTGTAATCAGGGGGTCCGCGGTTCAAGTCCGTGTGGGGGCACTATTTTTCTTAAAAATTTCAATTTTCAAACGCCCTCTTCCCAAGTCACATTTCAAACATTGAATGCCGTCCATGTAGAACCGGTTCTATTTTACAAACGAGCTTGCCCTCCAACCCACATATCACCCAACCCCCTTTAAATTTACGCGCCTTCTCCTATAACAAACCATGCGAAAAACGCCCCTCATATTGGCCGCTATCATTCTGGCCGCGTGTCAGCAGAACACGGACATATCCACCTCGAAATGCCATGCCGAGTTTGGCCTCTCAAACGTCATTAAAGGCCAGCACATCACACTCGGAAATAATCAAACCTATCCAGAAGAGCGCGAGCGCCAGGCGTCATTTAATGACTTTCAAATCGATAAATATGAAGTGACAAATGGCCAATTTGCGGAATTTGTCGAGGCCACCAATTATGTAACAACGGCCGAAAAACCGCAGGCTGGGTTTGATGTTCCGGGCGCGGCAGTTTTTATGCCGCCAACTCAGGCAAATCCGAATTGGTGGCAATTTGTTGAAGGCGCGAATTGGCGGCACCCGGACGGCCCCGACAGTTCTATTGCGGGCAAAGCGACCCACCCCGTTGTTCAGATCTCTCATTTTGACGCTCTCGCCTATGCGGAATGGGCGGGTCGGGACCTACCAAGTGAGGCCGAGTGGGAATATGCGGCGAAGGCTGGAGCAGATACGCTTTATGTTTGGGGTGAAGACCGTACGCCAAATGAGACGGAACTGGCTAATACGTGGCAGGGTGCCTTCCCGATAGAAAACACGCAGGAGGATGGGCATGTATTGCGGGCACCTGTGGGTTGTTATCCACCCAATGATCTTGGCCTATATGATATGATCGGCAATGTCTGGGAATGGACGAAAACGGATTACGCAACCTCTTACCCCACGGCTAGCTTTGCCATTAAAGGCGGCTCATTTCTCTGTGCTGAAAATTATTGCGCCCGCTATCGGGGATCCGCCCGCCAACCACAAGAGGCTGACCTACCGACCAATCATATCGGATTTAGAACCGTGAAACGAAAAGACCCGTTCGGAAGCGGGCCTTGAAATTGAATCATTGTCTTAAAATTGAATCATTGTCTTAAAATTGAAACTTTGTCTTAGCTTTAGTGCAAAACGCACTAGCTACCATATTTGACGGAACAGCCATAAGGGGCGGTGTCAGCCTCAGCCACGCTTCGGCCAGCATCAAGGTCGGAAATGGCCGCGCGCACATAGTTTTTCGCACCTGCAACCGTCGACTTACGGGCTGACGGGTTATCATCAATCGCACCTTGATAGACGAGTGTTCCGCCTTCATTGATGATATACATATGCGGCGTCGTTTTGGCTGCAAATGTCTTTCCCATTTCACCCGCAGGATCAAGAATGACGGCGTTTGGTGCGGCGTCTCGAGACATCGTCAACTCATTTGCGCCCTCACCTGTGACATAGCCCTGTTTGCCGGGCGCGCTGGAAATGACAGATAGCCAAACGGTGTCACCATCCAAAGTTGCCTCTTTTTGAAGCGCTTGCATATTATCCGTGTCATAGTGTTTTTGCACATATGGGCAGCCATCATTTGTCCATTCCAAGATGACGCGCTTGCCGCTGAAATCTGAGAGATTATGCGCGACTCCGTTAGAATCTGTTACGGTCATATCTGTAACATTTGTTCCATTCGCTATTTTGGCGGACGCCGTCGAGGCTGTGGCTAAAAGGCCAAGAATGGCTGTGGCAGTCATAAGGGTTTTCATTTTAACCTGCGTCCTCTTGAAACTATTCTTCCAGTGTTTCTTCTAATATACTGAAACTTAGGGTTTGTGGCAGTACTAAAGCTGTAACATCTTTGTGAGATTTTGGATAGGCTAGATATAGAGGTACGCCTGCTCGGCCATAACGCTCCAGCTCTGCTGCTATCCGGGCGTCTCTATTCGTCCAATCCGCAATGAGAAACGCCGTATTTGTACGCTCAAACAAGGCCTGCGTCCGATCGGTTTTCAAAACAAGTTGTTCATTGACCTTACACGTCACACACCAGGCAGCCGTGAAATCTACAAATACGGGACGCCCCTCTGCGCGTAATTCTGCGACCCGTTCAGGCGACCAAATCTCGCTGTTGAGATTGGCGTGCTTTATGTCTGTCGTGCCCGTCGAAAGCGTCAATGGCAAAATAAGCGCCATAAGGGCCGCCATAAAGGCGAGACCTTTTAGCAGGGTCGAGCCGCGACGCCCTAACCAAACCGCAAAGCCTGCCAGCAACATGGCGATCAGCAAGAGCCCTGCCCCATTGGCGCCCACTTGCAAGATCAGAACCCAAACGAGCCAGATAGCAGCGGCGAACATGGGGAAGGCCAGGACCTGCCGGAATGTCTCCATCCAGGGCCCGGGCTTTGGCAGTTTTGCGAGCAGGCCTGGAATATATCCTAGCAATAGAAATGGCAGGGCAAAACCGAATCCAAGGGATAAAAAGACAATCATTGTGGTCAAGGCTGGCTGGGCGAGCGCATAACCAATAGCTCCCGCCATGTAAGGTGCGGTACAGGGTGTGGCGACAATAACCGCCAAAACACCAGTAAAGCAAGAGCCCGACAATCCGCCGCGTGAAGTCAGACCATCGCCGACCCCTTGCAACCGCGTGCCGAATTCGAAAAGGCCAAGCAAGTTCAATCCAATTACAAATAGCAAAAGCGCCAGCGCGCCAACCACTTTGGGCGATTGCAATTGAAACCCCCAACCAATCTGCGCGCCCGCAGCTTTGAATATAATTAAAACACTCGCCAAAACAGCAAAGGTCAGCAGGACGCCCAGCGTATAAGCCCAGGCCGCGCGTTGCGCCGGCAAACGATCCCCATGCGCCGATTTGGCAAGGCTAAGCGCCTTGAGCGAAATTATCGGAAAGACGCAGGGCATAAGATTGAGAATTAATCCGCCCAGTAAGGCCCCAAAAGCCGCCGCAATTAGTCCCATAGATCCGTCCGCCTGACCCGTTTGTCCAATGTCCAGCGTGCTATGGGTCGTGACGCTCACAACGTCGCCCTGAACCGTCCCATCTAGCTTATATTTCAAGACGCCTTCAATTGTGTCTGCGATACCATTTCCCCAGAGAAATTCAGGATCTGTGGTCAAGGCAATCCCTTTGTCGCCTCGACGAAAATCTTGTGGTGTGCTATGCCCCAAAACACCCTGATCAAAGGGAAAGAAATAGGCCTCGCTTATTTGACCTTTGGGAAGATCCGTAAATGTCAGGGTCAGTCCACCCGTTGCGACGTCAGGTGAGACCTTGGCAGCACCGAGAATATTGTCAGGCCGCGGACTTGCTAAAACAGCCGCTTCAATATGGGGCGCCCAACCCTTGTCACCTATGGGTTCACCGACATCCAGGTCCAGTGTTAGCTGGCCCTCTTCCGGAATACAGATATCGGCACAGACAAGGTAATAGAAATCCAAGGTCAGGGAGACGGTTTCACCCGCTAGGACCGTGTCAGGAACCGTTATCTCAACGGGAAAAAGCGGCGCACCCTCAAACCCATAATTCACAATGGGTCCTGTCGGGATGGGATAAGGCAAAGGCCAAGCAATGGGGCCAGCCTCAAATCCCTGCGGGAGTCTCCATGTCAATTGCACGGGTTCTCCACTATCACCAGGGTTGCGCCAATAGGTGTGCCAGCCCTCGTCGAGCTCTGTTCGCAAAGCGACCCAGACTGTCCCACCCGGAGCAACCCGATCTAAGGACGATACGAGCGAC
Source organism: uncultured Algimonas sp. (assembly GCA_964425355.1). GTDB lineage: Bacteria > Pseudomonadota > Alphaproteobacteria > Caulobacterales > Maricaulaceae > Litorimonas. Next base: position 25,342 of record CAYRMO010000028.1, on the reverse strand, counting down.
GCTGAAACCTTGCCCGTATCCAGCGTCTCTGTCTGGCGACCAAAAGCGGATGTTGTCAAAGACAGCAACAGCAATAGAAAAAGCAAAAATCGGGTCATGATGATCAGATAAAGCCGCGAGATTGCCGCCTCCATGATAGCGTCATTTAAAACGCGTCTATGATCCCGCAACTCGTTTGCAAATACAACAACCAAAATTGCCTTTGCCGCCGCTAAAGCAACACCCAGGAAAAATGATAATTATCGGGTCCTACGAATCTACCATTTTGAAGCTCTCGCCTATGTCTCTCGGATAAGACAAGATCTACTACCCTAGGCAGAATTGTGAGTATTTGCCATTCACTCTGGTTGGTCCGATGCATATGAAGACGCTGCCATGTCCAGGACACCGACATATTCCACTCCAATTCCCAAATCGCTTATAATATATGGCAGCAAGACAATTGCCCCGATTATAACCGCACCAATGGCCGTTATAAGAACCGCCCCTGCCGCGATATCTTTGGCATGTTTGACGACTTCGTTTTTTTTGCGGAGATACGACATCGCAAAGATATTCAAACGCCGTATTAATTGTTTCGGCAAATAATACGCTGATGATGGCCAAAATAAGAATAATCCAATCTGATCCGCTTATCTGGAAATAAGTTCCAAGTGCCATAACCGCGATGGCGGTCGCAATATGAATACGGGCATTATGCTCATTCCGAATGACAAAACCGAGGCCGGAAAGCGCATAACCGACACTCTCTAGTCTTGCCGATATTGAAAATCTGGGGACGGCGTTTTGAGGATTTTCGACGCCTGCGAGTTGCCACATAAGCGGCGGAGTTTTTGCGGGTCTTACCATGCGAAAAAGGTAACGCAGGGGCCAGACTAAAGCCGCCAAGACAATTGAAATTAGGGCGCAACATACCATGACGACCTCCTATGCGATTTTACGAATGATGATTTCAGTGCGGCCATTCAGAGGAAAATTGATAATCTGAGTGCCGTCCATGCCCGCGGTGAAGCGCGCATTAGGATTTGAATTTACGTGATATTTTGCCTGCGGAACTAACCCCGCAATTTTCAAGGCTTTGACCCCTGGAAATTGCGACGGATAGGCAATGATTGATAAAGCCCCATCTTCATATCTGGCTTTAGCAACCAATACACTTTGCGGATCGACGTCGGCGAGATAAGGGGATTTATCTCTATCATTTGTGGATTTCGTTACGAGATTTTGCAGAGCATTTTTGTGGCTTGTGCGCGCCATAAAGGCGTTGGCATTCGCCCAAAGCGAGCCACGACTATTGTGAGCAATCCCATTTTTTTCTATGATGGGACACGCATCATCCATATGGTCCAGCAAAAGATCAGCTGTTTCATTATCACCCAATTCCCGGGCCGCCAGAGCCGTCGCGGCATAACTAGAGGCGCGTGAAAATCCGTAATTCCCGACGTCAATAGGCCAGAGTTTTTTACGCCAATCCTTGCCGGCCATCTCTATTTGCAAGGCGCGCCATTGTCGCTTTGCGATATCAGGCAAAATGGCATTGAGAAAGAAACATGGGAATGCCTGCATGACAGCGCCTCCGATTTGTGGCGGAGCAAAGCCGGTATAATTTGAGCGAAAGGGAATGAATTTTCCTCCCGGTGTGATGAATTCAGTTTCAAGGGATTGTCTAAATTCTTTGGATATTTCGTCCCAATATGCGGTGCCGTTTTGTGCATCATGTGCCCGAATGGCCGTCGCCGTGATCGCATTGCAAAGCGGGTAAACCCAATTTGGTTCACACGATAGAAGTCCGAAATTGGCGTTCCTATATTGCGCAACTAAAGTCCTTATCATTTCATCTTGGCTATAGGAAAACTCTGTTTCCCGGTGACGACAATTCAAGCCGTCGAGATGGGCGGCGCCTCGCCGGTCAGCCTGGCGGGCATAGGCAAGCTGCGCCCCGACAAACCCCGAATACATAATATTGTCACGCGCAATTGGGTCAGCGCCGGATCGCAAATTGCCCCAGAGATTTTCAAGCTTCCAATATTTCCAAATCCGGTGGCTCTCTTGCTTGGCTTTCAGGTTTCTTTGGGCCTGTGAGAGATATCCTGTGAAATCCGGCATATAGTTGGCTTGCGCCAAAGCGAGCGCATAAGATATAAAATTGATCTGATAGCGCACGGCCGAGGTTTGAAATTGATCAATCCATTCAAACCCTTCAAATTGATCGATTGGCTGCAAAGCGCGATCCAATAGAAGCCGCATTTGCTTTAGCTCTGTCAAAGATAACTCACGTCTTTCCGTCCGGATAACAGCCTCAATTTTCGGTGCATCTTGGATGAGAAGCGCATTTATTTTTTTGCGTTGGAAACGCCCCTTTTGCAAGGATATGTAACGATAAGCATAAAGCAATCCAATACAGACGGGACCAATTGAAAATGCGAGGCAAGTCGTGCCTATTCCAATTTCAACTTCAAGGTTTTGACCTTTCCAAAAAAATGATCCAACCGCGATCGCCATCCAAATCATGGGCGGGAGTACGACATTCCCGGTTGCAAACCATAAAAACCCAGAAAAGCCTAACGCCGCTAAGCTAAGCGTAAATAAGACGAGGCTGATCATGTTAGTTCCGTCAAAAGGCCAGCCGCTTAAGTAACCGGATCCAGGTAAAGCCAAGCTATGACCAAAGGCAGATAATCCACTATTTGGAAAGGCTAAGACAAACATGACCCCTATTGTATAAAGCATGAGGTAGATGAAAATTATGCGGCTTTGCCTGAGCTTTGTAAGAGGTCCAATTGACCGCTTCACGTCAGGAAATAATGAAGTCGTATTGGTTTGTAGAGTACTTTGCATTGTAAAGCTTTCGGGTAAAATTTTTAACTTGGTTTCGGCTTCAAACGGGAAGATGTCTGAGCTGACTTTTGTAGTTCGCCAGCATCTTTGATGACTTGTTCAAGGACACTCACATAATCTAAAAACTGTTTTTGGCCGTTTGGCGTAATGGCGCAACTCGTATGCGGCCGATTGCCCTCATACCCTTTTGTGACACTGACAAGATCTGCCTCTTGAAGAACCTTGATATGTCGGCTCAAATTGCCATCGGTTAAGCCGCAAAGACGTTTTAAATCGCTAAAGGCAAGGCCCTTTGGATGGGTCATAAGCGAGGTCAAAATACTTAGGCGTGCTTTTTCATGGATAACCCGATCAAGGCCATCATAAGAAAAACGCGCTTCATTATCATGGTCCATCTATTTGACCTCCAAAGTCTTAAATAAAATCACAGCCATTAGTCCCTGCCCAATCGCAAAAGGGATTCCCATGGCTAAGGGTGAGAGCGTAAGGGCATGGCTCCCAAGCATTAAGACCACTGTCCCTGCGACGAAATACCAAATCCCTGCCAAAATAATGGGTTTCGGCAAGAATTTTAGCGAACTAAAAATGCCAAGCGCAATAAGGATTTGCCAAATCCCGGGAAGCAACCAAGCCAGCTCTGGCCTATTCGAAAATATGATGAAACAGAGGACAGCTCCAGCCGCGCCAATTGGCAAAAAAGCCTGGACTGCATTTGCTATCATTGAGCCCGCCAAGCCGCCATGATAGCGGCGGGACAAGGCAAACATTTCGATAGCTATAAACGTTACACAAAGCGTAGCTGCAAAAATCCACCATCCTAATAATGCAATATTGCTCGCAGCAAGTTTTTCAGGCCAGAGTAATTGCGCCCCCATAAGCATAACGGCGAACAATCCCGTAAGGCCAATCACAGCAGGACCAAATCCTCGAAACATCCGCCCAAGGGCGATCTGGTTTCGGATATCGGTAATCCCGTCTAGCGCTTTCTGTATGTCTTGCATTACATGACCTATAACTTTGTATTGCAAAGTATCCTATAAAGTAAAGTTTGTCAATCGTTTCGTCCGAAGACTTCGAAATATGGTTACCAATTCCCTAATGGAGGCTTTATTTGATCTGACTATAAAATCTCTCTTGTCTCTAAAAAAGGCGGGCTTTCGCACGCCGATCTCTGCGCCCAATACACGCGGAGATGAAGATTAGAGTGTTCACCCGACCGCAAGAAATACACTTCTAAAATTCAGAGCACAAACACATGAAAAATGGAATTTCATTACAACCCGCACTGATCCCCCAGAAGGCTTTGGATGGAAAATAAAAGCTGTTTCAATTTAGATAACAGACCCTTGTGAAATAAATAAGACATTGAATCAATTAAGTCTAAATTAACAACGTTTCATAAATAATTATTTCAGATTTTATACTATATGAATCCCTAAATAAGGGCACTGATATGCGTAATATTAAAAATTATTTTTTGAATCAAGACGGCAATGTGGCCTTGATGTTTTCTGGCGCGGCAGCCGTGCTTTTGGGTCTTACGGGGCTCGCCGTAGATTATTCAAACATGGTTAGAATGAGAACCGAGCTACAAGCCAATATGGATGCGGCTGTCTTAGCCGCCGCGACTGTAGAGTTCGGAAATGGACGCAATACGTTTAGCAATAAAAGCAATGAAGAAAAACTGCGCCTTGAAGCGGCCAATAACGTCATTATTGCGAATGGATATAACCTTAACGAGCTAAATCCTGAGCTTGAATTTACCGACAGATCTGTTGTGATCAAAGCAGAAATTAAATACATGCCGCACTTTGGGCGGTTTATTGGACGGGATGAGGTGAAAATATCCGCGGTATCAGAATCTGGGATCGGGCGTCTCACCAAAGTGGACCTTGTTCTTGTCCTCGATAATACGGATTCGATGAGTATTGAAGGTAAAATGGACGCGCTTAAAACCGGGGCTATAGGTCTTGTCGAGGCCATTGAAGAAGATGGCTACGGTAGCAAAATCGGGTTGGTGCCGTTCTCGCGCTATGTTCGCATTAATGAGACAATGGCAACTCAATCTTGGTTTCACAGGCCAGTGGAATATGAAACAACCCGGACTGAACAAGATCAAATTAAGACTGGCGGGACATGTTATACCGAAGAAATAGAAAGAGACGGCGTTAAGACGGGCGACACCTACGAGAAATGCGAAAATCAAACTGTCACTCTAGGTCCTGAATATGAGAAAACCTATGAGTCGAGATGGGAGGGGTGCGTTGGTACCAGATCGCATCCTTTAAATGAAACAGACGGAAGTTATCATAATAGGGTTCCTGGTATTTTAAACTTTGTTCCAAGGGAAAACCATGCAGGAAATCATGATGTGTGGACGAGATGCCCAGCTGAAATGATTGGCTTGACGGATAATTATTCCTTACTGAAAAATGAAATTAAGGATCTATACACAACGGATAACACCTATCTTCCGGCGGGCCTAATTTGGGGCGAACGTGTTCTCTCGCCCGGGCTTCCATTTGACAATGCGCAAGAAGATAGTGGCAATCCAAATAAACGTGTTATGGTTTTTATGACAGACGGCGAGAATACGTCTCGACTCGAGTCAGATGCATATAGAATATCAATTTTAGACGGACCGCCTTATATTAATGGTCTGAATAATAATGACCTTGCCGACGGCAGAGCAGATGCGACGGATCAGGCAACGGCTCGGCTTTGTAGCAAAATCAAGGCTGATGGGACTGATATTTTTACCATCGCATTCAAGGTTACTGATCCGGCAACGAAACAGCTACTTACGAATTGTGCGAGCAGCCCGGATATGGCGCTTACGGCTGATGATAACAGAAACCTTATCGCGCAATTCGAAGTCATCGCCGAATCTTTGTCAGAATCTGTTCGTCTCTTCCGTTAGGCGACCAAATTGATCGCTTAACAGGACTTGTAACGAGAGTGACGTTTTCAAGACTTGGGTTAATCCTGCACGATGAAACCTTAAATTTATACCCTTTATCGCCTTGATCCTGAATTGATCAAGCATTCCACATAGTGGGAGCCACGACAAATAGGGCGTGGGCCATTGCTCCTTTCAGCCCTCTTTGAGCCTGTCCTCAAGACATTTTAGTCGCGTCGTGAAGCGCTGCTCACAACTCGCTATCGATTATGTGACGCGTTGTGTGTTGTCATTGAACATCGAAACGAAGAGGTACGCTTTCATTGAATGCTCAATTTTCGGATCCCCCATGCAATCCGATTAAAACACAACACGAAACCCGAAAGGATTCAGCCATGCCAAATCGCCTTCTCAAAGCCATACTTCTAACCGCCACCTCGACGGCCCTTCTGGGCGCGCCCGCTGCGTTTGCCGCAAGCTCGGCTTCATTCACTCAATTTAGTAACTCAGCTCCAACAAGTGCCGTGAATGTTGATTATTCCCATATTCAACAATTCTCGGAAACATTTGGCCAAAAAGAACGCGGCCGGACAAAGATCTCTTATACCGCCGTTGAACAACAAGGACAAAGATTTCTCAATCTCTATTTAGATCGCCTTGCCAATGTTTCAGTCTCTTCGCTATCGCGTAATGACCAACTCGCCTATTGGCTAAACACGCACAATATGCTGGTTATGCAAGCCATGACAGATCCCAAAGCGCGCCGCGATATGAAACAAGCCCGCGGAACAGCTGACGCGCCGGGTGAGATGTGGACACAGAAACGTATCACCGTTCAAGGCGTGGACCTATCGCTGCATGATATTGAAAAAAATATTATTGTGGCAAATTTTGCGGATAAACCAAATGCCGTTTTTGGACTATATCAAGGCACAAAAGGCAGCCCGGCTTTTAAAGGAGACGGATTTCACGGCGCAACTTTGGATGCTGACCTTGAAGACGCTGCGCGCGCGCATCTTAAAAAGAACATTAAGGTTAAAGGGTCCAAAGCCCAAATCCCTGCGGTTATGCAGTGGTATGCAGCCGATCTATTTGGTGGTGATAATGATGCGCTTCGCACGCACTTAATTTCGGTATCAAGTGATAAAAACGCCAAAAAGCTCGCTAGCGTTACAGAGTTTGAAGCGCGTAAATTTAGCTATTCATCAGACGAATTCGTTATCCGTCAGCAAACCTCCTATAGAGGAAGTGACGGCGGTTTTGGCGGCTTTGGCGGAGGCGGAGGCGGAGGCGGTTCCTAAGCCAATCAAAACCTGCTAGAAAGAACTTATGGTCTTTCGAAAAAATCTTAATGGCCGGACAGGATTATTTATCTTGTTCGGCCTCGGCATTTTTATCCTGACTCTGACGGGTGCAATCACCTATGTCTCACAAGCCCTGCCTTACGGTCATAGGGATAACACAGCCCTTTGGAGTTATATAGCGCTCGCCTCGGGAATGGGCGCGGTCTTACTTGCTGTTTGGATATTGATTTCACATCTAAAGCCAAACCTCCCAGCCCTCGGGATTATATTTGCCATCGGTCTTATTGCACGCCTGATGATGTTTTCATCCAATCCCGTCCTAGAGGATGACTGGCATCGTTACCTCTGGGACGGCGCGAGCGTCGTGAATGGCGTGGACCCTTACGAATTTTCCCCCGCTGAGGCCTCGCTCGCAAGCCCATTTGGCGATGAGATAGAGTTTGCAGACGACCCAAAGTTGCGGCGCCTCCAAACGCTAAGCCAGGAAAATGAGGTGCTACATAGCCGGATAAATTATCCGTTTTTAAAAACGATATACCCTCCCGCCACGCAAGCGGGTTTTGGATTGGCTCATATAATCGCCCCTTTTAACCTAAATGGGTGGCGAGCGGTTTTGCTCGGCGTTGATCTCATAAGCTTTTGCCTCATTATTTGGGCGCTTGGCCTATTTGGGCGGTCCTATTTATGGGTGGGGCTCTATTGGTGGAATCCGGTTATCCTATTAGAAGTATTTAATTCGGGACATATGGATGGATTGATCATTCCCTTTCTGGTGGCCGCCCTTGGACTGGCAAAACTGGACAAAATGGGCCTTGCGGTGATGGCTCTGGCGGGAGCAGCGGCTGTAAAATTATGGCCCATCTTACTCGCGCCTCTATTGGTAAGAAAATATATGTTTAACCTTAGACGCCTAATCCCGTTGGCACTTCTTTTTGGCCTTATCACTCTCGGATTGCTTTGGCCCCAATTACGCCATGTATTTGATGATCCCAATCAAGGCCTGGTTGCCTATTCGGAAGGATGGCGACGCCATGCTTTTCTCTATGCTATACTCGTTGAAGGCCCCTTCTCCAGATTTACCGATCCAGTTACATCGGCGCGCCTCTTTGTTCTTATAAGCGTTTCAACGGGCGCCTTATGGTTGGCCTGGCGCAACTCAGCTTTTAAGTCTGAAACCAGCGGTGAAAGTAAAATGGCAGCAGGCATGCTTGCCATTATCGCACTGTTACTCTTTTTATCGCCAACAGGATATCCTTGGTATCAAGTTTGGCTGGCCGGTCTTATCCCCTTTGCCCCGCGTCTTGGCTTTATGGTCCTTATTACGACAGCCCCAATCTATTATACGCGGTTTATTTTGGGGGACGAAAGCCCAGTTTATCAATGGGGCTGGGTTACATTGGCCTTCGGGTTGCCCTTAATTTTGCTCCTCATTCCCGAACGCTATTGGCGCCAATTGGATCTGGATAAAGGGCTAGGTTTTGGCTCGCAAGATTTTTAGTTTCTCTTTTCAACTCTAAAATTTAATTCCGCAGAAAAACTTTTTGCTACCCCCTCTTTTACAATGCCAAGGCCCGTCACCCTCTATGAAACAAGGGCCCGTATAAAGGCCGCATTCTCAATATTTACTAATTTTATGGCATGTTGAGTTGGAATAACGTGATCAGCCAAAAACACTTACGTCATGCTCGTCATCTTGGGTTCCTATCTCGGCTGTGAGCGTACCTTGCAGTTCAACCGATTCATCTTCAGCACTTTGCCGAAGGATTGCTTCGCCCTTGGCCCCGCCAATCGCAACCGCTGTTTCCACGGCAGAATTGCTTAAACCCGTCATATCGCGTTCGGGCACATATTCGCTCTCGGGGAAAGGAAGATCATTGTCTTTCAAAGCCTGAATACCTGAAGAAAGTGTCGCACGCATACGAGCGGATGCGGTTGAGACATCATTGTCAGGAATATTGAGGGATGAAATGCCAGCTTGTTGCAAACTATTAAAGATTTGCGGCGTGCCAGATTGTGCCAGCAATTTACCCAATTGCGCGTCTTCCAATGTCAAATTTCCAGCCGTCGATCGCGCGGCGATTTCGTCTTGAACCGCTGGATAATCACTATCCATTTGACGCGCCGCTTGCTCTAGTGAAATTTCTGAATTTGTCGTTTTAGGTTGCGTTTCGCTCGCGCGGTCTAATTCCGCGTCGGGGACAGCTCGTCGCCTGATATCTTCATCCGCAATATTTATAAAATAATAGGATTGCTCGCCATCTGTAAGGCGTGATGTATAGGCCTCTCCGGTTGGTAGAACGCCATCTGTAACGTCCAAACGAAAATCCCGATCAAGAGCGCGGTAATCCACATAATTTCGCCCACCAGCCCCATCTAATAAAACGCCATCAGAGACGCCTTCCATGACGATTACGTCGCTCTTATCGCTTAAGGTAACGCGTTCAACTCCCACAGCGGTGTCCATTTCGGTTTGAGGGTCGATATCTGTGCGGCCGCGATCTTTCATTTGACCAACGCGCAGATAATTCTCATTGACGGTGGCAAAGACAGGGCCCGTTCCGGCCTGGAGGCTATATTCGTCTATACCCGTGCCAGCCGAAATTATGGCGCCTCCTTCAACGGAACTCACATAGCCATCATCCCCGCCCCCCAATGAGACAAGATCAGAGCGCGAAGACCCGAAGACCTCATTGTCACCATCACCAAGGAATATTGCAGAACCGAGCTTAAACGGATCATCATTCCCGCCTGGTTCTGGCAGCGACCAATCCGTTCCCGTAATCTTTCCGCTTTCAACGAAAACATACCCATATTCCAACGAACCGTCTGGTATGGTTAGCTTACCTTCTGTAAAACCCAAATTTCTGAACGCCAATTGCGCTCCCGTAATTTCATCGGCAATTCTTGCCGTGGCAACGGCGCCGCGTTCAAAAAATCCTTTGTCATCAGGTACTGTAAGCTGATCACGGATTTCATTGTAAAAAACGGTCTGAAGGTCTGAATATCCGTGGATACCACGACGGCCGGCGATGGGTATTCCGCCAGCTCCAGTTTCGCGATTAAGATCATTTTCTGGTTCAAGGTTTTCAACGTCAAAGAAAACGAGACCGTCATTTATCCCTCCAAGCGATTGTTCGCCTGTAAGGGTTTGCCCAGGAGCTTGGCCTATTGTTCGTATTTTAAGATCTTGCAATGCAAATTGTGTTATGGCCCCATTGAGACTTGGTAGGCTCGAATCCTCAATATCTGCGCCATCTGCGCCTCGCCCTTCCTTCCCAAGTGTATCAAAGAATTGGTAAGTATCGTCATAAAGAGCCCCATCAGATCGGACGGAATTCGACAAAGCCCGGTAAAAAGTCTCATTTGACGTCGATATAGATTGGCTTGCACTGGGGTCAGTATCCGCCCCAACTTTACCGCTCGTGACACCGCCCGCAATATTGCTGTGATGAAGGATGGAATAGCGTAAATTTGGATTATCCGCCAATAATTGATTAAATCCGCCAATTTCAGTGCCCTGGCTTTGTGTCACAAGATCATGAAGCGCGGGAGAATGGGTGGACAGTCCCTCCCCTAACCCACGCGCTCCCAATGTTTCACCTTGGCCGGTCCATGGAAACAATCGATCACCATCTGCCTCTGTCCGGCGAATATCTCCGATACGGTCGTCATTTTGATTGTCCCCAACATCATATGTAAAGAGGTCTTCCGTCGGTATGATTTGCTCAGCTCCTGACTCGACAAACTTGCCAAGCAAAGAACCATCCCCTGAATTTGTCGTAAATTCGCCCGCAACCGTTGAAGCATATAATTCGGACTTATTGCCCTCATATTCAGCCGCGTTTTCTGAGGCACGATGTCGAAATTCGCGGATTATATCTCGGTCTATATCCGCTTCATTATCCGCATTAAATTCATTGATTTTGCGCGTCGCGGTCTGTCCTGCATGACCCGCCCGATCTGTTCGAAGTCCAGAAAGCGTGTCGCTCAGCTCCCGCTCAATACGATGACGCTCTGGTACATTAGCCGTCGCATAGCTTTCCGCACGGACGCCAAATTTTTCTGCTGTTTCAGGATCTGTCAAAAGAGATCTGACAGCATTACGTTGACCAATGATTTCGAATTGCCTCTGAAAAGGGGCCATCCCGAACGTATGACTTTCTACTCCGTTTTCAACGCCAACCAATGCCGCCAGACCACCACCCAGAGATTGTCCATTCGTTACAATATCTTGGCCTTGCGTCGCGAGATCCTTATTGACCAAATCAAATAGTGCGCTGGCATCGTCATATTGCGTTTCCTGATAGGTACCTTGTCCCAGCAAACCATTTGTATAAATATCGCCTGCATCCACAAGCCGCTCAATCACCCGCCCCGTAGCGTCACGCGTAACCGTAAAGTCTTCGAAAGGCTCGCCCGTCGCTTCCGCAATAGCCGCCCGGTAATCTTCAGGACTCGGATGGAGATTTCGCGCCCCATTTATCGTCACGTTACCCGTCAGCGCCGGTCCAACCAGGGGTCGCGCCGCAGCTGTTATACCGTCAAACATTTCACCTTCAGCATTATCCGCAATATCTGTACCGCGATAGGTGACTATAAATTGGTCGTCAGACGGATCAGGCGTATCATTGTCTCGGATCGCCACATAGCCGCTAAAGCCGTTTTGCGTATAAACATGTGTTAGCCCATCTCCCCGGTCCACCGGATCGACGGTCAGGCCATATTGATCTCTCAAATATGTCTCGACAGTTTCACCTTCGCGCCACGCATTGGCGGCTTGTTGAAGTTGGGGCGAGTCGAGCAAATTGACCGCATTTACGGATTTTATATTGTCAATATGCAAGCTATTGGCGTCCGGCGCACGTCGATAAGCCATTTCAGCCAATGCAGCATAATCCGCTGAATTTGGATGGGGTGTTTGCGCCCCCAATCGCTGATTGCCCTCAGACATATGTCACGCTCCCGCTATTATTATTCTTCACCCTCAAATGCAGATAATGGCTCTAAAATAAACTGCGTAAAAAATTCGCTGTCAAGAAAGGGATCTCTCTCCAACTTGCCTCGAAAACTTCCATGATCATAAGCGTGCAAGAATAATTCCGGATTGCTCAAAGTCATCGTTTTTGTTTCAATAAAAACTTCTTTTCCATCTTCGGAAATTAAATGAAGAAAGTTCTCCTTATAGGGTGAGCGTGGTCGGTCTTTAAAGGCAATTCCTCTAAAATCCATTTTTCCAACATAGCTACAATTCGCGAACCTAGGAGACTGGTCAAGAAAATCTTGGCCGGACCGCGTAAATAAAGGCGCAGAGTCAGACCCTACAATCTGACCAGCTTTCGGCAAAGCACCGTCACAACGAATAATATCAGGCTCACTTGGAAATGATCTGTCTGTCTTATTAGGCAGAATTGACACGAGGCTTACGAGGTTAGGATCTGCCAAAGACTCTTTTGTATAAGACCTTAATAGCGTGCTGAGAGGTCGCAGCGCATTGATCTGTTGCGAAAGTCGCAAGGCAACGTCATCCTCGGAAACAAGTTTTCGAGGTTTGGTTAGCGATAAATCCGACAATATTGTCGGAACCAAGCCGACCACGCCGTCAAGATGGGAATAGACGAATGCCGTGTTTTGCTCCGCGGCTTGAATTCCGAAAAGCTGGTCTCCGCCTTGCCATTGTCCAGAGCAAAACTGGCGGAGAAGCAGTTTTTCACCCCCAAGCTCTATCAGGGCCCATTGCGGTATTGGGGACATTCCCGATGTTTTGCCGCGAACTTCGGATTTAATAGAGACGCCCCCTCCAAGTGGGTCACCTCCGCTGCCTCGTCTCAAAGGCGGAAATTTTGTTGGTGCGCAAAATAGATCATGGCTTGCCGACTGGCCTTGCCAGGAAAATGTCAAGGTTTGCACCCGAATATCTTTTGTAAGATTGCCTTCGGGTCCGTTCGCTTCAGCGCAACCGGAAACACCCAAGGTAAATACGGACGTCAAAAAAGCGCCTCCAATCTTTCTGATAATCCGCATTATGATCGCATGGCTTTCTCTCCAGCGTTGTAATTAAACACCAGCAAACAACCAGCAGGATAATTCGAAAATAATTTACATACACGAACACCGCGTAGTTTTGCTTTACGCATCAAAACCTTAGCCATGTTTCAAGCATATTGGCGAACGACAATCAAGAAAATTAAAAATAATTGGCTTTTCAAACGAAATTTTAATTAACCACATTTCTGCCATAATTATTTTTAAAAAAAATTCGGATTGCCAAGCTGGGCAATTCTTGTTAACATAGTGTTAATATTAGAGGGAGGCGCAATATGAGAAAATTATTTATAGCATTTATCGCAATACTGATGATGCCGAGTAATGCATGGGCAGCACTATGTCCCTTTGGCGACGGTCCCGCAACTAAATGTGAAATCCCACTATGTGTTCAAGCCGGATTTCCATCCGCGCATGGCTGTAGACCAGCTTTAAGAGAATTTATTAAACGTGCCTTTTTTGGTCAATCCCCCGTTCCATTCCCTCCAGAATGTTTGTGCACGTGGATACCGGAGGTCGTTATTCCGACAGACCAATATGGGGTTCCGATTTTCCTAGAAGGGTCTACACCATTTGGTTCATTGGAGCTAACGGATACAACGCCTGTAATCCAATACGCGTCCTTGGAACATGCTCTACAAACACCTTTCGATAAATCACCTGCTTTAGAAACTCAGAATATGACACCTCTGCCTAAATATGCAGATGCCAATAAGGCAACACCTCTTAGCCAAGCGCAAGTCGAAGCCCGAACGGCACAAATTATTCAAAACCAGCAAAGCTATAGAACGAATTGCAGTCCAAGTATGTTTAGCCGCCGTAGAAGCGGAAGCTGCTATATAATATCAGGCGACCAACGTACTGATCTTATGGTTACCCGTAATAGATATCAAAGGTTTCCGAGCCGCCGCTATACATATGATTACGTAGCCTCTTCACGTAAGCTGGACGGAACTGGCGACGTTAATATGACACGCATGCGTATCAGACATGATACGCTTGAATCTTGTCAAATCTTCAGAAATGGTCGCGCCGTTAGCGATACGAATTGCAATGTTTCGGACTTCCACTCTCTCGGTTTAACCCCACCGAGTGAGCCCGTCATTCCGGGTGTACCGGGCGGACCAAGCGAACCCTTTATTCCAGAACATGAAATAGAATTGAATGCCCAGCCTAAACCCGAAAATGATGGAATAATGGTCTTCGAGTAGACCGGTTATTTTGTTCAGCCATCTGCACCATCCTAGGGCTTTTAGCAATCAGAGGCTAGGTCGTTGGGGCTTCGCCTCTAAAGGCTTGACGGCATGCGCTACATTTTGTTCGCTTGGAATTATTTTAACTGGCTGCAATGCCGAAGATCGGCTAGATTTAGAGAACATTGAAAACATCGAAGGTATTCATAGCGTTGAAAACGTTGAAAGCAGTGTAAAACAAGCCGGTCGCAAAAAAGATGCTGAGCGACCCAATCCCCCCTATTTCCCGCTTGCCAATGAATGCACACTTCCAGATCTTTCGATAGGCATGGAGGGGCTACAGACTGCAGTCATGGAGCGGCTCGAAATCGGATTTCCGACGGCGGAACTTAAGCCAGGCATCTTAGAAGGTGGGATTGTTCCGTCGACGCAATGCGGAAGGACTGGCGCGATTGGGAATGACCCCATCAAGCTCTATCTTGTGGACCACAATTTGATAGAATATTCTGATGATAATTGCGGTGATGGCATGGCCTATCGCGGCCGGGTTTCGACGCTAGATCCAACCTATCAATATGGCGATTTCATGCGCATTGAATGCGAGGCTATGAAGTTGGTGATGATCGGAGAATATGATGTAAAACTCTGCGCCAAAGGCACTGACATTTCAAAGATTGAAATTGTCCCTCGGGCGGATGATCCAACGACGCCCGGCTTTTCGCTCGAAAGTTTGACATCAACATGTAACAGATAATTGACAAAAGACCCGTTGGAAATATTTGATATAGAGAGAAAACGGGACGCGATAAAATCTGGAAATATATAGAAATTTTGCCGTTTGAGATGATGTTCAATTCGCAGGCTTCACAGATGCCCATCAAACAGAGACTAAAACGGAATATGCGCTAAACCTATAAGCCGTAGCTTATTCGTCGAGATGTCGACTCGCGAATGTGAATGGTTTATATTGAATCAATCAAACCGCATATGAAAGTAAAATTGATTAAAAGAAGGGCGTCGCAATGTTTAGTAAAATATCAAAAATCCTTGGGGGATTAACAGACAAGCTTGAGGAACCATCAAATGAGACAGAGAACGCGCATAGCGATGAGGCTGAGCGTTCCCCAGAAGATGCATGGTTTTCGGATAAAGACTCATCGCAAGACTCGACACATTCGAACAGCCTTGAGGCTGAAAATTCCGCTGAGGATGCGAGCAATATTTCCGGCCCACTTAAAAATTTGGGCGACGCATTAGAGAATGTAGCGGAAAATGTGAAAGAGCATGTGGAAAACATGTCAAAATCTGAGGGCATCAATGCGGAAGCATCAGAGACCGAAGCCCTCAACTCGACGTCAGATGCCAGCGCGACATTGCCGGACATCGTCGCACAGCTTGACGCAGATATGCATGAGGTCCACGCGCATATTGCGGCGTCAGCTGAGAATGCGAGCCTTTCCCTTGACGATGCTCAACTCGGAAAAATGCTAAGCCAAACAGGCGCAGCAAATATGTTCCTGTCGCTAAATGACGCCGGAATAGAGAGTTTGGACATTGCGGCTCATGATACAGGTTCAGCCATTGAGAGAACCCGGTCAGCCCTAGAGGCCGGTGCAAGAGCCATGGTCGAAAATGACATAGTGTTTCCAGATAGCGAATATGTTCCCGAACTTGATTACACGGGAATAGATAATGAATTGTTTGAGAATGCCGTGCAAGCAGGTCCTGAACAAGGAGCTACCATGATGCATGAGGCATTGCATATGCAACAATATGATTATGGCCAAACGCAAGAGTTTGACCATAACAATACGCAACAGGCCGAAGCATCAGACGATTATGATCTGGGATTATAGAGCTTCCTATTGCGGTATAAAACTTGCACGGGTAAGCTCAAAATCGAAAAGAGCTAAATACATATGAGACGTACGCCGACCAAAATTTCTCGATGCACAAACCATCGACATAAAGCTGTCGTAACCATCAGTTCGCTCATGGCGATATGCCTATCATCTTCGACTTTTGCGACAGTGCTGAAACTGGATGCAAACGGAAATTATGTTGATGCTCAATCGTCCCAAATTGGGACAACGGCTACGCCCTATGCCGCGCCGAGCCTCATAGATACACCGGCAATTCCCGAGTCAACAGAAATTGATACGTCAGAAGAGGTTGCGCCATTTCCAGACCCCAATGGCGCCATCGCAACGGATGCCAGCCGTATGGAAAACCCTGCCACACAATATGAGATCATTTTATATGAAACCGATGCAATTGCAGATCTCATAGGTGAAAGATCTGAAAGCGGCGAACTTGAGCTGCGTGACTCTGTGTCCGAGACTGAAACAAATACGCCTCGCATAATTTCTACGGATATCAATACTGTGGTCGAGCAAAATTTAGCCGACAATACGACGCTTGAATTTGAACCCGCAGAACCCGGCGGTCTGGTTTTTAAAGACATTGTCAAACCAGACGAAATTGCCCCATTTAAAACGCTCGACGAAACTGGTGTTGAGGCAGTCTCGGCAACAAAATTGGATAATTCCGGCCCGGTTGTATTGAAAGCCATGCGGACACTGGAACCTGCAATCGAGGCTGGCACGGAGGACGCGGCAAAGCTTGATGGTCCCAAAACATTTGACACGATAATCCTGGCTGAGGTTGCGAAATATGAAAATATCGACATTGCCTTCGTCAAGGCCGTTATTTCAGCTGAGAGTAATTACAATATGATTGCCGTCTCTCCAAAAGGTGCAATGGGTCTGATGCAAATTATGCCAGCCACAGCCGAAACTTATGGCGTTATCAATCCTTTTTCGCCCGAAGAAAACATTCGGGCTGGGACAGCTGAGTTATCACGTTTGATGGATGTCTATAAAAACCCAACGCTTGCGCTTGCGGCCTATAATGCTGGTGAAGGCGCGGTCGAAACTCATAATGGGGTGCCGCCCTATAAAGAAACCCGCGACTATATTGTTCGTGTTTTGACAAAAACATTTGCGGCTCGAGAACAAATGGCGTCAGTGCAAATTATCCCTGAAAGCGAAGACTCAAATAAGGCGAAAGACGATCCAATAACGCGCCCTCTCGTCGTACAAAGCTTTGATTGGTAATTTTGCTTTTAAAAAATTAGTTAGCGAAAACTTTAGGTCCGACGAAAACGAACCTTAAACACAAATTACAATTGGAATTGATTTTTTTAGAAACGACGAAATTCTGTCGTTTCGCTCCTAGCTACGTCCTTTGCTTTTCCCTTTTTTCTTCTTCTTGGCCTCAAGCGCTGCAGCACCCGATAGGTTTTCAAGCATGTTGCTAAAAAGAGCTTTGTTTTGCGCTGGGTCCTCTTTGGGTTTTGGGGGCGCCTTTTGCGGCGCAGCTTTGGCGGCGCCAGGCGCTTTCCCAGCTTGAAGTATATTTGCCGCCATTTCTGGACCGACAATATCTGAAAGACTTGGAGATTGTTTTGGATTGAGATCCAATTGCGGAACGCTAGACGGCTCTAGCTTTGTACGCGCAGAAAGCGTCTTATCTTTGAAGTATCGTATCTTGTCTCCCATGATAGGGCGAACACCTTCTGTGATAAGGATCAGCTTATCCGTAGACAATTCTCTAACTTCCTGTGGTAACATCAAATCCCTAGCTTGGCTTTGCTTGGAAATTGTTCGACCTTGCTTCCCTCTTGATTTTGACGTCGTCTTGATCGTCTTCTTCCCAAGTGTCGTAGAAACATATTGGGTCGTCTGCTGATCATTGGCGGCAAAGAATATTTGATGTTTACACCCCTGCAGGATCTTATCGCGACCTGCGGCGGTATAACGTTGGTCGAGCTGGGAAAGACCTTGGATGATGGCCATTATCCGAATGCCGAATGACCTAACAAAGGGGAGCTTGTCAACAATGCCATCCATCGTTCCCAGGCTTTCAAATTCGTCCATAAGAAAAAGAATTTTATGTTTCTCGTCTGGTTGAGGTTCCTTACGCAATTGCGAAGCAAAAACTTGTTCAAAGAAAAGTTTGAGCAAAGGACGTAAGGCCGCAAGGTCTGCAAGTGAGACAACAACATAAATGGTAGTCTTTTTCTTACGCATAGACATTACATCGAAATCTGTCGCGCTTGTTGCCGCATCAATTGACGGGCTGTTCCAGAGCGTTAAGGCGCCGACAAGCCCAACCTTAACGGATTCAGACATGCGTTTTTCTTGCTGAGAAAAATTTGAAAAAGACCGCTGTGCTGACGGGTCAAGGCTATCGCCCATTTTTGCCATAATGCCTTTGACAATATCGCGCGTATCTTCCTGAGTTTGAAGATGACGAAGGATATTTCCAATTGTGCAGTCTTCATCCGGATCATCCAAAAGATAGAGCGCAAACGCAACGAATAGCCCCCGCCCTTGCTGGGACCAGGTTGGATCTTTTTCATTATCTGGCAAGAGGATAGTCGCGATATTTTGGATATCATTAAAGCGCTTTCGCGGGTCGCTATTAATCGTATCGAATGGATTGAACCGATGCGAATTTTCGGAAAATGGCGAAAAGACATAAATTTTGTGACCATGATCTCGGCGAAATCCAGAGGTCAGTTCGTGGTTCTCTCCTTTGATATCCAGTACGACAGCTGAGCCATTCCAATTTAAAAGGTTCGGAATAACAACACCAACCCCTTTACCTGAACCTGTCGGTGCGGCGACGAGAACATGTGTCTGCCCATCGTCAATCATATATTTGCCTTTGAATTTTCCAAGGACGAGACCTGTCGTCGCCCGGAGCCCTGCTTTTTTGACGGTGGCTTCCGTCGCAAATTGCGCGTCCCCGAGATCATTATTCATGCGACCTTTCAAAAGAACAAGACCACCCAACACCAGCCCTATCAGTGGAATGATAGCTGAAAGCCAGATCTTGCGCATGAACGTTGGTTCACTGTGGAGACTGTATATTGATACGGGTATTGACCAAGGACGAGCCAAATTAGGGTCAACGCCGACAAACATATAATATATGATCGCCCAGACCCATAAAAACCCAATCACTGACAAGGTAATAATTAAATATTTCCACGTTGAACTAGGCATGTTTAAACTGAATCGCGCTGATATAGCGTCGCGACCCCTCTCTTTTTAACTGGATAACAATATCGATCATGGACTCAACATAGTCTTTTATTTCCTCACGAGATAAGCCGAGATTGGCTTGCAGAACCATGAGAGAGAGTTGGTCTATTGCCCCCTTCGGACTGTCGGCGTGAAGCGTACAAATCGATCCCGGATGTCCCGTATTTATCGCTCTCAGGAAAGTATAGGCTTCTTTACCGCGTAACTCGCCAAGAATAATCCGATCCGGTCGCAATCGCAATGTGGCTTCTAATAGGTCTTGAATTGTAATCAGCGCCTTGCCTTGATCTCCTTTGGCTGCGATCAGGTTAAGGAGATTTCCGTGGGGCGCATTGACCTCTCTAGTATCCTCTATGGTGATAATCCGCTCATCGAGCGGAATCTCTTGTAGGAGGGCATTTAGAAAGGTTGTTTTACCCGTTGACGTTCCGCCTGAAATAACGATGTTTTGGTGATTTCTGACAGCCGCCGTGAGAAACTTGTGGGTTTTCCCAGCTTTCAACAGCTTTTTAAGTTCTTTCACCTCGTCTGAAATTTCGACATCCCGTGTCAGTCGTGTTAAATCAAACGCGCCCTGTTTAGCGTAATCATCGAGGCTCATACTGCGTAGAACCTGTTTCCGAATTGAAAACGCGAAACCGTTAGGCGCTGCAGGAGGGGCAACAACTTGCACCCGTTCCCCTGTCGGCAGTGCTGCGGACAGAAGCGGTTTTTCGTCATTTACGATTTGATCTGTTGCAGCCGCAATTTGCCGGGAAAGCTGACTCAGAAGATCCGCTGTAAGCTCTGGAACCTCAAATTCTTCCCGAGGTTTTCCAGCCGCTTCGATCCAAACAGACCCTGGTACATTTATAGAAATTTCCGACACGCCGTCTTGCTCTAGCCACGGTTTAAGGGGCAGAAGATAGCGTGTCAGATAGTGACCGGATTTAAGTGCCATAGATACACACGATCTTTGGTTTAGAGATTGTTGAAACTCAAATCCCGGTTCACAAAGATCGTAATTTCTGATCCTTGTGGAACACGAATGGTCGGCGGAATATTGATTGATTGCCTCAATATAATTTCCGCTGACCGTTCAAATCCTTCTCGACCACCTTGAATGATTTCCTGGGTATTTGCCGATTGATCATCATCATCCAAAAGCGCAGATAGTGCTGGACCCAGAGCAGAAAATAGAGTTGCTGCACCGAAACGCTCGAAGAAATGCGTATCTACTTCACCAGCCATACCAGCTTGCCCAAGCGGACCAGCGCCAGGTGAACCCAGATCAATAACAACACCATCTGGGCGCTCAAGGCGTGTCCAAACAATATAAACGCGCGACTGGCCAACGGCGATACCAGATTGGTAGCGACCAATCAGACGAGAGCCTTTCGGTATCAGGACCCGCTTACCCGTTCTGCTATAAACTGGCTTGTCGACAAGGGCGCGAACGAGTCCAGGTAAGTCAGAATTTATCATCGTTTCTGTAATACCGGAAATAAATGTTCCCTGCGTCAAAAGATAATCTTGGTTCTGAAGCTTCACAGCTTGAACGCTGACGACACCCTCATTACTGGCATCTCTTAGGAAACGTTCACTACTGTTTGAAATGATCTCGTTTCTTTCATTTGGATCAGGCTCGGCAAATCCCGTGATGAATTCATCATCGAGATTTCCGGTAAAACGGTCCACGCCGTCTGACTCAGTAGGAGCCGTGCCCCCGCGATCGACAAGTATAATGCTTGACTCAATACGACGTTGGCGTTCCTCGCGTTGCGCTTGGTCTCTAGCTTGTTCCAATCTTAGACGCTGTTCTTCTAATTGAGCGAGCTGACGCATACGCTCGAGCTCTAAGAAATTCACATCGGAATTAACGTCCGCTGGTGGTGTAACAGGCTCTTCCTCGATGGGTGGAGGTTGAAAGACTGGGCGCTCTGGGAGGCTAGACACATCAATGGGTGGCGTAAATGTCGGACGCTCAACTTCTTGTTGAGTTCCGTTCCCACTTCCCAATACTTGAAGTAAAATTAGAACCACGAGGCCAGCAACCGCTGCAATAACAAAAAATGCCGTTGGAACTTTGGCCGCACTTCCAGTCAAAGGTTTGATTTCACGATCAGATTCAATCTCCTCCGGGAAATCGTCTTCAGGAGCGCGTGCCATTAGCTTGGCTCATTATTTGTGAAGAGTGACACGCGGTTCTGAAACGATTCATTGAACACGCAAGCTTCATCGTCGCCATGCCTCAAGGTAAATTGCCGTCCGACGCTCTCAACAATCATATATCCATCTTCCAAGTGATAGTTTACGACTGATTCATTGCGTTCTCGATCAACTTCAAAAACCGCAGGCAATTCAGACATGTCGCGGAATTTGAAATAGGTAAATTCACCATTATCAAAAACCGTACTCGGTGCCAGATCGTTTTCCCCTTTGAAAGAATAATCGAAATTCAAATCCTTTGGTGTTCCATCAGAAACAAGACCAACGCTGTCGATTTTAGTCTGACTACTATATGGTCCGGCTGAGGCTGACGAGTTAAATTGCGGGCTGGATCCATCGTCTTCATATTCAAAGCTCAAAACATCATCATTTGGATAAAGAAACTTCATCATATATGTGAGGCTATTGTCTCTTGGTGAATATGCCGTGCCAGAGGTCAATTCAAAATTATAGATACGTCGATCCGTAATTACCGTCATATTTGTCGTTGCATTCTCTTCGACAGGCTTGAGAAACATTATGTTTCCTGCCTTGTTAGGGACAACTTGCCAGGCAATAGAATCGCCGATCGAGATGTTCTGAATTCTCTCATAAGTCGCGAAACTGACTGTCGTTTGATATCCGTAATGTCCGCGTAGAGACACGACGTCATTTTCGTTATAAACGACCGTCTTGACTCGACTATCCGCTGACGTGCCAATAGCCGTCGACGCCGAAAATGCTGGTGTAGCCAGCCCCATCGTTAAGCTTAGGCTGCAACCGATCAGTAGTGTTGATAATATGCGCATAATAGCTTTCTCCCTCGTAAAATTTCTAAAGCGTCTCAGGATCGACGCGATAAGATGTGATAATGAACCCCAATGGATTGAGGTGGCGATATTTCATGGGCATGTTCAGATCGACGAAATTATATTTTAAGGTCGCAATCCAATGTTCGCTACGACCTGCCCCGTTTAAATTCTCAATGGTTGTCGAAAATCTGACTTGTGCCGATTTATTGGCCAAATTTGGAACAACACTTTTGATATTCACAAACCGCCTTGCGGATGAACTCATATTTTTTTTATCATTGGCAACTTCGCGACGGTATCTACTTATTTCGTCAACACTTGTCGTCATTTGCATTGTAACGAGACGACGGTTTGCATCTTGTGGATCGTAAGTATGTCGCGTCAGAACATATTTATTAATTTCAGCTAAGACAAAGCTCTCGCGTTCTGTCAAAGGACTCGCTTCGGCATAGGTAAGCTTACGTACCGCTTCCGCATGCCCCGTTGTTTTATCAACCAAGATCATATAAGGTTGCACCGTTTTCATTGGTGTTAAAAACATAACAGCCAGCAGCGCCATTATAGTAATAACACATGCGACGCCCGCGACAATAAACGCGATCAATCGATCCCGTTGAAGCTTTCCATAAAGCTCCATATCCCAGGCCTCTGCAAGACCGAAATATTCTTCTTCCGCTTGTGATTTTTCCGTGTCCATAATGGGCTTGGTCTATCCTTCTTTATTGTAAGAGCTTGCAAGTTTCGGGCCAGAGCGACCCGTAAAACCAATTCCATTCAGAATGGTGTGTTTTGCTTTCTCTGATTTACACTGCTTCATCCTTACTGGACCTTTGATGCGGCTTGAAGCGCGCCAACTTGTGCAAAGCTTGTCAATTGTTGCGTATTTATCGCAGCAATACTTAACAGAGACCCGGCAACATTTGTTGCTTGTGACAATAAGACAATCGTAAAAACAGCCATTATGCCAAGTGGAGCAAGATGAACCAGCGTATATTTTGCGCCAAACGCGCCCGTTAATCCTAACCCTTCAATGAACGATGTGCCCACATCAAAAGCGATTAATGCCGCCATGTAACGCGCCATCATGGCCATACAGGTTATACCCACAATATAGACAAAAATGACGGTTAGAAATGTCATAGCAAGCGCTTTGAACCAAGACATTAAGATATTTGTGCCTTTAATAGATCCCAATGTTAGTGATAAAATAAACACCACGGGTGACGCCAAGAACAACATTGCGGCAACAAATTTCGCGATAAATATGGAAATAATTGTCAACGCCAAAGGAACCATAGTTATAAGCCAAGTCCAGAACCCCCATTTCGAGGATACATTTTCAGGTTTCGACTGGGATACTTGATTGCTGACAATTTCTGCTACTCCGGAGTATAGAGCAGCCAAAGAGTCCAAGGTCGCGATTGAGCTGACACCAGGAAAATCAAGAATGGGTGCAATCTGTCTTGCAAAATAGTCTCCAATCGAATCCGGGATCGCCCATACTCGCTCAAACAAATCTGCGCCATAGATTGAAAATGTCCGCATTAAAAAGATAATACCGATTACTTTTGCAAAACGAATAGCAACATCTCGCGCAGACAAAGAAATCATCCCCGTCAAAAGGGCATATCCTATCATCGCGATATAAATTGCGGCCGCAGCCTGAACAGGAAGCCAGAAGGTGTCTAAAACGTCACCGAATATATCAAACAGACGCTCAAGAGCCGCTGAAAGCGATGTTTCAGTAACTTCGTAAACAAGTAATGTGTTTAACCAGTCTTCCATAATACTACCTCCCGCACGAAGTGCTCAGCGCCAAAAATATAAATAAATCAGATTGTTTCTGAAGCGATGAAGTCATCGGCAAAAATAGACTCAATCTCTTTATCTGTATTGATAGGCATACGCTCACCGCAAGGATCGGTCATGCCAGCCAATGGTCCGCAAGGCGCTTTCAATGTTGGATTTCGTAAACTTGCACACCCTGCAAGGGCAATCGTCACGGAAGATAGAATTACTAGTTTCGCTATATTAGTTGATTTAATTTTCATTTTCATGACCCCATTTTCAAGTTTATTAATTTATGGCTTTGATAAGTTCAGCAAATGCCCTGTCACCCAATATTGAGCGGCTTCCCGTACCAAACATATAAGCCGGCGCATTTGCATCTGCGGTGCTATCCATCATATTAACCGTCTGCGAATTCAATTGTGCAGTCTGTAGATCAATCAACAATGCAAGATTCCTGCCATTTTCGAGAAGAATCGCATTTTGCACACGTATTGCCTCTTGGATATCGCCAGCTTCTTTCGCACGCGTGATCAAATCATCGTAAACTTTCAGACGTTCCTTGCGACCTACATTGGATTCACCGGCTACGGTATTTGCAAAATATAAAGAGCTATATTTTCTTGATAAACTTTTTTGACTTTGCTCATTGCCGGCATAGATAACATCAGGAGCCGTCAAACCAAATTCCTTTCGAAAAGCGACAGGGCCACTACCGCTGACCAATCCACCAAGGACAGGAATCTTTTCAACGAAAGTCGAATCAAATCCGTCGAGCATGATGCCAAATTCCTTAGATTTCCCTTCCGCTGCGTTTTGCACAGCTGTTCTTGAATCCGTCGAGGTATTTAAATTTTCAAACGCAGTGTCCGAGCCCTTTTTTTCTTTCAGCTCATCTCCCTCGACACTGTAATATCCAAGCGATGTAATAAGTGCATTCAAGCGTTCAATTTCGCGATCATAATGTTCGATCTGACTTTTGTAATGGTCAGTGGTATTATCTTTCCTGAATTTATCAGCGGCTTCATGTTCTTTTTTTGTATTTTCTTCGATTCTCTCGAGGAAAACTCCAGCATCTCTGTCGTCGACAGCAATCTGCGCATAGGCCTGGCCTGCAAAGCCAGAACAGCCAATAACGGACGCAACAAGTAAGGTTTTAAATTTTGAA
>CAYRMO010000027.1:12844-29296 GCA_964425355.1 uncultured Algimonas sp. | reverse complement strand
GTTCTGAACGCCTTGGTTTTGAGACTATGTGTCAAGCTGGATGAGCCAGCGAGCGGCCGTTTTTGGGCGCTCTAAGCCGCTCAGCTTTGTCAGTTTAATAGTAGCGGCGGGTCAGAACTTCTTGGAACGCTAGGTCAGATTGTCTGGAATCAGTAGAGAAATCGAGCAAAGCGTGATCTTCGTCACGGATTAAGCCCTTATCTTCAAATAAAGGTTAATCATATTTTAAGTTTTTCAGCATCGCCCAATATCTATTTCCCGCCGGGGGCGGTGGGCTGATAGAGAATACGGGTATGGGCATGGAGACGGCTTATCGCCAGATCCATGCTCAATTTTTTGATGAAAATGAGTTGATCGTGGATTCTGATAAGTGGGGCGCGAAGATACGATTAAAAAAACCCGCCTTCAATATGAAGGCGGGTTTGATTTTGTTTAGGGCTGTCGTGTTTTAACTACTCTTCTTCGGAAGGCGCGGCAGGCGCATCCTCAGAGCTAGTCTCACTCGCCTCAGCCTCATCAGTCTCAAGGAACTCTTCCGGCGCATCGCCTTCGAACATAGAGACAGCATTCGCTGCGCGTTCGGCGTTTGCCTCGTCCATATCGGCTTTCTCAGCTGCCATAGACGTTGCGATAACGTCTTCGCCTTTGGCTTGACGCTCGGCTTCATCCTCTGATCTGGCGACGTTGACTTGAATATCAACAGCGACTTCAGGGTGAAGTTTGATTTTAACAGTGTGCAGACCGAGTGTTTTGATTGGCTTTTCAAGGACAATCATATTGCGCTTCACACCTTTGCCTTCAAGATGTTCAACGATGTCACGAGCTGACACAGAGCCGTAAAGGTTTCCGGTGTCACCGGCCTTGCGAATAAGAACAACAGTTGTGCCATCGAGATTTGCCCCGTCTTTTGAGGCTTTGTCACGGTTTTCAGTATTGCGTTGCTCAAGAAATTCCCGTTCGGCTTCAAAACGCGCCAAATTGGCTTTTGTTGCGCGAAGCGCTTTTTCCTGCGGTAAAAGATAGTTTCGACCAAAACCAGGTTTGACGGATACAACATCGCCCATATTGCCTAGTTTTTCGATACGTTCGAGAAGGATAACTTCCATTGGATCGCTCCTCCTATTTCACTTCATAGGGCAATAGCCCCAGAAAACGAGCGCGCTTGATCGCACGAGCAAGTTCGCGTTGTTTTTTATGCGATACAGCTGTAATCCGAGCCGGGGCAATTTTGCCTTTCTCAGACATATAACGCTGAAGCATTTTTGGATCTTTATAGTCGATTTTTATGCCATTATCACCTGAGAATGGGCAAACTTTACGACGACGACGAAAACCTGAACGAGTAGGCAGGTTTTCAATTTTGATTTGATCTTTTGCAGCCATGATCTAGCTCCGGTCTCTACGTTTGCGCTCTTCACGCTTTTTCAGGATAGGGGAGGGGTCTTCGCTAAAGTCATCGACGCGGATCGACATATAACGTAAGATGTCCTCATTAATTCGATGAGTCCGCTCAATTTCGTGGATCACATCAGGGTTAGCATTGACCTTAAGAAGAGAATAATGCGCTTTGCGGTTTTTCTTCATTCTATAGGCAAGATTGCGTAGACCCCAATATTCAGCACCTTCAACGGTACCGCCCATATTTTCGATTTTGGAGGCAAGGTTTTGGACAAATTCTTCGACTTGGTTCGTAGAAATGTCAGGTCGTGTAATCACGACATGCTCATATAGAGACATGTATCAGTCCTTCAATTTTTGGAAGACGGCGGACGCGCTCGAGAAGGTGAAGCAATCGTCCGATGGATGGAGTATCCAGAATAGCCCGGACTCCACCGTCATCCGGTGAAGCGCGCCTCATAGGAGGGAAAATTTGTTTTGTCTACTTAAAAAGGTCTTGCTGGGACTTATATTGCAGACGGATTATCAGGAAAGATCGTTACGTATTCCCAAGCGGAAGTCCATGATGCGATCTTCTACATCTGTATCACTTATGTCCTCATATTCCGCTAATCCCTGATCTGATGAAGGCCGCACAGGTTGGATATCTGGTACCTCTGCTGGTTCATTGGACATTCTACGGTTTTGAGCGACTGTGAGAGCGGTTGCGACATCGCGGTAACGGCGGTCAAAATCCGTTACATCTTGTTTGGTTTTAAGCAATTCGGATTGAACCTCTTCCAACTGGAAGGCTTGTGTTTCAATTTGAGCTTCCAAACGTTCACGTTCAAGATCTTGCGCCGTACGTATTTTTCTAAGGTCGGTTACGTCACGTGCTGCATTTCTGACGATGTCGTCTTTAATTTCTAACTGCTTTTTCAAGTGCGTAACTTGTTGCTGCAATGCCGTTAATTCGTCTTCTCGGCTGATAATCGTGAACTCGGATTGCGTTTTAAAAGACTGAATATCCTGATGTAGACTTATCATCTCGGCCTTCATCGCATTATTTTGCGTTTGCGCTGTCGCAAGAGATTTACGTGTTTCATCTGCGTCTTTTTGCGCGTCTTCGGCTTGATGACGGAAATCTGCACAATCCTGGGCCAAGCTGTCAGCGACTTTTCGGGCTTCTATAAAGGCCGTTTGTTTGATCTCGACTTCGGCAGATGATTCTGAAATTCGGGTTCTGAGGTGTTCGTTTTCTTTACGTTCTACCTCAAGCGATGTCATGGCACGTTCCGCTTTTAACGCATTTCGATCAGAGGCTTCACGCGTATTATTTAGCTCGCGCTCATAATCCTGTAATGATTTTTGAGTTTGCGAGAGTTTCGATTGGGTCGCTTCATATTGGCGGGATTTTTCGGCTAAGCGTCGTTCATTGTCTTCAAATTGTTCGCGTAAGACACCAAATTTTTTGGCTTGCGTTTCAAATTCGCGTTCAATCGTTCTGTTACGGGCTTTCAACCGCCGATTTTCAGGCTCAAGTCGACTTAGCGTGGAATAATCGACTTCAGCCCTTTCGACAAAACTGGTTAGGTTTTCGATTCTTTGTTGTGCCCGTCGATATAATTCTTCACCCGTTTGGATATCTGCCGAAATCCTAGCGACATCCAGACGCATAGAGCCTAGATCAGCGCGGTCGGACCGCGTCACAGCTGGCGGTGTTGGAATAAACGCCTCATCGACTGAATTTTCTGCTGCGGCGGCGGGCATCAAGGCGCTGAGCTCATCAAGACGCAGGGCTTCAAAATCATCACCCGGCGTTACATCAATAGATTGTGCGGTGTCAGGGATGTCGGCATTCAAACCCGTTTCAATCTTGTCGGAAAAATCCATTTCGTTGATCGCGGACTTAGACGGTGGGGCGTCATGCCCTGGACGAGTCACAGCCTCCTCATCACCTGTTCCGGTGACGAGACGTTCCAATTCATCCCATTTTGCTTGGCGATCTACAGTAGCGGCGTCTAACTTTCGCTTCGAATTTCCATTTTCATTTTGAGATTTTTTTTTAAAAATCGGCATATTAACGAGATCCCCAGCGACCTTTTTGTTACGCCTCAGGCGTAGTTAATCTTGGTTAACAAGGACTTAAAAGGCCTTGCCAAAACGGTGATTTTACGCATTTCAGATTGACCTCTGATTCTAATCCCGTAGTTGGGGGTAAGTTAGAGAGAGGTTCTTTGCAATGACATTTGCGTTCATTTTTCCGGGGCAGGGAAGCCAGTATGTTGGCATGGGAAAGGCTCTGGCTGAGACGTTCCCATCTGCGAGGCAGGTTTTTGAAAGGGTCGATATGGCGTTAGATCAAAACCTATCGGATCTTATGTGGGGTGGTGATGAGGAAACACTCCGACTCACAACAAATACGCAACCCGCGCTGATGGCCTGCTCATTGGCCGCTATGGCCGCGTTAGAGGCTGATTTTGGTGTAAAGGTCACGGATGCTAAGTTCGTCGCAGGGCATAGTTTAGGCGAATATAGTGCTTTGGCGGCATCTGGTGCCCTTACCGTCGAAGATACGGCAAAATTATTGCGTATCAGGGGCGATGCTATGCAGTCGGCCGTTCCAGTCGGTGCGGGAGCCATGGCGGCGCTTCTGGGGGCGAGCGTTGAAGATGCAGAAGCTGCATGCAAAGCGGGCTCTGAACTCGGTATTGTCCAGATTGCGAATGATAATGCGACGGGTCAGATTGTCTTGTCCGGGGAAGTCGCGGCTGTTGAGGCGGCGGCACAGGCCGCAAGGGATGCAGGCGTTAAAAAAGCCATGTTATTAAACGTCTCGGCTCCGTTCCATTGTGACATGATGAAGCCTGCAGCAGAGGCTATGGCGGCAGCTTTAGGGGATGTGCCGCTTTTACCACCGCTTGTGCCAGTGGTTAATAATATTCAAGCTAGGCCAATCGAAAATCCGGACGACCTTCGTCAAGATCTTGTGAAACAGGTTACTGGCCGGGTAAGGTGGCGCGAGACAATTGAGTGGATGGCTTCTGAGGGCGGTATAGAGACATTCGCTGAACCCGGATGTGGGAAGGTTTTGACCGTGATGCTTCGCCGGATTGTAAAAGGTTTAAGCGGACACAAATTGGATACACCCGAAGGCCTAGAAGCCTTCGCAAAAGAGATAAAAGGGTAAAACATGTTTGATCTAAGTGGAAAACGCGCACTGGTTACAGGTGCAACAGGTGGCTTGGGCGGTGAAATCGCACGTGCGCTTCATGCGCAAGGCGCGCATGTTGCCCTGTCTGGTACCCGAGCGGAAAAACTTGAATCTTTAGCCAGTGAACTCGGCTCAAATGCCTTTGTAACGCCATGTAATCTATCAGACGGCGATGCAGTCGACGCCCTGCCAGGGCAAGCTGCAGAGGCCTTGGGAGGATCAGTCGAAATTCTTATCGCCAATGCAGGCATTACCCGAGATGGATTGCTAATGCGGATGAAGCAAGGGGACTTTGATGATGTTATCAAAATCAACCTCGAAAGCTATTTCCGCCTGGCAAAGGCGTGTTTGCGTCCCATGATGAAAGCACGATCTGGCCGTATTATTGGTGTGACGTCTATTGTCGGTGTGACCGGCAATCCAGGTCAAACGAACTATGCGGCGTCAAAAGCCGGTATGATCGGATTTTCTAAATCGCTAGCGCAAGAAGTGGCGTCACGAGGCGTAACAGTAAACTGTATTGCTCCCGGATTTATTCGATCTCCAATGACGGACGAGCTTACAGACGCGCAAAAAGAAGCGACTATGGCGCGAATCCCAGCCGCAAAATTGGGTGAAGGGGTTGATATTGCAGCGGGAGCCGTATTCCTCGCATCAGACGAAGCTGCATATGTGACAGGTCAAACGCTCCACATTAATGGTGGAATGGCAATGATTTAAGCCAATAGCGTGCCTGCATTGATGGTGCGAATCCCCTAGGAAAGTCATTTTTGCTATGCTAGGGCGCGCTTTGATATGGCTGAGGGGTTGATTTTACCAACTTTAAACCCATCTCTCGCCAGTAACTGCCCGCAAAGACGAATTGTGGGCCAAGACTAAAGGAAGACATATGTCAGACGTACTCGAACGTGTTAAAAAGATGGTCGTTGAGCATCTTGACGCTGAAGAAGCCAAAGTGACTGAGAAAGCTCACTTCATTGATGACCTCGGAGCCGACTCTCTCGATACAGTTGAACTTGTTATGGCTTTTGAAGAGGAATTTGATATTGAAATTCCCGATGATGCCGCCGAGCATATTCAAACTGTCGGTGATGCCGTAAAATTCATCTCTGAAAAGACAGGCTAGAGACGTTTGTCTTGCGACGGGTTGTTGTCACAGGCTTAGGTCTTATCTCGCCCGTCGGATGCGGGGTTAATACCGCATGGTCAAACCTTATCGCCGGCCAATCCGGCGCTTCTAAAATTGAACATTTTGATGTCAGCGATCTTGCCTGCAAGGTCGCTGCTGTCATTCCAAGGGCAGATGGTCGAGCCGGAGGCTCTCCAGACATGCCCGGGGTCTTTGACGCTGATAGCGTCATGAGCGCGCGTGATCGCAAGCGCATTGACGATTTTATTCTATATTCCATAGCCGCCGCAGACGAGGCGATTCACGATTCCGGTTGGAAAGCCGAGACCAGTGAGCAGGCTGAACGTGCCGGTGTGATCTTGGGGTCTGGCATTGGCGGACTTAAAACGACCTATGATGCCTCCATCCTACTTCATGAACGCGGACCTCGGCGTCTTTCGCCTTTTGTAATTCCAGCCATGTTGGTCAATTTGTCTTCAGGTCAGGTTTCTATGCGTCACGGCCTCAAAGGACCCAATAGTGCTGTTGCAACTGCCTGCGCCACAGGCGCGCACGCAATTGGTGACGCCGCGCGTATCATTGCATGTGGCGATGCCGATATGATGGTTGCTGGTGGCGGAGAATCCTCGATTACCCGATTGGGGATTGGATCATTTGTGGCCTGTCGCGCCATGACCACAAATTTCAATGATACCCCAGAAAAAGCGTCTCGCCCTTATGATAAAGACCGTGACGGGTTTTTGATGGGAGAGGGAGCAGGTGTTGTCGTGTTGGAAGATTATGATAGCGCAAAGGCAAGAGGCGCAAAAATTTATGCGGAACTTGCCGGATATGGCATGTCTGGAGATGCCTATCATATTACCAGCCCTGCGCCTGAAGGTGAGGGCGGATACCGGGCTATGCGCATGGCGCTCAAAAATTCTGGCTTAGATGCTTCCGATATTGGCTATGTGAACGCACATGGCACGTCGACCCCTATGGGCGACGAGCTAGAAGTCCGCGCGGTAGAACGATTACTGGGCGCGCATGCTCCGAATGTTAAAATGTCTTCAACAAAATCTGCGACGGGTCATTTGCTTGGCGCAGCGGGAGCGATTGAAGCGATTTTTTCAATTCTGGCGTTACGGGATAAAATTGCGCCTCCAACCTTAAATTTGGACAATTCATCTGTGGACACAGAGATCGATCTATGCCCGCGTAAGGCGGTGCAATTTGAGGCCAAAGCGGCCATGTCAAATTCATTTGGTTTTGGTGGCACCAATGCAGCTCTTATTTTCAAACAAGCCGAATAAGCGTGTCGGAAGCGGTTAAAGACACAGAGGCTCCGAAACTTCGAAAGCGTGATAAACGCGCGCTTTTTTTAATCGCAATCGTTGGACTTTTGACGTTTTTTGGCGGACTCGTCCTCGCAGGATATGCCGCGATAAATTATAAATATGAGCGCGGTAGCGAGATAGAAAAAGGCGTTTTTGAAGTGCCTAAAGGCGCCGGCTTATCTCGGATTGCCGACAAGTTAGAAGATGAAGGATACATTGAAGACGCGTTCCTTTTTAAGCTTGTCACAAAATTGCGCGGGAATGAGGCGAACTTCAAAGCGGGAGAATTTGGCATAGAACAAAATGCATCTATGGCCGCAATTTATGAAACCCTCGCGGAAGGAAAGGCAATTCTATATCCTTTCACAGCCGCGGAAGGGCTGACCTCTTCAATGATTGTTCGAAGTTTGGACGGCGTAGAAACGCTTATTGATGACAATCCGGAAACGCCAAAGGAAGGGACGTTACTGCCCGAAACTTATCTAACGCCAAAAGGTATGAAGCAGTCTGAATTACTATCGAAAATGGCTCAAGCCCAACAGGATTTGTTGGACGAAGCTTGGGAGAAACGAGATCCCAATATTCCGGTAAAAACCAAAGAAGAGGCGATTATCCTTGCTTCGGTCGTTGAAAAGGAAACAGGCATTGGCATGGAACGCGGCATGGTCGCGGGTGTCTTTACCAATCGACTTCGTATCGGCATGAAATTGCAATCTGACCCAACGATCATTTACGGGATCACGCGGGGCGAACCTTTGGGACGTCGAATCAGACAATCGGAGATTGATCGCGTTACCGATTGGAATACGTATCAAATTCCGGCTCTCCCCAAAACACCCATTTGCAATCCTGGACGCGATGCAATCCTAGCTGTGTTAAACCCGTCTGAAACAGACGCGCTCTTTTTTGTCGCTGATGGCACGGGTGGGCATGCTTTTGCCAAGACGCTGCGCGAGCATGAGCGAAATGTAGCAAAATGGCGAAAAATCCAACGCGAGAGGGGCTTGAGATGAGTGGTCTCGAAGACTTGAAATGTGATCGGCGCGGGTTGATGGTCGTTCTTTCGTCACCCAGTGGCGCTGGCAAAACGACTCTAACTCGCAGGCTCCTTGCAGGTAATCCGGATATGACGATGAGCGTATCGGCTACAACACGACCACCTCGCTCTGGTGAGCAGGAGGGCGAAGATTATTTTTTCGTCACCAAAACACGTTTTGCCGAACTTGAAGAACAAGGCGAATTCCTTGAACACGCCAAAGTCTTTGATAATCATTACGGAACGCCTCGTGGGCCCGTCGAAGAGGCGTTAATGCGGGGCCAAGACGTCATTTTTGATATTGATTGGCAAGGCGCGCAGCAGCTGACCCAAGCGGCGGCAGATGACCTCGTGAAAATTTTTATCCTTCCGCCAAATATGCGTGAATTAGAACAACGGTTGCGAACGCGCGCACAAGATTCAGATGCCGTAATTGCAAAACGTATGAGCAAATCTGAAGCTGAGATCAGCCATTGGGCGGAATATGACTATGTTATCGTCAATGAAGATATTGAAACCGCACTTTCAGAGCTAAAAACGATTGTTGCGTCTGAACGTATGAGGCGACGACGGCAGATGTGGTTGGGCGGATTTGTAAAAAGCCTGATAACGGGTGGTTAAACATAAATTTTCAACGTTTTCTAATGTTGATAATTTAAGTGTTTCACTATGTTAGAAATTTGTTTTGCCATAGTTTTAGGCTTTGGCCTCACCACTATGTCTGGGGCGGCCTTAGCCGATAATTTGAAGGTAGACCGCATATTGATCAGGTCGATGGTGGTTTTGGTCTTGCTTACCTTTATTTCGGTGGCACCGTCTCACGGCATGACTTTAAGACAAGTGATACATTATTTAATATTCCAATCTTTTACGGCCAATACGATCTGGCTTTTGCTTGGGGCTTCTTTGGCTATAATTTTACAATTGCTTGAAGAGGGGCATATCGAAACCCTTTGGATCAAATTTAGTCCTCAGACGGCGCCAACCCCAGAAGCCCGTGCCGGGCAACGGTCACATTCTCAAGGTTTTGGACAAAGACAAGCTGTTCCGGCAACTTTGGTTGGGACATCGACCCAATACCTCACCCATGAATTAGATCTTCGGACAGAAACGCTCATTAGATTGGCTTTCTATGCGTTTGAAAACAAGGGGCCTCGAATTGTGACATATATCGAGTCGGCGCTACGTCTTGGAACGGGGAAAAAACAAAAAGCGTTTTTAAAAATTGCCGCAAATTCTAGGTCGCGTCCGAATCCAAAACGTATTGTCCATCGCTATTGGCGCTCGGTAAATGGGAATACGCGGATGGGGCAAGCTCTCTTTGGCGAACTATGTCACTTGGCAAATATAACGCAAAATTTGGATGGCCATACGATTGAACGATTGAAAAAGGTCGGCACAGCGCTAAAACTCACGCCAGATGAGATGTCACGCGCCCTAGGCTTTATGCGCTAATTTTGTCTGCGAGAGCTTGGAAGGCTGAAATTGACAAGGTTTCCGGTCTCGCCTGAGGATCAATTGAAGCTTGTTCCAGCCACGCTTCCAGGACAAGGTTTTCGTCTTTTGCTAATGATCTGAGGGACCGTCTTAGCATTTTTCGTCTCTGCCCAAAGGCCGCCTGGGTGACACGCCCAAGGGCTTTAAGGTCGGAATAGGGCTTGGCCAGTGGCTCTAAAACAATCACGGCACTATCAACCTTTGGCGGCGGCGTAAAACATCGAGCTGGCACATCAAAGGCCAGGCGGCAAGACGCCACAGACTGGCAGAGGACAGCGAGGCGTCCATAGTGATTGTCGCCAGGGTTTGCGACGACGCGTTGGGCGACCTCTAATTGGAACATCAATACCATCTGCGTCCAAAATAGTGGTGTTGCACTCACCCAATTTATAAGCATTTTTGTGCCGACATTATAGGGCAGGTTCGCCACAATTTTTCTAGGTGCGGACGTTTCTGTCGCAATATCAAATCTTAAGGCATCGCCTTTGACAATAGAAAGCCGGCCATCCGAGCAATCACCGATTTCAACAAGAGCCGGGATGAAACGCTCATCCATTTCGACGACGCTTAATTGTTTTACCCCCCGCAGCAGCAAGGCTCGACTTAGGCCACCAGGCCCTGGACCAATTTCCGTAACATGAGCCTTATCTATTGGGTCTGCCAAACGCGCTATCTTATCCGTAAGATTCATATCGAGTAAGAAATGCTGACCCAGCGATTTATTCGCATATAGTCCATGCTCGCGCACGGTCTCGGAAAGGCTCGGTAGGTCTTTAAGTTCCATGACGATGCCCAGACATATGTCGTGCGGATTTGATTGCGGCAATCAAACTATCTGCTCGCGCGATATTTTGACCTGCAATATTAAATGCGGTTCCATGGTCGGGGCTAGTCCGGATAAAGGGAAGGCCGAGCGTAATGTTGACGCCCCCGTGGAAGTCTAGCGTTTTGACAGGAATTAGGCCCTGATCATGATACATCGCCAAGACTGCATCATATCCCTGTCGTGCCTCCGAATGAAACAGCGTATCTGCAGACTGGGCATAAGTTACGTCATGCCCGTCTTGTCTCAATATATCCGCGGCCGGATTGATTATGTTTAACTCTTCTGCCCCGAGTGCGCCGCCTTCGCCAGCATGCGGGTTTAACCCGGCAAGAGCCAAACGTGGACTTGAAATGCCAAAATCTGTTTGCAAGGCGCCAAGCATGGTTCTGGCTTTTTCGACAATCGCCTCTACGGAGATGTGCTTAGCAACATCAATTAATGGCATATGCACGGTCACAAGACCGACTTTGAGGTCTTTGGCCGATAACATCATAACCGGACCTTTTGCATAGGGCGTCTTTTGATCGCCAGCGAGATGTCCTAGAAATTCAGTATGGCCAGGAAATGTAAATCCAGCCCCATATAAGACATGTTTCGCAATTGGGTTTGTCACCATAGCCGTGGCCTTACCGGATAGGCAAATTTCTACGGCCGTTTCGATGCTTTCAATAATAGCAGGCGCGTGTTTTTTATCCGCTTGGCCGACAATAGCCGCATAGCCTCCAATCGGCAAAATAGGGAGGCCCTCTGTAAATCGATCTTTGGCCTCTGAAATGTCTTGAACCACAACATGCGAAACATCTGTAAAATGATCAGGGGAAGCAATCACGGCAAAGGCGTGGTCTGGTTGTGTTCGCAGTGCACGCCACGCTTTAACCGTGATTTCAGGACCAATCCCACTTGGATCGCCCATGGTTAGGACAAGTGGGTG
The DNA here is from genome assembly GCA_964425355.1 of uncultured Algimonas sp. Classification (GTDB taxonomy): domain Bacteria; phylum Pseudomonadota; class Alphaproteobacteria; order Caulobacterales; family Maricaulaceae; genus Litorimonas. Next base: position 17,970 of record CAYRMO010000027.1, on the reverse strand, counting down.
CATCAGGAATTTTATCGCACGACAAGTGTCGCTTGGCGTCTCAAATCACGTAGGGCACGTTTAGAGGCCTGGGCGAGTTGTTGATCAAGCAGGCGATCTTCGATTTGATCGCGTGTTGGGACGTTCTCACCTGTTGTTTCGCGCTTACAGACCATAATGGACGTCGCGCCATCGGGTCTGACAAATGGGTCGGACAAGCCGCCGACATCTGTTTTTTCCAGTGCCGTTACAATTTCGTCTGTGAGATCAGATGCTTTAAGTTCGCCCATATCGGCAACATCGACACCATCCATAGCCTCGGCTTCGGCCTCGACCGTATCGCATCCTGTTAATTGGCCCCGCAAGGCAACGAGACGCGATTTAGCAGCTTCTTCTTCGTCAACAACGCTGACCTGCATTAAACCGTAAAGCGTATCAGATTTTGAAATACGTTTGTCGACAAGCGCGATGACATAAACACCGCCTGGAACGCGGATCGGTGTAGAGATATTACCAGGTTCCATTTGCTTAAGAACAGCATCCAGTTCTGGACGAAGTTCGCCGTCTCGAACCCAGCCGACATCACCGCCTTTAGCCGCGGATGGTGCACTTGAAAATTGTTGCGCAAGCAACGGAAATTGTGCGCCTTGCTTGGCTTGAACGATCATGGCGTTGGCACCTTCCATGGCACCCTCCATACCCCCAATATCAGGTGAGGCTTCAATATAGATTTCGAGAACACGGAAGCTTGGTTTGGACGCATTGGCCGTTATTTGGTTCATCGTTTCATCAATCTGGGCGTCCGAAATTCTAATACGTGACCCGTAAAGTCCATTGACGATTCTTTGCCAGGCGATCTCCGACCGGATTTGATCCCTTAGCGTTTCAATGGAAACGCCTGCGGCAGCGAGGTCGCTGATGAACTGGCCAGGATCCGCACCATTACGCGATAAGAGTTGCCCTACAGATTGATTGACCTCTTCGTCAGAAATTTCTTGCTCATATTTTTCTGATTCTTGCATTTGAAGATGTTCATCAACAAGGTTGCGAAGGGCTTGCGATTGCAGACGTTGCAAGGTGGCCTCGTCTGTTTGGGCACCTGTCGTTGCGAGCATAAAGAGAACACGTTGACGCAGGTCATGAACTGTAACGATATCATCATTCACAACTGCGGCGATGCCATGTGGAGAACTTTGCGCTTGTGCAATCCCAGAATTGAACATTGGTAAAGCCGCGCTCATCATTAGCGCTAAGAGTGTAGATTTGGTCGACGGGCGCATAAATCACTTTCCTTGTTTGTGCGCTTATAGCGCACCGAATTCTGTCTGCAAGTTTAAGACGCTTTGAACTACTTTTGTATTAAACTACAGTCACAATTCAGCCGTCTTCAATTTTAGCTAAATAGGCCACACTAGAGAGCAAAACGAGTGCTGGGACAGCCCAGGCGGCAAGACTAACGGGTAAAATAGCAACCTCTCCAAACGCACTTATCACGCTATCAGCGAAAAAGACTGCAAATCCCATAACGGCACCTATAATCAACAACCTTATCGTGCCGCCTTGACGCGTGAGGGACATTGATACGCCGGCGGCAATAAATGTCATGGCGACGAGTAAAAAGGGCAAGGAAAGAAGTCGGTTGAACTGAAGTTCGAGTGGACGCACGGAAAACCCTGCACGTTTATTCGCCTCAATTTCTTTTCTAATCCCCCAAAATGGCGGATCTAAGTGTTGCTTTGTTTGATCGTTCAATTGCTCCAACCCAATATTGGTCGGAAGCGAAATAGCTGTTAGCCGTTTTGTGTCTTCACTCGGCGCGTTTTCAACAATATCTGTAAGGGTCCAATATCCGGTTCCTCGGAGTTCAGCCGTCTGCGCATCATAGCGCCTTGCAAAACTTATTGTGCCATCCACTTCAATTGCCATCTCATAAAATGTCGCTTGTTTAAGGGTTTTATCAGAAATTGATTTGGCGTTGATGATGCGTTGGAAAGAGTCAGAACCATCTCTCAACCAGATCTCTTCGGAGTTAAATTCACCAGTTAGCGCCGCAGATTGCGTTTCATACTTGCTCATAAGATTTGTCGCGATTGGGTTGCCAATTGTGGACCACAAAATTCCAATCACGGCGGAGACGATCAGGGCAGGTCGTAAAAAACGCCAAGCCGATAAGCCAGACGCGCGCATGACAATTAACTCGGAACGTCTGTTCATGCCATAAAGCGCTCCCATGACACCAAAAAGAACAATAAAAGGTATGGTTTGTTCAATCAGTTTCGGGACTTTTAGAGCCGTTAAATTCAGCAAACCCAAGAAGCTTATATCTGTATCACTCCCGATATTTCGGGACCCTTCCACAAAGTCGACAAGCGTAATAATGGCTGTAACGATTATCAATGCGAGTCCAATCCCGCGCAATGTTCGGGTGGCCACATATCTCGAAAGTGTCGCTCCTCTCAAAATCATTGTGGATTACTTATGGCTTTGTTGACAGCTTCATCATAGCGGGTTCTCGCGCGTTTTAGCCCAAACCTGACTTGCTTTCGTTTTACGAGGAAAAACAGACTAAAACCTATGACGCTGATCGGAATAAAATACTGAATCGGGTTCAAAGCAGGATCACCTTCTGCAGATGAAGCAAGGCCGAAACCAAGCAGACGAATGCCAAACCCTAAAACTGCGCAAATTGTTATCTTGCGATTTTGACCTAATTTTGAATATTGTCCACGCAATAAAAAGGCCAGCGCAAGTAAAATGAGAGCGACATTGTATAGAGGAGCGGCCAATCGGGCATGACCTTCGGCAGATAATTCCCGGCGCGATTTCGGTGTGATGTAATCCCGGGGATCTGGTCTCAATAGGTCGTGCAGAAACTTATCAGAAGATTTCAATCGCAAAACATTATCCAGTGCAACCACATCAGACAAATCGAGTTGATAAGTCTCGAAGGCAACAACATCTAACCCGCCATCGGATAAAGGGCTTTGAAGCGTTCCATTGCGAAGTAGAAGCGATGTTGATTGTTCGGACCGTATCAACCGGCCTTCTTTTGCGATATGTGTCGTTACCGAGTCTGGGTCTCTTGCATCATGTATCAAAACATCTCGCAATTCACCGTCTGGTAGCAATTCTTTAGTGTAAACCGTCAGTTCGGGGGCGGGCGTAACAAATTCTCCCGGTTGGATCATTTGACTCGCGATATCGGTTCTGACTTTTAAAATTTCTTTTCGCATTTGTTGAAAAGACAGGGGCTGTAAAACGAGATTAATAAAAAGGTGAATCAAGAGGGCATAGACACCCAGCCGTAAAATGGGCGTTCCGATAGACCAAGGGGAAACACCATTTGCTTTTGCCACCGAGAGCTCAGAGTCGCTCGTCATTCGGTTTAAAGCATAGATTGCGGCCATAAAAACGGCGAGGGGCAGGATAATGCCGATGAGCTGAGGTAGAGCGAGTATTGTGATGTAAAAGAAAGTCGCCGCACTTTGACGATTTTCTACGATTAAATCGAGTGTCTGAAGTGATTGCGTCAATAAGGCCAGAATCGCGAGCGCTGTTAGGCTGAGCAGAGCGGGTATAAAGGCCTGCGAAAAGATATATCTCTGCAATAAAGACATGATTTCCTGATTCGATATCCCCTTCTGTTCAGAATATGCCAGTTAGGCCCCTTCTAATGGGGGAAACTTTCCGTTACCAGATATGATATTGTTAGATTGAGGGATATTCATGAAAATCACTTTTTCCAAGCCCGGCACGGCTAAATCTGGTGCGGCTATTGTTATAAGTCCGAGCGGGGTCGGTCATGCTTATGACAATGATGCGCTGGCTTTGGCTGTATCAGCGTCCAATTTTCATGGGAAGCTTGGTGATGGTTTTAATACCTTTGTGGATGGTGTTCGCGTGTTTATGTGTGGCCGTGGGGATTCAGATGTTTTTGATTATGAAATGTGCGTTGCAAAAATTGTCAAATCCCTCCGGGGGTCCGGCGTCACGGATCTAACCATTCATCTTGAAAGAACAGATGCAACACCGGTTGATGCGGCGAGGGCGGTGCTCGGCGCGCGACTGGCCGGTTATGTTTGGGAAAAACATAAATCGAAAGCGACGAAATCAAAAAAGCCTCATCTTAAATCTGTTACGGTCACGTCAGATGATCCAAAAGCAGCCAAAACGGCTTATGAAAATTATTACGGTCCTGTGGGCGACGGCGTCGTCTTTGCACGGGATCTTGTGAACGCTCCGCCGAACGAAATTTATCCCAAAGCCTATGCGGACCGCATCGAGACCTTGTCTGATTTGGGGATAGACGTCGAAGTGCTCGGCGAAGCCAAAATGAAAAAGCTCGGCATGCATTCGCTTTTGGGTGTCGGTCTTGGATCGGAACGCGAAAGTCAGCTCGTTATTCTTAAATATATGGGTGGCAAAAAAGGTGACGCGCCGACGGCACTGGTCGGTAAAGGTGTTACATTTGATACGGGTGGCATTAGCCTCAAGCCCGGAAATAATATGTGGGATATGAAAGGCGATATGGGCGGCTCAGCCGCTGTTGTCGGTGCGCTTATCGGTCTTGCGAAACGCAAAGCCAAAGCCAATGTGGTCGGTCTTGTTGGCTTGGTCGAAAATATACCGGATGGCAAAGCACAATTGCCAGGCGATATTGTTGTGTCCATGTCCGGCCAAACCATTGAAGTTCAAAATACTGATGCGGAAGGGCGCCTTGTTCTGGCAGATGCGCTGCATTACGCGCAGCAAGAATATAAGCCCAAAGCCATGGTCAATTTAGCGACTTTGACGGGTGCAATCATCATCTCATTAGGTCATGAATATGCCGGCGTGTTCTCGCGCGACGATGAGATTGCCGCGCAATTGGTTGCAGCTGGTGAGACGTCAACAGATCTGGCTTGGCGTATGCCAATGGCCGAGGCCTATGATAAATTACTCAATTCTCCGAATGCCGATATGAAAAACATTGGTGGACGTGCGGCTGGGTCTATTACGGCTGCTCAATTTTTGGGCCGTTTTGTCGAAAAAGATCTGCCATGGGCCCATATCGATGTTGCGGGAACAGCCATGAAAAATAGCTCGAAAGATCCGCGCGAACCCACATTTGGAACAGGCTTCGGTGTCAGGCTTCTCAATCGCTGGAT
>CAYRMO010000027.1:0-12744 GCA_964425355.1 uncultured Algimonas sp. | reverse complement strand
CGCGCGAACCCACATTTGGAACAGGCTTCGGTGTCAGGCTTCTCAATCGCTGGATTGCTGATAATTTCGAAGGCTGATGACTGAAGACGAATTCGATATGAATGCCTCTTTACGCGAAAATTTTCCGGGTGAAAAATCGCGTAAAGATATCGACTTCGAGAAACTCGATCAAATAATTGATCAGCTAATGCCTAAATCATTTAAACGAAAAATGGCGAGGATGATCCTTGATGTGTGCAAAGCATCAGATGGATATTTTTCTGCCGATGACGTCGCAAACCGATTGATAAGTCATGTCGAAAATGGGCGCTATGCGGGTTACGGTAATCTAACACGCTGGGCCTTTTCCGAAATCGGCCCAGTAAAATGCAGCTGACATGACCGACTATTGGTTTTATCACCTTGAAGCTTCGACGCTGGAAGGCGCGCTGCCTAATCTTTTAGAAAAGACACTTGAAAAAGGCTGGCGGGCCTTGATCAAAATGCCTGCTAATCGATTGCAAGCGCTTGATGAATTCTTATGGACCTATCGGGATGAAGCTTTCCTACCGCATGGCCGTGAGGATGAACCTCAGGCAGACTTACAACCGATATTACTCAGTTCCGATACGCAAAGCGCAAAAGGTTTTGATGCAGTCTTTTTGATCGATGGGGCCGAGATAGAAGACCTAAAGGGTGTGACCCGGACCATAATCATGATAAACGGCCGTTCTGATGAGGACGTAAAGCGAGAACGTGGGCGCTGGAAGATACTCAAAGATCAAGGTGCAGATCTCGCCTATTATCAACAGGATGATCGCGGTCGCTGGGCCAAGAAAGCCTAGTGTTTTAATCCATGTCAGGGCTTACGGTTTTTCCAGACGGGTATGCGGATGATCCGGTCATTGCGCATATTCTTGAACAACTCGCATCTGATGATCACGCGCCCATATTGGTAACGGGTGAGGCGGGAACCGGAAAATCGACGCTCGTCAATTATATCAAGCGGGTCTGCGATATTCCCAATACAGTCGTCCTTGCGCCAACAGGCGTCGCTGCTTTGAATGTTGGTGGGCAAACCATCCATTCCTTTTTCCGCTTTCCGTTCCGGATCATTACGCCTGGTGCTCTCACGGATCAGAAAAAGAACCGGCTTTGGAAAAAAGTTGAATTGGTAATCATCGACGAGGTCTCCATGCTCCGGGCCGATATTTTGGACGGGATTGATTTTACCTTGCGCAGGGCTCGTAATCCGTCACGTCCTTTTGGGGGTGTAAAGCTGATGATGGTCGGGGATTTCTATCAATTACCGCCCGTCATTCCGCGCGCCGAACATGCGGTTCTGGCACAAATGGGATATTCAGGACCCTTTGCCTATAACGCCAATGTCCTTGAAAATTACGAGCCTGTGCATTTTGAGCTTAAACAGGTTCATCGTCAGCTCGATAAAGGCTTTGTTGATCTACTTTCCAATCTTCGGGTGGCGCGTCATGTCGAAGAAACCGTCGGCGATATAAATGAGGCTTGCTATCGGCCCCATAGAGACGGCCAAATTCCTGTCCTGTTAACGGCAACCAATGCCGTCGCAGATCGTTATAATCAACGCGGCCTGTCTGAGATCACCAACCCGACCATGTCTTATAGCTGCGAGACGAAAGGACGATTTAGCGCGAACCGATTACCGGTATCAGAGTCGCTTGAGCTGAAAAAAGGCGCACGCGTCATGGCAGTTCGCAATGATCCGATGAAACGTTGGGTCAATGGGTCGCTTGGGACAATTGTCGATCTCAACGAAAAAGAAGTCTTCGTCCGTTTTGATGGGTCACCCTCTACGCGGAAAATCGAGGCGGAAACCTGGGAAATGATCAATTATAAATGGTCCGAAGCGGATCAGAAAATGGTTGAAAGTACGACAGCTAGTTTCAAACAAATTCCGCTTATACTGGCTTGGGCCGTGACAATCCATAAGGCCCAAGGTTTAACACTCGAAGATGTAAGGATTGATCTTGGGCGCGGTGCCTTTGCCATGGGGCAGACCTATGTTGCCCTCTCACGCGCCAGAACCATGGCAGGCCTGTCTTTGACGGCGCCCTTGCGGGCCGAGGATGTTAAGATCGGAATGCGTTAGGCATAATGGGCTTGATTAGGCTGGCATGTATTTTGCTTTACCTATGTAAAAGGAGCTCAATCATGCAAATACGACACATTTTGATTGCAGGACTTGCCATTACGACCCTTTCCGGTTGTCAAAGCGTAAATGAACTGGCCACCGGTCTTGGTGTAAACTTCTGGAGTTATTCACCTAAGAAAGCGCCATGTCTGCCCGTCGCAAGTGCTGAAGACGATATCTACTGTGTTGGTATTCCGATTGACGCCCCAACTGAGGAAGAAATTCTCAAACTTCGCGGACGTTACCAAGTCGAAAATGGTGTTCTTATCGGGCCTATTGAAGCCGCGCCTTAATCCTCATTATTAGTGGATTACGTTTAACGTGATATTCTGAAATAAAAAACCCCGCCACAAGTGCGGGGTTTATATTTTTATAAACTCTGTAACTCGCTTTTAAGCCGCTTTCGCTCCGCTCTGCGCGGCGAGGATTTTGCTGACGGTGTCAGCTTTTAAATCATCGACGCTGGCAGCAATGCCCATAGCATTCGCAATTTTGACGACCTCAACTTCAAGCATACGGTTTAGCGCCATTTTCGTATCGTTGCGCTGGGTCGCTGGTGAACTGTCAGCAAAAAAACGAGTCAGTAGTTTTTATCAAAGAATGGACGTTTCTGGGTTTGTGTGGTATTGATATTTTAAATTGAGGTTGAATATGTGGACCAGAATAGTTGTAACTGTGAGCGCTATAAGTCTCCTAATTGGGTGCGGCAATAGCGTGGATGAAGCTGGAGACAATCCTGGTTCAATACGGGATACCACCAAAACGCATGCTGACCGTGGGCCTTATCAGCCGATAGGTTATCTCTCAAAACCATCATCAAACGCGAATGTGGCAGCGATAGAGGATCGCCTATCTATCTATTTGAAAGGCGATTTGTCTCGTATTACCTTTGCCGAAGGAACAGTACCTTATTTACAAAGTGCTGGTAGGTCTAAGCCACCGTTGAATTTAAACGTTCGCGGATTTAAGTCTCCCCGCGGTCTCACACTCGTCATTCGTCATCTTGAGCGTGTTGCGACAAGTGAATTATCAGGTCTACATATGAAGCCTTGCGAAACAGGTTCGCTATATACGGGGTATGCGGCTGCAAATCAGAGTCTCGATGTTTATGTCGAGACCGAAACAGGTCCAGTTTGGGATTGGGCAATTCCCTACGGCCTAGTGGTTTGTGACGCAGGCGAAAATTTCGACGTTCTTGCTTTACCTGTGAGCCATATAGTTTTTGCGGAAGATACAAAGAAAATGGAAGCGTTGAATGCGCTTCCCAAAGACCACCCGCTTTCCAGCAAATTCTAAGGAGCTGCTATGGCTGATACTGAGGATAAGACACCAATAGTCCCACCTTTTGAAGACGTTAAAGGTCAGTTTCAATTTACCGGGTTTGATGATGATCAACGTGCGGTAATTCTCGGGCAAGTCAAGCAGGCTTGGGACACAGATAGTGGCCGCGCTATGCTTCAAGATGGTTTGAATAACAACGGACTTCACTTTCTCAACATCAATGATCAAAGTGTAATACAAACCTATGCTAATTCTAATAGAATAACACCTGACAAGGTTAGCACCGGAAATTTCGCCAGACCGGATCTTGGTAATGTTTATTTGAATGGGTATGACGCCTTAGATGCAAATGGCAATGTCCAAACATATTCGGGGTTGCACCCAACTATGGACGGCCAACAAGCCATAGCGGATACGCCCATTCGGTCACTTGATACGAATGGAGAGGTTTTCAGTGTGCCGCCCGTATATACTTTGATCCACGAAACCAATCATGCCGCGCGAAGTGTGCCCGATATTCCAAGATCGCGCCCTAATGGCATTGAATATGACCAGACCATGTCAAACACAAATTCTGAGGAGGCAGCGCAGGCATATTACGGAGCAAACGAAGTCGACACGCAGAAAATTCTATCGGATATGGGAATTGATCAACACCGTGGGGCTTATAACGGAACAGCGGCTTTAGATGATGTGAGCTTGGGCGCTGATTATGGATTAGGCCGCGACCATGATGTCGGTGTTACAACCTTTGATGGAATCGACATGACAGGACATTCGCCAGTCGACTCAGTCGTCGTGGGCGCGACTGCGGTCGAGGCTAAGATTGCGGCTGCAAACGTGGGAATCATTTTTACGGATGCGCAAAGCCGCCAATACGTCTCAAACGAATACAAACTAGGCGACGGTAATGACACTGTCCACGCCTTTGATGGGAATGACATTGTCTATACGGGCGGCGGTAATGATGGTGTTTTTCTCGGTTTAGGGGATGATGTTGCGCATGCCGGATGGGGTTCGAATACGATTGATGGTGGTGATGCTAAACTTGACCCAAAATCGGATCATTTATCGGACCATACGACGGACTGGGGTGTCGATACGGTTGATTATACTAATCTAAATATGGGACTGACGAATTCACTTAAATATGCCTATGATGGAATTTCTCCTCCTGGTATTGAAATCAGTATTAATGGAGACGATGTTTCCGTTAATAAGGGCAAAGCTCATATTTTTGACCATCAAGATGATGTAGATCAATTAAATAATATAGACGTTGTTAAAGCAACTGATCGTGCAGATACAACTGAGGTCGAAAACCTGTCATCTGATATGTTGATCGATGGCGGTAACGGATTAGATACGTTGCGCATAGATACTTTGCCCAAAGGTACCGAAGTCACGAATGTTCCGGAGAGCGGAATGTTTCATGGACAGCCTTATGATGGCTATATCCAAATTGGAACGAATAAGCTTTATTACAATGATTATGAGAACTTCGAACTTCCTAAAGCGGAATCTGAAAATTCAAAGCCGAAGGTCGCCTTGGAGGAAGACGTCGATGTAACATTCGATATCAAAGAAATGCCAATGGAAGAGGCTGTTACCATTCTCAGAGATGAATCAAATGAGGCTTTGAGGCTTGGCCCTGACGTTGGGCGGCCTGATGCGGTAAGCCCAATGCTCAATAGCTCGGCGGGCGCGTCAGTCATGCAAACCCTCATCGATAATCGGCAAGCCTCCATACCAGTTTCACCAAAGGCCATGGAAGGCAATGCTTATCAACGCGTAGGCGAAGTATTAAAAGGTTCGGTCGATCGATTAAACGAAATTGATAAGGTAAATGAGGCTGAAATGCGCTTTGAAGAGATAGAAAATGACAGGACAGTTGAGCCAGAAAATACTGTCGAGCTAGCTGCATATGAAGCCGATGTATCACATGGGCTATAGATGATGAATTATTCAATCATTATTCCGAAAACATAACATTTTGAACGATACCAAAGCGAAATTAAATCTATGATGAAAATAAAAAACCCCGCGACAGGCGCAGGGTTTAATAATTCATATTTTCGCGTTTTGACTAAGCCGCTTTCGCTCCACTTTGAGCCGCGAGGATTTTGCTGACGGTGTCAGCTTTTAGATCATCGACACTGGCGGCTATGCCCATAGCATTCGCAATTTTGACGACCTCAACTTCAAGCATACGGTTCAGCGCGGTTTTTGTGTAATTGCGCTTGGCCGTTGGCGTGCTGTCAGCATAAAGCGTCTCGCCTTTTTTCGCCATGTCGCGGAAGAGTTGTGGCGGGCTAAAGCGCGCGCCGTGGCGCTGGGCCAGCATATCCGATGTTGCGACATAGGCATCCAGTCCGATTGTATCGATGTAAGATAGCGGGCCACCCGTATAAGGGGGGAAGCCAAGTCCAAAAATAGCGCCCAGATCAGCACTTTGTGGATCTGGTACCACGCCTTCTGCAAATGTACGCGCAGATGGGGCGAGAAGTGAGTATAAAATACGTTGTGACACTTCCTCCGGGGAAGGCTGCTCATCTGCCAGCGGGTAATGGTCTGTCATACCCTTCCAAAGATCGAGACGTTTTCCGTCTTCAGCGTAATTATAGAAACCCGCTCCAAAACGACGACCTGCGCGCTCAATTTTATTGACCATGAGATCCATAAAGTCTTCCGCCCCAGACGGGACATATTTATCGCCCATTTCTTCCTGGGTAGATTTCATAATATCATAGCCGAGTTTCAGTGTCGTATCATCTGTAACGGCGAGGGGTCCAATAGGCAGTCCAAGATTTGCTGCGACATTTTCGATTAAAGGCATTGAAACGCCTTCAGTGACCATAAGAACGGCCTCATTGACATAGGGCGGGAAGACCTGGTTCGTAAAGAATCCACGAACGTCTTTTACGACAATTGGTGTTTTGCGAATTTTCTTATTGTAATCAAAGGCGGCAGCCAGGGCGATGTCGCCAGAGCCAGCATGAGGGATGATTTCCAAGAGCGGCATTTTCTCAACAGGCGAGAAGAAATGCATGCCAATAAAATGTTCTGGACGAACAGAATTTTTGGCCAATCCACCAATCGGTAACGTCGATGTATTGGTCGCAAAGACGATATCCTTACCGATAACCGCTTCGGTCTTTTTGATAACATCAGCTTTGACATCTGGGCGTTCAAATACCGCTTCGATGATCAGGTCGACATCTTTGAGGTCATCATAATTATCTGTCGGCGTGATCCGAGCAAGAAACGCATCCGCTTTTTCTTGGGTCATGCGACCACGCTTCACACGCTTATCGAGAATTTTCTTGGAATAGGCGATAGCTTTTTGCGCCTCTTCCATATTCCGGTCTAATGAGACAACTTCCATACCGGCTTTGGCGGTCACATGGGCAATACCAGCTCCCATTAATCCGCAACCCAAGACGCCGACTTTATTTATCTCTATTTTTGGGACGCCTTTGGGACGACCTGCACCTTTTTCAGCGGCATTTTTATTGAGGAATAGCGTCCGGATCATATTTTTTGCTGTCGGACCGGCCATCAATTTCATGATATATTTGACTTCAATCGCAAGCGCGGTGTCAATTGGCACTATCGAGCCTTCATATAAGCAAGACATGATGGCTTCGATAGCAGGATAATTTCCTTTGGCCTTGTCCAAGGCCATAGCATTAGCGGCCATAAAGAACTGAACCGATTTCGGGTTCATGGCACCACCACCACCAGGAATTTTAAAGCCTTTAACATCCCATGGGGCGACAACACCTTTTTCGATATTCTCTTTGACCCATGCTTTGGCGACGTCGACCGTGGTTCCGGCTTCAACGACTTGGTGAATTAAGCCTTGAGCGAGGGCCTTTTTCGGATCAAGCGTTTTACCTTGTGTACACATCATGGCTGCATTTTGCAGACCCATAAGGCGCATTGTGCGCTGCGTGCCGCCGGCTCCCGGTAAAAGACCAACGAGGACTTCTGGCAGGCCAAGTTTTAGCTTCGGGTTATCGGCGACAACGCGGTGGTGCGTCGCGAGTGTGACCTCAAGACCCCCACCCAGGGCGAGACCTTCTACCGCAGATGCGCATGGCTTGGCTTTCTTACCTTCGCGTTGGATTTGACGAACCGTATGTCCACCATTTTCCATTTTGCGAAAGACGCGCTGCAAGGCCATCGCAGCGTCAAAGTCATCTTTTGTGATGTCGCCATCTGTAAGCGTTGAGTTTGCACTCATCATTTCAAGATCAGCACCCGCAAGGAAGGCGTTCGCTTTGCCTGATGTGATTACAAGACCCTTCATGTCATCATTGGAATTAAAATCATCAATAAATTTATCGAATTCCTTGATGAAATCCGGAGTCCAGACATTCATTGTCTGGTTTGGAACGTCAACGGTCAGAAGAACAATCCCATCCGCATCTGTGTCTAACGTGAAATTTGTATATTTTGCCATTTTTCTATCTCTTCTTTTATACTGGCTTAGACACGCTCAATGATTGTGGCTGTGCCCATGCCACCACCAATACAAAGCGTTACAAGAGAGGTTTCTTTATCTGCGCGCTCAAGTTCATCGACCATTGTTCCCAGGATCATGGCGCCAGTTGCGCCGAGAGGATGTCCCATAGCAATCGCACCGCCATTTACGTTGATGTCGCCGTGGTCAATATCAAGCGCCTGCATGAAGCGCAGAACAACCGCAGCGAAGGCTTCATTGAGTTCATAAATATCGATATCCGATACGCTCATTCCGGCGCGTTTTAGCGCCTTTTTGGCCGCAAATTCTGGACCTGTTAGCATGATTGTTGGCTCAGACCCAATCGACGCCATTGACCGAATACGCGCACGAGGTTTAAGGCCGAGACGCTCACCTGTTTCCTTATTACCGATTAATACAGCGGCAGCACCATCAACAATACCAGAGGAGTTACCCGCATGGTGGACGTGATTGATTTTTTCGACGCCAGGGTAACGTTGATTGGCGACACTATCAAAACCGAAATTCTCACCCATCATTTTGAAAGAAGGGTTTAGCGCGCCGAGGCTCTGCATATTTGTTTCGGGGCGAATGGTTTCATCGCGGTCCAAGACTGTTATACCGACAACATCTTTGACTGGGATGATAGACTTATCAAACCGACCTTCTTCCCAGGCTTTATGAGCGCGTTTTTGGCTTTCTACGGCATAAGCATCGACATCATCACGCGAGAATCCATGTTTGGTCGCAATCAGATCGGCAGATACACCTTGCGGAACAAAGTAATTTTGGATCGCTACCGCAGGGTCTGTCGCCATGGCGCCGCCATCCGACCCCATCGGGACGCGCGACATATGTTCGACGCCGCCACCAATCGCCAAATCACATTCGCCTGCCATGACTTTGGCGGCCGCAATATTCGAAGCTTCAAGGCCTGAACCACAGAAACGATTGACCTGAATACCTGAGGTCGTCTGGGCATATCCAGCCTGAAGAATGGCCGAACGCGTGATCACCGCGCCTTGTTCGCCGACAGGAGAGACACAGCCAAAGGCAACATCTTCAATTTCTGCACTGTCAATACCATTTCGGTCGCGTACGGCCTCAAGGACTTGCGCCGCAAGGCTTACAGGGGTGACCTCATGTAGGCTGCCGTCTGATTTTCCTTTGCCGCGCGGTGTGCGCACAGCATCATAAATATAGGCTTCGGTCATGGTCTTTCCTCTTGCGATATCTGCCAACGTGAGACTGTTGGTTTAAATACGGGTTCCACACAGGGTAGGGCGCAACATATAGCATTCCCTGTATTGATTTACAGGGTGCAGTTAACGTTCACGTTAACGTAAAGCAAGGGGTAACCGCTCAAATTGATGTGATTGAATGTCCTGTTAGGGTAACATTTTTGGGGTTTCGGCTATCGCGTCACCCATTCGCACCATAAAGCCCAGAATTTTCCATATGGGATTTGATGCGGTCCCATAGCATATTCATTCTGGTCGTTGCATCCTTATAGCGCCTATTCTCATAAAGATTGTTCTTTTCTATATTGGTAATGAACTCCTCGACGGCAATCGATTCCGCTTGTTCAGCCAAATTCATTAATTGTGATAAATATCGTTTGTCGGCTCTGGAAATGCCGGGTCTGTCCATCATCGATAGGAACTCTATTTCCAGGCAACTATATTTTGCCGCGATATATCTATCCATTTTTTGCTTCATGTTCTGTCGTTGTGCACTCGTATCCGAATTCTTAAATGTATGTGTGATCACATCTGAAATTTCGTAAGCTTGGAGTCTCCACCATATTCGGGCTTTCTCACGCTCTTCCGTAAGCGTATGATCTAGAAAACGGTTCAATTTATAGTCGTCTGTCAGTGAAGAATATTGTTGCGATATGACGCGATATTCGCGTGCCTTATTATCATACATATCAGTTCTGGGTCGTAACAGATTGAGCTGTCTTGCTACTTTGTTTTTCTCGCTTCTGTATTGAACAAATTCGTTAACCCTAGAAAATGGGATATTTGCCTGTGTCAGTCGATTAAAATTTTCATTCAGGTCATGTCGTACAAAGAGTGTCTTCATACCTTCATCGATATTATATTTCAGGACTCCATCCCCGCTGACAGCGCCAATTGTATTTCCAAATTCGGGGAACATACCCAAAAATGGTGCAAGTGAGTCATTGGCTTGTTTGCGTAATTTCCTAGATAGGACAAAATACTCACGCGCGAAATTCTGATTTGTTGAAATATCTTCATATGAAGCAACCGACCCGTCATAATTTGTTATAGACAGGGATAAATTTTCGGCTTCATGTAAATTTGCAGCGAGTAATTCGCTCTCTTCTGCAATTCTGTTTGTTATATCGTCCCTGAGCTCAACGGGATAAATATCAAGTCCGGGGTCAAGATTTGTCCGCGTATAATCTCCAAGATAATTTACCTTTCCTTTGACTGGCGCAACGGGTGAATAGGTCTGGAATTGCCATATTCCGTCCCGCTGATAGGCTTCGCACTGAAAGGCATCAATGCGGATTTTCTTGGCGTCGGGTAATTTAAAAAGAACCGGAAATTCGCCAATATTCTGTTTTCCGAAAGGTGCTGTCGTCTGTTCTTGAATTTCAAAGGTTTGATCGGACTCCCAGAGATCTTCTATCCCGTTATTCACAAGTTTGGAGAGACGGAATTTTATCGTCTTACAAGCAAGACGGTGTTCGGGATGGACATATATAAGACCAACAGTGTCTCCGCCTGACAACATGGCCTCAGTGTCACTAAGATATTTCTCATAAATATTTTGCGTTTGGACGGGTTCGGTTGGGGTGTCTTTCGTGCAGGCGGTAAACAATATGGCAACTAAAATGACTGAGGCAAATAGAAAATAATTACGAAATATTCGCATGACAATCCCCCATATAAAACAAGAAATAACTATTGAGTCTTGGATTTCGGGTCAAGCGGAGCTGCGTTAAACCAAAGGCTACATGTCACGCCCTCAGATCTTTGGATGAGCCAAGGGAAATATGAGAGGTGATACTATTGACCTGTGGCAAGACGCCCAAAATATCTGCGTGAAAGCGCTTATAGGCGTCTAGGTCACTCACTTCGACGCGGAGTAAATATTCCACGGACCCGGTGATATTATGGCATTCACGGACTTCCGATGCCGCGTCCATCGCCAGTTCAAAGGCTTCCGCATCTTTGCGCAAGTGAGCGGATAGGCCAACCATAACAAAGATCGTAATGGCGCCGCCCAATTTTGCCCGGTTTAAAACCGCTCTATAGCCTTGAATAAACCCGCTCCGTTCAAGGTCCTGAACGCGGCGAAGACAGGCGGATGGCGATAATCCGACTCGGTTTGCAAGGTCTGAATTGCTTATTCGGCCATTGGCTTCCATGATTTGCAATATATTGCGATTTATAAGATCTATTTCCGTCATATGTTGTGTATAGGCCTCAATTCACGGAAATAAAGCAAGAAAATTAAGGGCAAAAGGCTGTATTATTGTGTTCAATCAGGGAGACGCCTCATGCCACTTCACGCATTGGACCATTATGATATGTCTGGGGAACGTGGATTTCTATGTCGATATGATCCGTCTTCGGTCGATCTATATGGGGATTGGGGCGCGGCCGCAAAAATCGCCATGTCGCTGCCGGATCTATTGCCGTCTGGTCGTGTTCGGCATTTACTAGAAACGCGCTTGCCCGATGGGTTAGGGGAAGAGGAGGTGGCCAGCCTGACAGATCACCAGGCTCGAATGGCCATGGTACATTGTTCTTTTATGGTACAATCTTATGTGTGGGGCGAGGGCGCTGCGCCAGCGATTTTACCCCGCACACTTGCCGTGCCCATCTCGGCCCTGGCAGATCGTCTGGGTCAACAGCCTTTACTACCGTATAGCGGCTATGTACTCGATAATTGGAGCCTGTTGGATCCGGCCGGCGATGTGACGCTGGATAATATATATATGATCCAGAATTTCTTGGCGGGCCAAGACGAAGCCTGGTTTGTTTTGATCCATGTCGCAATCGAAGCTGCGATGGGGCCCGCTTTGGGCGCTATGCCAGAGATCATCCAAGGCGTGAAATCGGGCGACCTAGATGGCGTTCAGGCAAAACTGGAAAATATGGCGACGGTCTGGGACGCGATAAAAAATATCTTTTATCGCATGCCGGAACGCTGTGATCCCTATATCTATTTTGAACGTGTGCGGCCTTATATACACGGGTGGAAAGATAATCCGGCTCTACCTAGTGGATTGGTGTATGAAGGCGTTGAAAAATTTGAAGGTCGCCCACAGGCATTCAGGGGGCAAACGGGATCACAATCTTCTATCGTGCCGGCCATGGATGCCTTGCTCGGCATAGGTCATGCGGCTGATCCGCTCAAAGCCTATCTCGATCAACTTCATATCTATCGACCGACCGGGCACCGGCATTTTATAGATGATCTGCGCGCACAAAGCGGCTTACGACACTTTGCGAAAGGCTCCGGACATAAAGGTTTGATCACCGCCTATAATGCCAATGTTCAAGCCGTCTCCGATTTCCGGACGCGCCATCTGGAATATGCGGCCAGCTATATCCACAAACAGGGCAAGACATCGCAAGGCAATGATAATGAAGTCGGCACGGGCGGCACGCCCTTTATGAAATATCTCAAGAAACATCGCGATGAGACAGAGGCTAATTTGCTGGTGGCTTGAGGGAGAGGCGGGCGAGTGCCCAAAGCTGTCCGAAATAAGGTGCTCAATAAATTCTGCTTTGGGGGGATAGTGTTGAAAAACTCCCCGCTTGCATGATTTCCGATTTTCTGATTCACT
>CAYRMO010000026.1:0-29481 GCA_964425355.1 uncultured Algimonas sp. | reverse complement strand
CGACTTCCATGCGCTTGGCTTCTTGGTAAAATTGAACCAGCTTGTCGACATTATTAATATCGAGCGACATGATCGCCGCCAAAAATTCGGTCGTATGCAGCGCCTTGAGATAAGCCGTCCGAAAAGTAATCATGGCATAGGCGGCGGCGTGGGATTTGTTAAAGCCGTATCCCGCAAATTCATTGACCAGTTCAAAGATTGAGGCGGCTAGATCTGCATCAACATCGCGCTCTACCGCGCCGTCAATAAACTTGCCTTTTTGGCGATCCATCTCCGCCTGGTCTTTTTTACCCATGGCCCGACGTAGGAGGTCGGCGTCCCCTAACGTAAATCCAGAGAGAACCTTGGCGATCTCCATCACCTGTTCCTGGTAGATGATAATCCCATAGGTCTCTTTGAGTATCTCTTCGAGTTTGGGATGGGGGTAGCTGATATCTTGTCGCCCGAATTTCCGCTCTACATAGTCTGGAATATTGCGCATCGGGCCGGGTCGATAAAGCGAAATCAAAGCGGTTAGCTCTTCGATACTATCGGGCGCGAGTTTGCGTAAGACGTCCCGCATACCGGAACTTTCAAGCTGGAATACACCTGCCGAGAGCCCGTCAGCCAATGGTACATAGGCTTCTGGAACGGTGGTCGGTAGTTTTTCGGGATCAATATCAATGCCCTGTTTCTTGAGATAGCCAACACAGCGTTGAATAACCGTCAGGGTTTTAAGGCCCAAAAAGTCGAATTTTATGAGCCCCGCTTTTTCGGCCCATTTCATTGTGAATTGCGTGGCGGGAACATCTGATCGCGGATCTTGATAAAGCGGCACGATTTGGGTGAGCGGGCGGTCTCCAATCACGACGCCCGCCGCATGTGTCGAGGCATTCCGGTATAGCCCCTCAAGCTTGAGCGCCGTATCCAGCAGGTTTTTGACAGCTGGTTCAGAATCGCGCGCTTCTTGCAGAGCTGGCTCCATCTTAATCGCCTGACCCAAAGACACTGGATTGGCCGGATTAGAGGGCACTAATTTCGCAAGACGGTCTACTTGGCCCAAAGGCATTTGCATGACACGACCCACATCTCGCACAACAGCCCGCGCTTGTAAGGTCCCAAACGTAATGATCATGGCAACCTGGCCATCCCCATATTTCTTACGGACATAGTCAATGACTTCGCCGCGTCTTTCCTGACAGAAATCAATATCGAAGTCGGGCATGGAGACGCGCTCCGGGTTCAGAAAGCGCTCAAACAGCAAGCCATAGCGCAAGGGATCCAGATCGGTAATGGTCAGCGCCCAGGCCACAACAGAACCCGCGCCAGATCCACGTCCAGGCCCAACAGGAATACCTTGCTCTTTGGCCCATCGAATAAAATCCGCAACGATCAGAAAATAGCCAGGGAAACCCATATTTTCGATAATGCCAAGCTCGAAATCCAGACGCTCAATATAGGTCTCACGCGGTTCAGAGAGTTCAACCTCTTCCAATCGCTTTCCCAGACCATCTCGCGCCTGCTGGGCTAGAATATCAGCCTCTGATTCAGATCCGTCACCATAACCCGGTAAAATTGGCGCATGTTTAGGCACGCGGTAAGCACAGCGCTGCGCAATCTGGATTGTATTCTCGATAGCTTCGGGCAGATCCTCAAACAACCTCACCATCTCTTCAGAGGATTTGAAATAGTGATGTAAGGAAAGCTTTCGCCGGTCTTTTTCCAGCACATATGTACTTTCCGACATCGCTAGTAAAACATCATGGGCTTTGTGCATATCGGGGTCGAGGAAATAGGGTTCATTCGTCGCAACTAGCGGCAAGTCGTGCTTATAAGCAAGATCGATAAGCGCATTTTCCGTCAGGGCGCTTTCATCGGGTGTATGGCGTTGAAGCTCAATGTAAAGACGGTCCGAAAATAGTGATTTCAAATGAAGCAGCCATTTTTCTGCCTCGGCCTCTCGCCCTGATTTGATCAGCTTATTTAAGGCCCCATCTTGTCCACCCGTCAGGGCGATCAAGCCCTCTGTGCGACCATCTAGTTTCGAGGCTTTGATATGGGGATGATCGGTTGCCTCGATTTCCAGATAGGCGGCCGAGGACAGCTCCATGAGATTGCCATAGCCCAACTCACTCTGGGCCAATAAAACCAGCGTGCCATCAGGATCTTTGTGGATTTGACCGGGTTGCCTCGGGCCTTCCAGATCCAGGCTGAGCGTTACACCGATAATCGGTTGCACGCCCTCACCTGCAACGGTCTCACAAAATTCGAGAGCCCCACATAAATTATTCGTATCCGTCAAGGCCAAGGCTGGCTGCCGATACCGTGCACAACGTTCCGCCGTTTCCCGGATCTTTAACGCCCCTTCCAACATGGAATAAGGCGAACGCATACGCAGGTGGACAAAATCACGTGCGATCCGGGTCATGTGTCCTCCATTGTTATGGATCAGGGTTATGGATCGGGGCTATGAATCAGTTTTAGCCACCAATCACCATCATCCACATGGTGACGACAGCGACAAAGCCTGCCAAGACGAGTGCGGATGAAATGTCGTGGATGATTTGACGTGTCATTAAGATTTCCTCACCTATAAATCATTCTGTTCTATTTTTGTTCTATATTAATGAGAACAAACTGTCAACATAATGTGAATAAAGCGATTGTGGATATTAACCATAACACTTGTTCACACCTCATTCCGGTTGGATTTCGCGACCCTCTCGACTCACCAATCGATGCCTTTCATAAGCATGAGATGAAACAGACAAAATACACGCCAAATGCCGCTATGGCAGTCGTTATCGCCAGCATGGTGGGGGTGGGCGTCTTTGTTACATTGGGCTACCAACTCGAACAATTAGACAGTCAATTTGCAATCATGATGATTTGGATCATTGGGGGAATTGCTGCGCTTTGCGGGGCCCTGTCTTATGCTGAATTAGGCGCCTCAATCCCAAAATCCGGTGGCGAATACACGTTCCTAAGCGAAGCCTATCATCCGGCCGCAGGCTTTATTTCGGGCTGGGTGAGTGCAACAATTGGCTTTGCAGCACCGGCAGCTCTTGTCGCTGTCGCCTTCACTGGATATGCAAATGGAGCCTTAACAACCGATCTTAGCGACAACACACAAAAACTCATCGCCTGTCTCCTGATTATTTCAATGGCTTTATTTCATGGTTTTTCCAGACGTGTCTCTGGATCAACACAAACAATATTTACAGCCATCAAAATAACCGGGATTTTAGCCTTTATCATTGCGGCCTTCACTTTGACAAAAGAGCCCCAACCGATAGATCTTATTCCAACAAAAGAAGATCTAAAAATCATGACACAACCGTCCTATGGGGTCGCTCTGATTTTTGCAGCCTTTGCCTATACGGGATGGAATACAGCGACCTATATTGCCGGAGAGACAACTAGCCCCCAAAAAACGCTACCACGTATTTTATTTATGGGGACCGCCCTCGTCACCATTTTATATTTTTTACTCAACCTCGCCTTTTTATATGCAGCGCCTGTGTCGGAACTTCGCGGACAAAAGGAAATTGGGATAATCGCAGCCAATTATATTTTCGGTGACTCGCTCGGTCGGATTGTCGGCGGCTTACTTACCCTTCTGCTTATCTCGACTGTCAGCGCCTTGACCCTGGCGGGTCCGCGCGCCCTGCAAGCTGTTGGTCGGGATTATAAGGCCATGTCCTGGTTAGCAAAAAGCACCAAAGATGACGTACCGTGGTTTGCCATCACCTTTCAATCCGCCATCGCAATCATCTTTATTCTGACTTCGAGTTTCAAGACCACGCTGACATTTGCCGGTGCGATGCTGGCCTTTAACAGCCTGCTCGCAATTTTAGGGTTATTTGTCTTGCGCTGGCGTCAGCCTGACCTTCCCCGTCCCTATAAAACATGGGGGTTTCCGATCATACCTGGGATTTATCTTGCGATCACAGGGTTCTCACTCATTCACGCGATTTATGAGAATAAATTGGCTGCATTGGGTTGCCTGGGATTAATCCTGATCGGATTCGTAATCTGGTTTATCAGCTATAAGTTGGAGCGTAAGTCGCCGGATCATATTTGACCACAAGACCATCACGAACCGTCACAACGCGGTCAAAAAACGGAACCAGTCCCATATTATGCGTTGCAACCAGGGCCGCGACCCCTTCGCGCCGTGTAAGATCAAGTAAGCTTCTAAAAACCCGATCCGATGTCGCCGGGTCTAGATTTCCCGTCGGCTCATCACCTAGCAATATTTGCGGACGGTTAGACAGCGCGCGCGCAATTGCAACCCGTTGTTGTTCACCACCTGACATTTGGCTGGGTCTGTGGGTCAATCGCCCACCGAGCCCCATACCTGTTAAGAGACGCGCTGCCTCGTCTTCAGCAACTTTAGCCGAAACGCCCGCAATCATTTGTGGGATGGCCACATTTTCTAATGCCGTGAATTCTTTTTGTAGGTGATGGAATTGATAGACAACGCCAATGCTCTCACGACGGATTTTTGTCCGCTGGTCATTCGACAAACCTAGACATTCCCGGCCATTGATAAAGACCTCGCCTTCATTTGGCGTTTCCAACAACCCTGAGGCATGAAGCAGAGTCGACTTCCCGGAACCAGAAGGTCCAATAAGCCCGACCATTTCCCCAGGATAAATATCAATATCTGCCCCCGCCATAACACGCAAAATTCCGCCGCCCGACGGATAAGATCGGTGGAGATTGCGAACAGAAAGTACGGGACGGGAAGTCTTATTCATAGCGTAAGGCCTCCACCGGGTCGATACGACTGGCATTTAAGGCCGGTAGGAAGGTCGCAGCCGCAGAAATCAAAAAGCCCCATAAGGCAACACCAATGACTTCGGCCCAAACCATTTTGACGGGAATGCCACCAGAGAGTCCATATACTTCTGGCGGGAAAAGTTCGCATCTACATACAGTTTCAATTCCCGCTTGAACCACGCCAATATTGAGACAGAAAATCGTCCCGATCAACAGCCCCACCAAGGTTCCCAAAATACCGATCATTGCACCTGACATGAGAAAAATGCGCAAAATGCCACCACTTGTAACCCCAATCGTTTTTAAAATTGCAATATCTTTAGATTTGTTTTTGACCAGCATAATCATCGAAGACAGCACAGGGAACGCAGCGATAATAACCACAATCATAAAAATCAGCCGCATGACAATCTGCTCATTGCGCAAGGCTAACGCCAAACTCTTATTTCGGGATCGCCAATCCGATACAAAAGCGGGGCTCTGAACCGCGTCTCGCACGGCAGGGTCAAGGCGCTCAACATTATCCGGCGTATCCAGCCTGAGCTGAATTTCCCCCGACAATTCCCCAGCTTTAAATAGCAAGGTGGATTCGTCCAGAGCCATATAGATATAGGTTTGATCCGTTTCGACCAAGCGGGTTTGAAAAATAGCCCCAATCGTATAGGTTTTTCGGATGGGTTGAGGTCCGGAAATCGTCACACGTGTTCGCGGAGAATAAATTGTGATACGATCTCCGACGCTTAAACCCAAACCTGTGGCCAGAAGCTGTCCGACGGCTATTTGATGATCGGACCCAAATCCAGTCCCAAAACTGTCGAGCGAACCTTGCGTGATATTGTCCGAGATCAACTCGAAGGCTCGTAATTCATCGGGACGAATTCCAATGACTTGTCCCAATGCAAATGTACCATTGGCTTGAACACCTGTGAAATCCTGGGTGAATTCGAAGGCTTCTTCGACACCCTCAATAGATTGCAATCTTTGCTCAATCTGATTTATTTTTTCCGGCGAAATAGCTGTGTCAGCCACTTGAACATACATGTGTCCCTGACTCCCAATTGTCAGGCGGATGACTTCCGATCTAAACCCGTTCATAATCGACATAATGATAATCATCGCGGCGATTGCGAGCATGATACAGATAAATGAAATACCGGCAATTAATCCGACCCCGCCTTGGGTCTTTTTGGCTCCTAGGTAACGAGTGGCAATTCGGCGTTCAATCAAACCAAATGGTTTATTTTGACCCGTATGTCCTCTTGGGGCCGACACGTTATGCATAGGCCTTTACAATTAATTCGATCGCGGCTTCAGGGCTCATATCTTGTTTTTCACCACTTGCACGGGTTTTGACTTCAACCATGCCGTCTTTGAGACCGCGCGGGCCGACTGCGATCTGATATGGCAGACCAATCAAATCCATACGAGAGAATTTTACGCCGATGGAGCCTTTTTCATCATCCAGTAATGGATCAATGCCGGCCTCTAAGAGGCTGTTATATATAGATTCTGATACTGCATCCGCCTCTTCATGGCCAGGCTTGAGGTTTAACACACCTGCGCCAAATGGGGTCACAGATTTCGGCCAGATAATGCCGTTCTCATCATGGCTGGCTTCAATAATCCCGCCGACCAATCGGGACACGCCAATGCCGTAACTTCCCATCATGATGGTTTGAGGCTTACCTGTTGAGTCCATGACTTGCGCCTTCATCGGCTCGGAATATTTATCTCCGAAATAAAAGATATGCCCGACCTCGATACCGCGCGCGGATAATTGTTTATCCTCAGGAATTTTTGCAAATTCATCCGCGTCATGCATTTCTTCAGTTGCCGCATAGAGCGACGTCCGCTCTTTAAATATGTGGCTCAGATCCCCATCAAAATCGACATCACCCGGCGCTGCCATTTCAACCAGATCACGGTGACAGAACACTTCGCTCTCACCACTTTCAGCCAGGATAACAAATTCATGCGAAAGATCACCACCGATGGGACCTGTATCGGCTTTCATGGGAACGGCTTTGATTCCCAACCGCGCAAATGTATTCAGATAGGCGGTGAACATTTTATTATATGAACGAACCGCATCTTCCTCGGTCAGGTCAAAACTATAGGTGTCTTTCATGAGGAATTCTCGGCCCCGCATCACACCAAATCTTGGACGGCGTTCATCGCGAAACTTCCACTGAATGTGATAGAGCATTTTTGGCAGGTCTTTATATGAACGAACATATGAGCGGAACACATCCGTAATCATGTCCTCATTGGTCGGACCATAAAGCATTTCGCGGTCATGACGATCTGTGATCCGGAGCATTTCAGGCCCGTAAGCGTCATAACGGCCTGTCTCTCGCCAAAGATCCGCACTTTGGATCGTCGGCATAAGCATCTCGATCGCGCCCGCCTTATTTTGCTCTTCGCGCACGATTTGTTCTATTTTCTTGAGGACTTTGTGCCCCAATGGGAGCCAGGTATAAATGCCGGCCGAATTCTGACGGATCATGCCCGCGCGCAACATATAGCGGTGCGACGCAATCGTCGCATCAGAGGGCGTCTCCTTAAGGAGCGGTAAAAAATAGCGTGACAGGCGCATTATGGATTCTCATTTCGCTTTTTATCGCGCTTAAACAAGACTGATGGAGGCGACAAGCCTTAAGGCCGATCTTAAATGCCAAAACCCATATGCGACAACAGGCCTGATAATAATATTCCGATAACCACCGCCCAAACTATTGTCGCGGCGATTGTCGTCTGTTTGAATTTTTTCTTGATATCGAGCGTATGCGGCGCGCCCGGTTCAGACCCTTCTACAATATCGCCTTCTTCCGCCTGCCCTCTGATTCCAATCGGGAGGATAACAAAGAGGACAAGCCACCAGATAATCAAATAGAGCGCGAGGGCTGTAAACCAGTTCATGGTCCGGCATTACAGGTGTGCGCCCTGTAAGTCGACGTTCTATATGTAAGCCTTATGACAATTGATCTAATACACTTTCAGTATCGCTTAGCTTGGCGACATAGCCCCAAATCGACCAAATCGCAGACATAAATAAAAGTGAAATGAATATAGTCAAGACAAGCAAAACCACGGATGGAACAATAAAACCGATTGACGACATTTGATCCAAAAGCGGAGAAAAATCCGGCGCATCACCACTCTCAACGTCTATAGTGGCAAAAAAGCCAATGGCCCCACTCATCATAAACAAAATTGAGACCACGATTATCCAAATTATAGATAAGATGATATAACCGACAATTCCGACAATTAAGATGGCGCCCAAACACGGCCAAACATAGCTCTTCATGACGGCCCAAGACACAATTGGATTAAATTCGCGCGTTCTGACAGATATGGCAGCTGAAGGAGCCAATCGGAGAAACATATATAGATAGGCGACTATAAATCCGACAAAGAAAATAAAGAAGAAAACAAACCCAACAATTGCCAATCCAATGGAAGGCTCCCCTGACCCTCCGGATGCGGCCGCAAAGGCTAAGCCAAAAATCAATGCGAAAATCAGAATGCCTACGAAATATGCAATAAAATAAGCCATATACAGTATAATGCCCACAACGAGCCGAATACCCAATACGCGCCACTCATCATAGCCAAAGCGCAAAGGGAAAAACCCTTTATCTTCACCACGAATAATGTTCTTATAAAGCGCCGTTTCGATAGACACTAAAAGGAAATACTGTCCAATATAAAGAAGAAAGAAATACCCCATAACGGCAAAAATCGGAGCCACGATCGCAAAGACATCTTCTGGATCTGGTTCCGCCTCTATGGCTTCTAAAGTAGCGATGTTTGAGAACATTTCGATATAAGCTCGGATGATCGGCGTCCCAACCAGAAGAAATAATAGAGTAAATAGGAGGCTTCCAAACCCTAAAACGCGAAACAGAAATCCTTTACCGCTGGGCAAACGAAAAACCTGATTTATAGCTTCGCCAACTACAAAACGCGGAGCTCGAATTATGTTCTCGTTCATCAAAGACCCCAATATTGCCGAATTATACCATTTCGGTTAAAATAACGCAGATGGGATGAGTTAGAGCTAAGCCTACCCTTCCACTCATCTTTAGATAATTGATAGAACTCTATATTCTAAACCGTCAAGACATTTCATGCCCATGGAAAATCCCAAAGGGATGCGCTCTCAAATCAAAAGCTCGCAAGACATGATATCAGAGAAATTTCATCGACTCACTAGATTGCGACCTATTATTAAATTACGCGGCTTTTGACTTGGCGTTTCTT
Organism: uncultured Algimonas sp.; assembly: GCA_964425355.1. Taxonomy (GTDB): domain Bacteria; phylum Pseudomonadota; class Alphaproteobacteria; order Caulobacterales; family Maricaulaceae; genus Litorimonas. Next base: position 20,451 of record CAYRMO010000026.1, on the reverse strand, counting down.
GGAAGCTTCTTATTTGCCAGAAGTTCAGCAATTTGGACCGTGTTTAAGGCGGCGCCTTTTCTGAGATTATCAGACACACACCACATATTCAGCGTGTTGTCTTGCGTGCTGTCCTCGCGAATACGCGAGATAAATGTCGCATATTCACCAACACATTCTACGGGTGTGACATAACCGCCATCTTCCTGTTTATCGACAACCATAAGACCTGGGCTCTCTCGGAGTAAAGCGCGCGCTTCATCTGCCGTAATTTCATTTTCAAATTCAATATTGAGACTTTCAGCATGCCCAACAAATGTCGGGACGCGAACGCATGTGGCCGTCACTTTGATTGATGGGTCCAAAATTTTCTTGGTTTCGGCCTTCATCTTCCACTCTTCTTTTGTATCGCCGCCATCTAAAAAGACATCGATATGTGGAATCACATTAAAAGCAATTTGCTTGGTGAAATTGATCGGCTGAAACTCATCATTTGAGTAGATACCTTTAGTTTGCAACCAAAGCTCATCCATATTCTTCTTTCCGCCGCCGGATACAGATTGATATGTCGAGACAACAACGCGCTTGATTTTTGCGCGCTCGTGAAGCGGCTTAAGGGCCACAACCATTTGGATTGTCGAGCAATTCGGATTTGCGATAATGCCCTTTTTAAAGTTCATCACCTCATCTGCATTTACCTCTGGTACGATCAGAGGCACGTCAGGGTCCATGCGCCACGCAGAAGAATTATCAATCACAATCGCGCCTGCAGCCGCAATCTTAGGTGAGAATTTCTTTGAAATGTCACCTCCTGCACTCATTAGAGCAATATCAACCTTGGAGAAATCAAAGGATTCCAGATCTTGGCATTTGATATCTTTGTCGCCAAAACTAACGACCCGACCGACGGATTTACGAGACGCGAGCGCATAAATCTCATCGACCTCAACATCTGCTTCGGACAAAATCGTGAGCATTTCCGTCCCGACATTGCCTGTAGCTCCGACGATGGCAAAACGATAGCCCATGATAATCTCCTATTGAGGAATGTTTAAAAACCGCGCGGCCCTTACGCCTTTATTCAAAATTGCGCAAGCCCCCTAAGGAGGTAATATGGCCGGATTTAGGACTTCTTACGCATCCGTAACCAAGCCGAAAGCGCAATCGCCCCAACAAAGGCAAATCCGGCGACCTCAAGCTTTGAAAATCCGAAAATCCATTCGGTCGTCCAACCCCGCATCCCTTCCACACCTTGGGGCACGCCATTAATCATGATGGCGCCCATCAATATCGCGAGGAGCGATAAAATACCGATCAAACCAAATAGTGCTGTGTAATATCGGTTATCCGCTGCCTTTTGGGCATATCGACGTTCTTGAATACGTTGGTAGCGCGAAACACGTTGCGATCTGGGTTTATAGGGTTTCGGATTTGCGCCAGAGGATTCAGGTGAGGGTTTAGGTAAGGTTTTTGGGGTGTTTTCCGTCACATTTTGGCTGATTTTTTCGGGGGGCTTGTCAGACGGCTCGCTCATGAATAAATCCTAACATGGAAATCCAGTTTTTCCATGCTAAAGGACAGATATGCGACGCTTCATCGTAATACTGATTGCTTTTCTCTTTGCATCTGAGAGTAGTTTCGCCCAATTGGCGAGCCCCTTGGAGGATTTCCTTCCTGATATCGAATTTGAAACACCGCTAGAAGAAGCCCAGCTCTATGAGGTTTTTCAAGGCAAGACCCATCGTGGAACCTATAATTTCCTGGCGCGTGAATTCAAAACTTATGCGTTTGAAGAAGAAACCGCCAAGGACGGATCCATTGTCCATATTCAAGAACATCAAGTTGATACGGGTCAGTGGACAATTACCGGAAATGTGATTTGCTATGACTATGATGACCCCGCAATCTCTACCGGATGTTTCAAGATATATTCACGCGGTAATTGTTATTACCATTACAATGTGAGTAATAATGGAAGACCTGCTTTTGGTTTCTCAGCCCGAAGCGTGATTAAAGGTGAAAGACCAAATTGTGAACCGAACCTTGTCTAAGACAATCTTCGCATATCTATCCGCACTCTGCCTGAGTTTAAGCGCGTCATGTTTAGCGTCAGCTCAGTCGCAAGATATCGACATAAGACCTTTTGCCAATCAGTTGGATAAAAGTCGGATCGAAGCTGCATTTTCAAATGTAACAATGGATGGCGCCTATAATTTCGGACTCAATGGAATAGCGCGGTCATTCTATGTCGAGCAGCACAACCCAGACGGAACGGTTTCTTACGAAGAAGACGGCGTGGTTGAGCCTGGGCGATGGTTCGTGCGTAAAAATACGATTTGCTATATGTATCCGTCGGATGCCATGACAGGGGGCTGTTTTCGAGTTTATCAACTCAAAAATTGCTATTATTTTTATTCAAGCACCATAGCCCCTGTTGCGAATGAGCTAAGTAGAGATTATTGGACGGCTCGAGCAGTTAAAGAAGGTGAGACCCCGCATTGCGAAGCCGCAATAAGTTAAGATGAGAATTGAAACGCATAAAGACGGCGTCCCTAAACGTGCGCCCATAGGACTTGCATTGGGTGGCGGCGTGGCGCGTGGCTGGGCTCATATTGGTGCTATGCGAGCGCTTATCGAAGCTGGTATTCGACCAGACATTATTGCTGGTACATCAATCGGCGCAATCGTTGGCGCAGCCTATTTATCGGGAAAACTAGACGTCCTTGAAAAATGGGCACGAAGCCTCAACCGGCGCAAAATGATGGGGTATATGGATGTTCGCTGGGGAGGCTCAGGCTTTATTCGCGGCGAGCGGCTGGCCCGTATTCTCAATCACTATATGGGCGATGTTCAGATCGAGAACCTAGACCGAAAATTTGCAGCCGTCGCTTGCGATCTCCGGTCTGGTTATGAGGTCTGGCTACAACGCGGCCCCATAGTCCCCGCAATTCGGGCCTCTTACGCCCTCCCCGGGGCCTTTGAACCTGTCAAAGTCGATGGACGTTTTATGATTGACGGCGCCCTCGTCAATCCGGTTCCTGTGTCAGCGTGTCGTGCGCTTGGTGCTCATATGGTGATCGCCATTAGCCTAAACGGTGATGCCTTTGGGCCAATGGGTTCGAGCCATGAAATCAATTTGAACGAGTTTGAGACCGAAGAGGAACATGCAGATCCCTTTGAACTCGCCTCACAAAGCCTCAATAAATTACGTCCGGATCGTCTCTTATTAAAATCCATGGTTGGAGAAGTTAAACCCGGCAAAACGCCAAAAATTGGCTCTGTGATGATGGGCACGCTCAATATTGTAATGGACAGAATCTCGCGATCCCGCCTTGCGGGCGATCCACCCGATGTTTTTGTGGCCCCGCGCATTGGACATATCGGTATGTTGGAATTTACCAAAGCCGACGAACTGATCGAACGCGGCTATGCCGCGATGCAACATGAAATTCCGCTTATTCGGTCGGTCATGGAGGTCCTGTCGCAAATGCCATCCGCGGCCCCTGTTGAAGACGCTGAACGCGTCATTAAAACGGAAAAGTCTGCGTAAATTCTCTTCATGCGTTCATTGGGCGTTCATATTTACGCCTCTTGCGGGTAGTCTATCGACATGAGGCTTAATTATTGCAGTTTAGCGACATGCCGAATCTTAAACATAAGAATTTGCGGACAATGGGCGCCAATGATAATTCGCCGGCTTGGATTATGTCCGCGCCCAAACGGGTCACAAGCCCTAATCGCTATGCCAAAACGATTAAACCAAATGTTCAGACCCAAAAATTTTCGTGGGCTTTCCCACTTATAGCGAGCTTGATTGTATTTGGATTACCTTTTCTTGGGCTTTCGGCTGAAAATTTGATCAAAACCTCTGGCTTTATCGGTCTCGCCGGATTTTTCTGGGCCAACTATTGTAAACGGGTCGGTGATTTTAAAAGCCGAGAACTTTCCCTGCTAATTTCACTGATCGCATGTGTATTGGCGCTTTTTGGCACGGCCCTCTTGGCAGGCATTGACCTGAATACAATTGATATTGCGCTTTTCACAGCTCTGACCGCTCTAGCGATCGGGTTTTGCTTTCGTTCAGCGCCAGCCCTACTCGCCTCGACCTTATCCTTATTAACATGGTTATTTGCGGCAATTCCCGAGGCCAGTGCTTTTTTTGGATTAGGGCAAACCTATTCTGCAGGATGGACAAAAGCGATCCCAATCCTTCTTATCTCTCAACTCTATCTGGCGACACGTCTGCATTCCGCGGCCTGTCTACGTCTGATCACCATATTGGGCTATGCTTGGGGAACCTGGCTGGGCCTAACTTATAATATGCCCCTGACAGCGATAGCTGGACTGATTTTTGCCGTCGGGATTGCACAACATAGGTTGGGTAAATCTATGACGGACAATAAGACATTTGGCGCATCGACTCATGGCTGGATAGGTATATTGGCTGCCCTAATGGCGGCCCATTACGTGCAGGTTTCCTGGCTCTCACCCGAAATGAATGCGGAAATTCCGGCGTGGATACCGACGCAAATCTGGTGGGTCACATTCTTGGGAGCCGCGGTCGTTCTATTTGTAAGCTCGCTCATCCGGTTTAAGCACTCTTATATTACCTTACCGGGTATATTTATTTTGAGCCTTGCAGCGGCAATCTTACCTTTGGCATCCATAAAGCCGGGTCTCGTCAGAGATGTATTTTCTGGCGTGCCGGGCCTTCTTGCAGCGCCTGGATTTGGATTGATCATTGGGGCTGTCATTATGGCCGCGGGCATTGCATGGATTGTAAATGGTTTGCGGAAATCTCAATTCATAAATACGATAATCGGCGCGATCTTGGTCGGCTCACAAGCCCTGATTCTAATGGCACCAGGACGTTTTGATCTGGATAGCACCATAATTTTTCTAAGCAGTTTGATCGTCGCACTCTGTATTGGTGGATTGATCGCCGGGGCATCACTCGACCATTCGCAGCCCGCCACCCGTAAACCTTAAACCTCAAACAAGTTTAAGGGCAATTTGCGAAGAGTTAGACTCAGAAATTGCACGATTTACCCATTTTCAGAGGCTTGTCTCGATTTTTTCGTATCGCAAAATATACTAGGAAAATGCGTTGATCACCGCTATGGCTGAGCCATGCAGGCAAATAATGGACACCCTCAAGATCGACACTGGTATATTCAAGTCGATAGCCAAGCCTATGGTCCTTTTGATGACAAGACGCTCTGGGACTTTATGTGCGAAGGACGTGTAACCGCATTATCGTTGATTAGTCAGTCGGCGAGCACTGATTTTCGGCCGATCTCAGCAAATCCTGGCCTGATGAATTGGCTGAGCCAGGTTCCAAACCAGCAGACGACACAAACATCGCCAACACAAACACCACACGAACAGACTCAAAACGAGCCCCAGGGCAAACTTACGGTCTTTATGATTATGGCCGAAATCAGGTCTGGCCGCGGCATGGACCTTATGCGGACCCTACAAGGTCTCGGCCCCGTTCAAAGAATTGGAGATTCTGTGTGGATCTTACAGGCCCGCGCGCGTGCACATGACCTTAGAGATATTATATGTCAGCCACTTGGCCCTGATGATCGATTGTTTATCCTAGATAGTTTCGCCAATGAGACGGCTTGGTTCAACCTCTCGCCAGATATGGACCAGCAAATCGCGGCATTGTGGAACGTTCAACCAAACTAGTCTATCCGTTTTAGTCCATCCCTAAACCGCCTAGAATTGGCGACATAAACTTGCGACCCCAACTTCATATGCGTGACCTGCACATCTGTGAGCGTCTTAATGACCTTACCAGGTGCGCCCATAACAACTGAATTATCAGGAATATTTTTGCCTTCAGTAATCAAGGCATGGGCTCCAATCAAGCAGTTCTCACCAATAGTGGCGCCGTTTAATATCGTCGCGCCTATACCGACCAAACTCCCATTCCCAATCGTACAGCCATGCACCATGGCCAAATGACCAATGGTGACATCTTCTCCGATCGTGAGGGGTGAGCCAGGATCAGAATGACAAACCGCGCCGTCTTGGACATTGGATCGCGCCCCAATCTTGATGGGCTCATTATCGCCACGAACCGTCGCCCCAAACCACACTGAACTATTCTCTGCCATGACGACATTGCCAATCACGGCGGCATTTTCAGCAACCCAGGCTGTGTCGTGACAATCCGGTATAAGTTCATCCAGACTATAAATAGCCATTAGGCGTCATCCAGGTCCTGCTGTAGGATAGAGACATTCAAATCATATGAAATATCGCTTGGATCCTCATCATCAATATAAAGCAAACCCAGGATTTCATCATTGAGATAGACTTCAACACTATCTTGAACCTTGCGCGGCTTAATAGAAATGCTTTCCGTCGCGAAACGCTTACGCAGGTAGTTTTGCACCTGTGAAATTTGTTGAGGCGTCATAGTCTTTTGATCCTAAATTGTTTGATCCATCGTATCAGCGGGGTTCCCACAACAGGGACCGCCAACGGGCTTTGCCGGAACACCGGCTACGGTACAATTATCTTCAACAGCTTTTAACACAACAGATCCCGCTGCAACTTTGGCGCCGTCACCTACCCTGATATTGCCAAGGACAGAGGCATTTGCCCCAATCAAGACCCGGTCGCCGATTTTGGGATGACGATCTTCATCTGCTTTGCCTGTGCCGCCCAAAGTCACGCCTTGTAAAATCGAGCAATCATCGCCCAATGCGGCGGTTTCGCCCATCACAAACCCTGTAGCATGGTCCAGCATGATGCCGCCACCAATCCGAGCCGCAGGATTTATATCTACGCCGAAAAGCTCCGCGCTTCGGTTTTGCAGATGAAAGGCCAGTAAATCTCGGCCTTCCTTTAAGAGCGCATGGGCAAACCGGTGGGTCTGGATTGCCATAAAGCCTTTGAAATAGAGAAAACACTGGAGATAGCTATGGCAGGCGGGATCTCTTTCCATAACGGCTTCGAGGTCGCGTGCGACAAGGGCGAGCATATCTTTGTCACTCTCAAGCGCCTCACCCAGGACTTTTCGTGTTTTCAAAGCTGAAAAGTCTCGTGTCGCCAATTTTTCCGATAGATGATTGATCAAAGCACCGCCAAGGCCATTCTGATCCAGAATTGTCGCGTGCAGCAAAGACGACATCGCGACTTCGCGCACCGCATAAATTGCGGCTTCTTCTTTGAGCGCGCTCCAGACACATACGTCACGTGTTTCCGTGCAATTTTCCATAGCATTCGCAACGATTAAACTTGGCATATCTGTGTCTCCTTCTTTTCGATGTTTAGAGTCGAATAGTTTATATAGGTGATATACGTCTAAAAAGCTAACCTAGAACGAAAAATAGTTTACGTGTACTATTAGGGAAAACTTTGTCTTTTTGCTTATCACAAAATATACTAGCCGCGTCCCCGATAAGGTGGGACGCCCTGGTCGGGGATCCAAACGCCTTTTGGTGCCTCGCCAAATTGATAAAACACATCAATGGGAATACCACCACGCGGATACCAATAGCCGCCAATACGCAACCAAAGCGGCGATAATTCTTTGACTAAGCGTTGCCCGATACCTGTTGTGCAAGCCTCATGGAAATCGCCATGATTTCGGAAACTTCCCAAAAACAGCTTAAAGGACTTGCTCTCGACAATCCAGTCAGCCGGACAATAATCAACAACCAAATGAGCAAAATCAGGTTGCCCCGTCACAGGGCAAATAGATGTAAATTCCGGTGCCACCAAACGCACCATATATGGCTCATCACATGGGTTTTTCACCCGCTCCAGCACAGCCTCATCCGGACTTTGCGGCAAGCCCTTCATGGTGCCTAATTGATCTAAGGTATCATATCTATCTGTCATAATCAGTGCCTTAAAGCTTCACTCCAAAATCGCAAGTCGCTTAGTGAACAGCGCACCCATTTCTAACTCTCTTATATCTCTGGCAGCACAGCCCATAAGACAAGATCTTTGCTTACAGTTTTACCTTAGAGAGCGACTACAAATCTAAGGGCACATCAGTCACACAACTTACGCCTATTACAACCCCCGACTTTCTAAATAATTGTCAGGCAAATTGTATATTTTTATAAAATGGTCGGGTATTTTATTAAGGACATCTTCAACAGTCACTATGCCATCTAAATAAGGCAAAGCAAATTTTTCAATAGCCGGTTTGGCTACTTGATTAAAATTTCTAATAAATCCTTCCTTGTAGTTACATCGATATATTTTTTGATCCCGGCCAACACCTGTTATGGGATGTAAAAAACTAAACACATCTGATGTTACCTCTAAGTTGTCCTGAAATTTATCGTAAAAGCCCTCTAATATTTTTGGACTATGAGCAAATACCATGACATCAAACCAGGTTCCATGACTATTAAGTTGTGGCCAAATAAAATGATAAACATCATCACTGTATTTTCGATTATATAAAGCATGCTTACTCCCTTCACAGGAAAAGCCAAACTCTTGTAAATAATCGCCAATATACTCCTTCGACAACTTTTTAAATTCCGATAGCGTCATTTTATCTACCTTTGTCTAGCAATTATTTCTGGGCTTATCCCAAATTTTCTTAAAACCTCGTCTAGCCTAGCCGTTGATATGGTAGGCGTTATACCTAGTCCGTAACTCTTCATATCTATCGGTCATGATCAGTGCCTTAAAGCTTAACTCCAAAATCGCAAGTCGGTAGTGATCCGCGCCCGTAATTTCAAACCACTTATTTCTTCTTTGGCATATTTTTAAACTTCAGTAGAAGAAGCCGTCATGATTCCAGGAGATGAATTTATTTTGGAGAAAATTTCGGTTTCGCCTCCGATTTCGACATCCTTCAAAACTAGTATATTATCTTGATTGTTACAATTGCTTAAAAAAGCGGCCTGCTCGAATAGAGTTTCAACACCTTCTTCACTTAAATCATTAATCAAAAAGCAGTTTCTTGACAAAACCATCGCCTTCATTTCCTCTAAAAAAATTCGAAAAGACGCAAATTCTTCAGATTCATCATGACTAATATCCAAAATAATAATTGTTGCATTTTTAGAGCGAATCCTGATTCTATGTCTATTAATTTTCATTTAAAAAAACCTATTCTAAAGGAATGATATATCTATCCCCTAAGCGGATAGACGAAAACGTATAGCATGGCTAACATCTTCATTTGCGATTAACGAAGATCTTTGCCTGAAATCCTTCAAGGCAATATATTTCCACATTTGCACATCATTTTTGCCATAATTTATCTCAAATTTTGAACTCAAGGTTTAATCCGAAACTTAATCCAATCTAACATAAAATCAAATATAACGATGTGCCCAAGCCGCCAGAACATGGGCCACATATTCCGCGTCTGCCGGGTTTTTCAAAAGAAGATGATCCGCCCCATCCAGGCTCACAAAACTCTTGGGATGTTTTGCGTGGCGATAAATATGCGAGGCATTTTCTATCCCAACGACGCGGTCTTGCGGCGAATGAAAAATGAGAAGACCTCTATCTAAGTTTTTGATTTCTCTGGCAATATCGTGATTTTCTATATCATCTAAGAACTGCTCTTTGATAATGAAAGGACGGCCACCTAAAAGAACTTTGGCTTCACCTTCTTCTTCAATCTCTTCGAGTTGATCGGCAAATTGATGGACAATATGTGTCGTGTCGCACGGACTGCCAATCGTTGCGACGGCTTTTACTTCGGGAATTTCATCAGCCACTTTCAGCGCGGCCGTCCCCCCAAAACTATGTCCAATCATCACACAGGGCGCACGCTTATGTTCTCGCAAATAAGTCGCGGCTTGACGAATATCTTCGCAATTAGACGTGAAATTCGTATCCGAAAAATTGCCTTCACTTTCACCAAGGCCCGTAAAATCAAATCGAAGCATGCCATAGCCATCTTCGACCAGACCTCTGGAAATTGTTCGGATAGGTTTGAGGTCTTTCCCAATTGAAAATCCATGCGCAAACAGTACCCAGCTTTTAATTTCGCCGTCATCAGGATAATCGATTTTGGCCGATAATGTATCGCCAAAAGCGCCTTTAAATGTAACTTTTTCCGTTGCCATTTTAGGCTCCTACCACAGCGCGATCGCCCAAGACATATTGAATGACGTCGTAATAATCCAGAATAAGCGACATAAAAATGATCACCATAGAGACCCGCACAAATCGTCCGGTCCAAATACGCTCTGGATGGGCATTTCGACGTTTCCAAAGATAGGCGAGTAATGGCGTCCAAAAAATCACATGGGACAGACCCAAAATTCGCGTGTAACCATATCGGCTAAACAAAGCTGACATGAATATGGCATTGCAAATCATAACAATGACCATGATACGCGGCCGCCAGTCCTTAAAGGCTAGCGGAATTGCAATAAGATGCATGCCAACCATGATACTGATCCAGATCAGAACCCAAAGGGGTTGGGACAACATATGTTCATTCATCGTCATAGAATTACCTCTCTAGAGAGGCATATAGGTCTAAAATGCGCGGCGGAAGGCCTCAATGAAGCGATCTAGATCACGTTCTAGTAAGTGGTTGATCCCCGCAGCAGCCGCCCGGCCTCCCCCAGTCTCAAATTGCAAGGCAAGCTTATCAGCCCCTTCGCGTTTCGAAATCGGTGCGCGTATCGAGACAAGGAAACCACCCGCTTGTTCTGTCAGGATCGCATGTGCGCGCTCTGGATTGTCTTGCGCAAGCTGATTGCCAAACATGCCGGAAACACGCCGTGATCCAGCCGCATCCGGTAGGATACGCGCTTCAAATTGGTCTTCTGATAAAATCACCCTGGATTGATCCGCCAGATCAAAATCATTGTGATAGCCCTCAGTGAGGGTCTCAATGACTTCTGGTTTCGCCGCTAAAAACGCCATTGGGGTCTCAAAACCCGCCATTTCGCGGTAAAGATCGGCTGGATGGTAATGCAGATCAGCCTCTGATCCACCATAACCATTGTAATTTACCATTTCGCCGAGTTCGCGCAGGATAGACAGAGGCAGATCCGTACCATTAGCCAGGCGCTCGGCCATGGCTGGGAAATTATCGCCATAGGCGGCCGCAACGGCCCAGCCGCGATAGGCGCCGCCGAGCGATTGATCGACCAGCACAGCCGTGCAGATTTCACCAGCTGTGTTGATTGTTGCATCTAGATTGGGGTGATCCGGAATATCGCCGGGATTATGATGATCAAAATAGACCACATCCGCGCCGTCCTGAAGGATCCGGTTCAGATCATCCGTATTGGACCGCATTGCAATATCCAGGACTGTTACGCGATCCCCCTTTATGGCTGGCACACGAGACAGTAATTTCACATCGCGTTTGCGGCCCGTAACAAGCGTCGCATCCGGACGCGGATCAGCTAACCTAAGCTGAACCAGGCTGAGAATGCCATCGGCATCCCCATTAAAGACATCATAATCCATCGCCTTACTCGCCCGTATTGAAGAAGCCGCGCTCGGTCATATAATTGACGATCAAATCAGCGGCCTCTTCGGCGGTCATAGATGTGGTATCGATTTCGATCTCTGGATTTTCAGGCGCTTGATATTCGGAATCAATCCCGGTGAAGTTTTTGATCTCGCCAGCGCGGGCGCGAGCATAAAGACCTTTGACATCACGTTTCTCGGCAACCGCTAAAGGCGTGTTGACAAAGACTTCTATAAATTCACCCTCTTCCAACAGGTCACGCGCTAGACGACGCTCAGCCCGATATGGCGAAATAAAGCTCGCCATGGTGATGAGGCCGGAGTCCACCATCAGTTTACAGACTTCACCAATGCGGCGGATATTTTCAATCCGGTCGGCCTTAGAGAAATTGAGGTCACGGTTCAGGCCGTGACGGACATTATCCCCGTCCAGCGTATAAGAGTGACGTCCCATATCCATGAGGCGCTTATCAACCAGATTGGCAATTGTAGATTTACCTGATCCAGACAATCCTGTGAACCAAAGCAAGGCCGGTTTTTGATTTTTCTGCGCGGCTCGCGCGGCTTTAGAAACGTCCAAATCTTGCCAGACAACATTCTTGGCGCGACGCAAACTATAGTCGAGCATGCCCGCACCTAGAGTCGCATTGGTTTGTTTATCTATGATGATAAAGGCGCCGGTCGCGCGGTTATCACTATAAGGATCAAAGCCAATTGGAGCCGTTGTCGAGATGGTGGCTACACCAATCTCATTTAATTCCAAAGTATTGGCTGCGACTTCAGAAAAGTCATTAATATCAATACGATGCTTGAGCTTGCTTATGCTTGCAGGCACCGTCTTATTAGCTGTTTTGATCAAATATTGACGACCTGGGAATAGTCGGGTCTCACTCATCCAGATAATATGAGCTTGGAATTGATCCGCCTGTTCCGCCGGCGCATCTGTCTTACAAATAATATCGCCACGTGAAATATCTATTTCATCTTCGAGGGTCAGCGTGATCGCCATATCTTCACGCGCAATCTCACGATTGCCGTCATAGGTTACGATCTCTTTGACCTTTGATCTTTTGCCGGACGGAATGACAATTATTTCGTCACCCACAGAGACCGTACCCGAAGCAACCGTTCCAGAGAAACCTCGGAAATCAAGGTTAGGCCGGTTCACCCATTGGACAGGTAAACGGAAAGGAGACTCTAGGGAAACAGAGTCAACATCAACCGTTTCGAGATAGCCCAAAAGTGTCGGGCCATTATACCAATCTGAACGCTCAGACCTATTAATGACATTGTCACCGTCAAGGGCCGACATTGGAATACAGGTGATTTCAGCAAAGCCGAGATCCTTGGCAAATTCACGGAAATCCGCATCAATTTCATTATATTTGCGCTGATCAAAATCGATAATATCCATCTTGTTCACGGCAACAACGACATGTTTAATCCCGACAATAGACGCAATGAATGCGTGACGACGGGTTTGTTCTTGGACGCCGTAGCGTGCGTCAATCAAGAGAACGGCAACATCGGCGGTCGAGGCCCCCGTTGCCATATTCCGTGTATATTGAACATGACCCGGCGTATCAGCGACGATGAATTTGCGCTTATCGGTCGAGAAGAAACGATATGCCACATCGATAGTGATACCTTGCTCACGCTCAGCCGCCAAACCATCAACCAAAAGCGCCAAATCGATTTTATCGCCTTGGGTCCCGGATTTCTTGGAGTCCTTTTCAATCGAGGCAAGTTGATCTTCATAGATCAGCTTTGAATCATAAAGAAGACGCCCAATCAGGGTCGATTTACCATCATCAACCGATCCACAGGTGATGAAACGTAGATAAGACTTATTTTCCTGCGCCCGAAGATAGGCATGGATGTCTGTTGCAATGAGATCGTCAAGATGAGCCATTAGAAATACCCCTCTTCTTTCTTCTGTTCCATAGACGCACCCGCATCCGAGTCGATAACCCGTCCTTGGCGCTCAGAGGTCGTTGTGAGGAGCATTTCTTGGATAACATCTGGCAAAGTTGTGGCCTCAGATTCGACCGCACCTGTCAGCGGATAACAGCCTAATGTGCGGAAGCGGACCATTTTCTCTTCGACAACGTCATCTGGCCCAATTGGCATACGCTCATCATCCACCATGAAAAGACCGCCATCTTTGCGCACAACAGGGCGCACTTTTGAGAGATAAAGATCAGGGATCTGGATTTTCTCGCGTTCGATATATTGCCAGATATCCAGCTCGGTCCAGTTCGAGATCGGGAAGACGCGCATGCTCTCACCCTTATGGACGCGTGTATTATAGATATTCCACAGCTCTGGGCGCTGATTTTTCGCATCCCAACGGTGATTTTCAGAACGGAATGAGAAAATACGCTCTTTGGCGCGGGATTTCTCTTCATCGCGACGCGCGCCACCAAAAGCGGCGTCAAACCCATATTTATCCAGCGCCTGCTTCAAGCCTTGCGTCTTCATGACATCTGTGTGGACAGCTGAGCCATAGGTGAAGGGGTTCATATCTTGCTCAATCCCGTCTGGATTGATGTGAACAATCAGTTCCATGCCGACTTCTTTGGCGCGGCGATCCCGGAAATCATACATTTCGGAAAATTTCCAACGCGTATCAACATGCATAAGCGGAAATGGCGGGGGCGATGGGTAAAAGGCTTTTTCGGCCAGGTGCAACATGACCGAGCTGTCTTTACCGACAGAGTAAAGCATAACCGGATTTTCGCACTGCGAAGCCACTTCACGCATAATGTGGATACTCTCGGCCTCGAGACGGTCCAAATGGGTCATACGTAAGGCATGCTCAGGATCAGCATCTTGCTCCAAGCCCAAAAGCTTTTCGAGGGCCGCATCCAGCGTTTTGATGGTCATCTGACCACCTTCACGCAGACGCGCAATACCTTTGCCATCATTGAATAATTTGCGCGACAGGGTCGAAACCGACTGTCCCGTTCGATCTGCGAGGACGTCCACTCGCTTTAAAAAATCTTCGATCATACTCATCGTCAAAGGCCTTATTTCAATCATGGGATATGTCCCACGCGGGCCAAGTAAGGACCCACCCCTAAGGAGTCAAGAAAAAATGGGAAATATCCCACGATCCAGTAAATGCGACTTGAGATGCAACTTTATGTCACGAAAGACTTGCGCCAGATCAAAGTTTTGCTATGCCGTGCTTCTTTCCGCTGCGGGCGTGGTGGAATTGGTAGACACGCAAGACTTAAAATCTTGTTCCTGTAAAGGAGTGCCGGTTCGATTCCGGCCGCCCGCACCAACCGAACGATTTACGCAGTAAAAAATTTAATCCAGTGGATTAAATTTAGTGAGGTTCCTCGAAGCTACGCTTCGAGGCTAATGCAGTTTTCCTAGAAACATCCCGAAGAGATTTAATATAGATGCAGAATGCCCCGGCAGGGGCGAGAGTTTCGGAAAGCGAAAAATTTTGATCCCCTGGATCAAATTTAGAAAAGTTCCGAAAAGCTATGCTTTGAGGCTAATGCAAACTTTCAACAATCCAGCAAACCTCACGGCTTCAATAAAATGTCTGACGTCAGTCGATATGTCTCAGATTTAAATCTGAGCTTCTTCTCATGCGCCGACGACAAAATTTATGCCGCGAAGATTCCCCTAAAGACCAAGAGAATTGTCGTCTTCAGGTGTCGATTGGACTTGATGTATCGACTCATGCGCATAATTTTCTAGAGACTCATCGTTTTGGCTATCATTAAACAAAGTTTCCGCTTCGTGCGTTTTATCGATTTCTTTTAATCGATCCACTGATCCTTTGAGAACAGTACTTACGCGGTCAAATGCACTACCATCTAGCGCCTCTTGAGAGACAGGAATAGAAGCCTGGTTATTATCAACCAGAGTTTGCATAACAGACACTGCGGCTTGACTATTTAACATAGGCGCAACAGCTCCATCAACATCAAGCTCCGAACTTTGAGTTAGAGCTCGCTCTGACTCATCTCTTAAAATCGTAATGGCGTCTTCAAGTGGCAACTCTGTCGTAGCAGACGATAGATCACTCGTGTTTTCAGCAGCAGCCCCTTCGGCTTCGAGCCCTGTTTCGTTCCTGTTGGCTTTTTCCACCGCGGGTTTACTGAAACCAAACTTACCTTCGTCGAAGTCATTGATTGTGACACTCGATCCATTCCGGGTAACGGTCAGCGTGTCACCACTCAGTGCATAACTAGCTCCGTCAGCCCCGACATTGCCTTTTCCCGGTCCCGTCAGTTCCACCCCATCTAAATATATTTTATCTCCTGCGCCGTCTTGGTCGGCCATAATGATATCGCCGTCGCCAACATGATAAATATCGTCGCCAGTTCCGCCGGTCAGCGTATCTACAGCACCATTATCACTGACATTTTTGTCTCCACCATAGAGCTCATCATTACCAGAACCGCCATTAATAACATCTGCATCTGCTCCGCCGTAAATTAGATCGTCGCCAGCTTCCCCGTTCAGCCGATCATCCCCGCCTTGACCATGCAGTATATCATTTCCACCACCCGCATTAAATGAATTATCTCCTCCGCCTCCGACAAGAAGGTCTCGATGGTTTCCGACAGAGTTATGATTGCCGGATCCAGCGTTAGTTCCGTCGGCCCAGGCCCGATCAATGTCACGCCCGTCGGAATAATCCTGCCCCGGCACTAGATTGCCCTGACTGCTCGCACCGGGATAGGAAAGCTGCTCATCCAACCCCAATTCTTTAAAAATTTTGTTTGTTTCAGTTACGGTATCACCGGAGTAATCGGCTTGCCCATTCCAATTATCAGTCTTACCCGTCAAAGCATGAACTAGTTCATGCGCAATCGTTCCAACATCTTTCTCATCGACAGCCACGCCATCATTATTTAAATATGTGAAATTCCCATTAGCTGTATCAAAGTCTTCATCGTACAAAATTTCTCCCGTATTCGGGCGAGCTGCCGCATTATCATTATCAAAATTAAACTCTATATTTTTACTGGGATTGGCACCTAACCAATCATCAATCATTTTTTGCCCGGTCGGTGTTTGATAAACATCCCAAACATGCCCCTCGATTCGCGCACCTTCAACTGTTGTACCATCAGCCGCCGTATCAGGATAACCAAGCGTATCAATTCGCGCGTCAAGTTGACTTCGAGTTAATGGCATATCTTTTACCCCTTCGACTTAAATATTATTTCCGAATTATTCTTGATTCCTGTATTTTTTTGCGACTTCTGGCCCAACAAGGTCAATAATACCTATGCCTCGATTTGAAACAGACTTTGGGTCCGCACGCCTTAGGAGCGTCTTCGCCACTGCAATATAGACATCTTCGACCTCACGCTTGCTCATCGTATCGATTTTCGAAAAAATCGTTTCCGCTTTTTGTTCGTCATCTGCATTCGGACTCGTGTTTTCGACCAACCACTGAACAAGTGCCGTAGCATCCTCGTTCGGGTCACTTAGATAACCCAAAACCTGCTGACGGATTGAACCTACATGCGCTACGCCTTTTGGTTCGCTATTGTCCTCTGTTTCAAGTGCATAAATATCGGCTAGGGTTTGGACTTGGCTGCGAACAAAGATGGCTTGAAGCACACCAGTATCCGGATCAAAGTCCGAGCTACCATGCCTCGGAAGACCCAAAAGCTCTGCTTCAGGAGCCTCAAGATTGTCTGCAGATATAAATGTGAGATCTATGAGTAGACTATTTGTATTTATTGAGTGGCAATAAGTTGACTTTGCAATATCTTCAGCCTCCCTCGTCACAGCTTGAATATAAGTTGACATCGGACCCGAAAAATCATCTGAAGACTGTGTGATTTTAGTGAAAGACCCAAAAGGTGGCGGCATCTGGTTCGCCCGATCACGCCAACCAAGATTAAGACTTGCCAGTCGAAACGTTATGTCGCAGGCACCCTCTATGTTTCGCTGACTTTCCACGGAATTGCCCTCCTGCGCTTCACATCCCGAAACAGCGACACTAGCGGCACAAATCAATGCAAATATAATGCGTCTTGCGCGGGCCATCGCGCCCCCCATCTCTAAATATATTTATGAATATATTCAAGAAATGTACCAAATTCAAGTTAAAGCTAGATAATGAGGTCGATAGAATTGCGATTCTCAATGAGCAGTGTGATAATGTTTTGAACTACTGATAAAATAAATGAAATCGTCGGATACTTTATCGCGTTCGAGTTGAAAACATAAAGTTCGACTTGCTTATACCTGGAGGCGATCTTGATGGGGTCGCAATATCACTACCGCAGGAATGACTCTCACGATATCGACATTTCGACTTTGATATATTTTAAAATCAACCGTTTTATGTCCCGCTTTTTACCAACCTCCTCACCATTCGCTCTATCTCGCCCCTCACCGCTTCAAGCTGAGCCTCATCTTGTCCGCGCGCGACAAAATTAATTCCGCGAAGATCATCATTAAACCAAGGATAGCTCCCGATTGAAACACCCGGAAACGCCGCTTCAATCTCAGCGAGGCGGGCCGCAGCATCGCCTTCACCTATATCAGGCGCAGAGACCGTAATCTGAAAGACTTTCGCGCCACCTTCGATCCTGTGCGGAATATCTTCTAACATGCCGCGCATGATTTGAGGGACACCAGCTAGCGTAAAGACATTTTGTGTTTGGAAACCGGGGGCTTGGCTGACGGGGTTTTTAATCAGGCTGGCCCCGTCTGGAATCCTTGCCATGCGACGACGAGCAGGATTGAGGTCGGCCAGCGTGTATCTTTCGCGCAATGCCTCAATCGCATCTTCGCGTTCAGAGATAGAGAGATCAAAAGCGCTCGCGATACAATCTGCCGTAATATCATCATGGGTCGGGCCAATCCCGCCTGTGGTAAAGACATAGTCAAAACGGTCCGAGAAATTTCGCACGGTCTGGATGATGGTCTCCGCATGATCTGAGACAATTCTGGCTTCACCGACTTGCACGCCAAGTGGGTCTAGAAACTTAGCGATTGTCGCGAGATTCGTGTCTTGGGTTCGGCCGGATAAAAGCTCATCCCCTATCAGGATAATACCCGCTGTGACAATCTTCATTTAGCGGAACTTGTATGGTCGCTGATCACGACCCAGCGCCCGTCCAACTGTTTGACATGAAGCGTATAGAGCCCGCTCGGCTCGTCTCCACCCCGGATGAGTTTCCACGACCCAAAAACCAGCGCGTCGTCCTTACCTAATAATTTTACGTCAAAATTCTCGGTAATGAGCGTTCCCATCGTCGCCTTGTCCGGATATCGAGCTTGATAACGTTCGAGCGTGGGCTGCCAGCCTGTTGTTATGTCGCCACCGGAAGCAAAACGAAGCGCGTCAGTTTTTAGATAGTCTTCCATATAGGCGCTGACATCGCCCGAATTCCAGGCCGCGACCTGACCGTCGAGCATGTCTCGAATATCTGTCTCGGCCCTTACCTTATCGAAATTTGAACTTCCGGTTAGTTTCCCAAGACCGAAACCCAGTCCCAGTCCAAAAACGCCGCCGATCAGGCCAAATATCAATAAATTCCGAGGATTCTTCATCATGGTCTATATACGCTAAGCTCTACGATGCAGACCTAAGACGCGGCTTACAGCGACTGCGATTTCGGCGCGATTAAGCGTATAGAGATGGAAATGATCAACGCCGCGATCCCTGAGTTCAGCGGTTAGTTCAGCCGCCAAAGTCGCCGTTAGAAGATCACGCGAAACCGCGTCATCATCTAGACCGTCAAAAAGATCAGCATACCAATTGGGAACCGCCACACCGCACATTTTTGACATGCGCGCCAAGCCTTTGAAATTGGGTTGAAGCATCAGGCCCGGAACAATCGGAATATCAATTCCCGCATCTAAGACGCGGTCTTGAAATCGCCAGAATATATCAGGCGAGAAGAAGAACTGCGTAATCGCCCGCGTCGCACCTGCATCGACCTTGCGTTTAAGATTGTCGATCTCGGTTCGCCAATCTGAGCTTTCGGGATGGCGCTCTGGATAGGCGGACACACTGACTTCGAAATCAGCGATCTTTTTGAGACCTTCAATCAAGTCATTGGCATAGCTATAGCCCCCAGGATGGGGCGTATAAGCCTCAGAAATGCCATCAGACGGATCACCGCGTAGGGCCACAATATGACGGACACCGGCCTCCCAATAATCACGGGCCACCGCGTCGATCTCGTCGCGGGTGGCATCCACACATGTCAAATGCGCGGCTGGCGCAAAATTCGTTTCCTTGACCATACGCGCGACGGTGCGGTGGGTCCGTTCGCGGGTCGACCCCCCCGCCCCATAAGTTACAGAAACAAAATTTGGATTTAATGGCTCAAGCTTTTCAATAGAGCTCCAAAGTTTGTCTTCCATTTTCTCGTTTTTAGGCGGGAAAAATTCAAAACTGACCTTGAGATCAGGTTTTTCAGCGGCAGTTCGCGCAATGGCACCAACAGGTGCATTTGGATCGCGATTTGGAAGCGGGGCTTTCATGATTTATCCTATGGGTGACGACGCAATGCCTGGCTGTTTCGCATGCCAGATTTTTACGGTTGGAATATTGGGTTTATGAGAGGGCACAGATAAAACAGAGGCAAGCTCGAGGGCATTCTCTTGTAGAAAACGCTGCATCTCTGAATCCTGGAAGCCCAGACGACGATGAGAAAACCGGTCTCTAAAGTCTTCATTTTCATGATGTTCGAAATCCGTGATGATCAGGTGACCTTGTGGCGTTAAAAGGCGCGCGGCCTCTTTGATCGCCAATATAGGATCATCAAGGAAATGTAGGACCTGATGTAGGGTTACAAGATCGGCGCATCCCGATTTAAAATCGGTGTTTGTCAAATTGGCTTGTTGAACAGAAATCTGACAGTCTTCTGTGTCGGCCACAACATGCCGTGCGACACGTAACATCTCGGCGCTTGAATCGATCCCGATCCCTTGTTCAATATAGGGCGCAAAGACTTGCAACATACGCCCCGTCCCTGTGCCGAGATCGATCATGGTCCCGACCTTTGCATCATTCAGGCACCCCAGCATAGCGGCCTCAAT
>CAYRMO010000025.1:0-30112 GCA_964425355.1 uncultured Algimonas sp. | reverse complement strand
TCCCGCCCAAAATATCTAAGGCATGTTGAAGGCCAGAGGGTTGCCCCGATGGAAGGTCTGTCTGTGTCGGATCCCCTGTGACGGCATATTTGGCGCGCTCACCCAGTCGTGTGAGCACCATTTTCATTTGCGGAACCGTGGCATTTTGCGCTTCGTCAATCACAACAAAAGCATCAGACAAGGTCCGGCCGCGCATAAAAGCAAGCGGCGCGATCTCAATATCGCCAGCCGCGCGGCGGCGCTCGACCTCATCGCGCCCCAACACCATATGAAGCGCGTCCCAGATCGGCTGCATATAGGGGTCAACTTTCTCGTTCAAATCACCCGGCAAAAAGCCAAGTCTTTCGCCCGCTTCGACGGCTGGTCGACAGGCAATAAAGCGCGTAATTTCACCCCGTGCCAATAAAGACGCGCCATAGGCGGTGGCCAGAAATGTTTTACCTGTCCCGGCAGGCCCGACACCAAAGACAATGGTTTGATCGCGCATAGCGTGAATAAATTTCTCCTGACGCGGCGTCTTGGGCACAATCGGCGAGCGTTTGGGAAAGGGAATAATCGCATCCACGGTTGCCGCCTTGACCTTGCCCTTACCCATAGCGCGGATCAGCGCCCGAATATCGGAAGGCCCGCACGGCCAGCCGCGCTCAAGTCGTTGATAGATTTCTTTGACGAGTTCTCCGGCCCGCGCACGGCTTGGCGCATCGCCATTAATATGCACGCTCGCACCAGGGGCTTCGATATAGACGCCAAAGGCCTCTTCGATCAGGGCCAAATTGGCATGGTTAGGCCCACATAAGCCCCGCACCAAATCGACATCGTCAAATTCAAAAATTTCAGTCTGTTTGCTCATAGATCTCCAGAGTAAAGGAAGTGATTAGAGATTGCGAGCGTTTAAAGGGTTCAGCTTCACATCTCCACCACAAGGCTTGCCATGACGCCTCTCTGCGTTAGAAGAGACATCAAAGAGATGAGAGGATGGCCATGTCTGAAACTGATGCGACGCCGGATAAAACTGTTAAAGATCCCGCCAAAGGGTTTTTGGCCTGGGTCGAACGAACCGGCAATAAATTGCCGGACCCCGTCTTTATCTTTTTCTATTTGATTATTGCATTACTGATTATATCCGTCGTCTGCGCCCTTCTTGGGTTATCAGCCAAACACCCAACCCAGTTAAATGCTGATGGCACGCCCCTCATCATAAAATCTGCATCCTTGCTATCAGCAGATAATATTCAAAAACTCTGGGTCGATATGCCTAAGACATTTACGCATTTCCATCCCTTGGGATATGTTCTTGTCGTGATGTTGGGCGCAGGCGTTGCCGAACGCTCAGGCCTTTTTGCTGCGGGGATCAGGCAAGCCGTAAAAGGTGCCCCATTATTCTTATTGACGCCCATTGTTGCGCTGGTTTCAATGCTATCAAACCATGCCGCAGATGCTGGTTATGTCGTCATGATTCCCCTGGCTGCGATTTTATTTGCATCCGTCGGGCGACACCCTCTTGCTGGTATTGCCGCTGCTTTTGCGGGTGTCTCTGGCGGGTTTTCCGCGAATGTTTCTCCAGGTCAGTTAGACGCTCTTTTATTCGGGATCACCGAGGCCAGTGTTGAGGGGTCAGGCTTAAACCCAGACTGGACAATGAACCTGGCCGGAAACTGGTATTTTATCGCGATTCTTCTATTTGTGTACTTACCGACAATATGGTTTGTGACGGATAAAATCATCGAACCGCGCCTTGGAAAATGGGTTCCCGATGAGCGCCAGGCACCCGAATATAGTCAAGAAAATCAAGCCCTGACCGCTAATCAAGAAAAGGGTTTAAAGCATGCTATCTGGGCCATAGGTCTGGTTTGTCTATTCTGGGCACTTATGACCTTTGCGCCAAACACCCCGCTCCTTGCTGATGGTGCCATGAAAGGCGATCTTTCGTTTTTTGAAAAATGGGCCGCTGTACTAAAAGTACTTGGTATATCGGTAATATTTGTTTTGGGATTAAGCGCCATAAAACGCTTACCATCTCCAAATATGTTTGTTTCAATTGTAAAGTGGATATTGGGGCTTGCTATACTGATCGTTCTTTCCATTTTTATCGCCCGGCAAGGCCCGGGCTTGTCAACCACAGCTATAGCTGATCAGGCCTGGTATGTCACAGCGACACCATTCTTCCGATCACTCGTGGCCGGGTTTATGGTTTTATTCCTTGCGGCAGGTTGGGCCTATGGGCGCGCAGCTAACACAATTAATGGTCATAGGGGGCTTGTCGATATGATGGCCGAGGCCATGAAAGATATGGGCTATTATCTGGTCCTCGCTTTCGCGGCCGCCCATTTCGTCGCTATGTTTAACTGGTCAAATCTCGGTCTGATCTCGGCGGTACACGGTGCGAATGGCATTAAAGCCTCTGGCCTTCCAATGCCTATAACACTCGGTTTAATGGTGATTTTTGTAGGGGCCCTCAATCTCTTTGTGGGATCGGCTTCTGCAAAATGGGCCCTTTTGGCACCTGTTCTTGTCCCTATGTTGATGATCCTGGGTATTTCTCCGGAAGGCGCAACAGCGGTTTATCGTGTGGGCGATGGGGCCACAAATATCATTACACCGCTTATGGTCTATTTCCCGCTTATCCTTATTTTTGCGCAACGCTGGAAGAAGGACTTTGGTCTGGGAAGCCTGACAGCGATGATGTTGCCTTATTCGCTCTGGATGCTCGTCACCGGTGTGGTTCTGGTGATCATTTGGGCCTTTGCAGGTCTGCCGCTTGGGCCAGGTGCACCCATGAGTTTCTCATTAGCCGGGTAAATAGGCTTCACCTTTAGCCGTGCAAAGTTTGCACGGTGGTTGTGAAAATCCATTGCGACGCCCTGATTCATAAGGCGTCGTAAACACCCTAATCCTTTAGGGTATCAATAATTAGGGGCGCAGATATGACCGATATAAAATTTCTTTGCCCACCAGAATTTGACGGCAAAATTCCAAAGCCCGCGCGTGCCTCCAAATTCTTGCCCGACTGGTTTCGAGACCTACCCCGAGAAATGGACATGACAGACGAGCATGGCCTGCCCGGTTTGACCGTCAAAGCCTGCCTGCCCGTCACAGATATTATGTCATTGGGGTGGATCATTCCGCTACCCGTCGATATTCACGCTGGCTTTCATCCGGAAACAGGTCAGTTTAATTTTCACTGGGACGAGACATCCCCCTTTAAACCGCTGGACATGCATCACCCCGGACAGATTGGATCAGACAAGCGCGGACCCTTTGCAGGCGCTATGCCGTTTAAGTTTTTAAATCCCTGGCGGGTGGTTCTGCCTGAGGGCTGGTCGGCGCAATTTCTGCACCCGATTAATCATCTGGAATTACCCTTTCGGGCCTTTAACGGAGCTGTAGATTGCGACGCGCTTGACGTTCCCGTTAATGTGCCCTTCCTCTGGATGGGCGGCGGAGAGGATATTCACCTGCCCGCCGGCACACCCATGGTTCAGGTCGTTCCTTATCAACGCGCGGCCATGCGACTGACTTCCGATATTCGCGCGGAAACAGAGGAAGAGGCTGCGGTCAGAGCCACGGCCTTGGATCGCAAATATAGCGAAGAGTCTGTTTATGCGCGCGAATGGCGCCGCAGGCACGAACGGGAAAGCTAAACCGTTAAGCCAGCGTCCCAATCAGGGAGTTCCGGCCAGCGTCTTCAATATGAACCTCAACGATTTGACCAATCAACTCTGTTGGACCGTCAAAATGCGTACCGGTCAGATAGGGACTGCGGCCAAAAAGCTGGCCCTCTTGGCGACCCGTGCCCTCGACAAGAACAGAAAGTGTGCGCCCGACCAGGCTTTTATTATGGGCTTCTTGTTGCCTATATAAGACATCTTGAAGGCGTTTGAGGCGCTCACTTTTGACATCTTCGGGGACCTGGCGCGGCATGCTGGCCCCGGGCGTTCCGGGCCTGACCGAATATTTAAAACTAAAGGATGAGGCATAGCCGATCTCTTCAACGCATTTCAGGGTCTGCTCAAAATCGGCATCGCTTTCCCCAGGGAAGCCAACAATGAAATCACCTGAAAGGGCAATCTCGGGACGGGCTGCTCTGATTTTTTCAATCAACGTTTTATAGTCTGCATAGGTGTGGCCTCTATTCATGGCGCGCAAAATTTTATTACTGCCCGCCTGAATAGGGAGATGAAGATAAGGCATTAATTTTGGCTCTTCGCCAATGACGCGGATCAGCTCATCATCCATATCGCGCGGATGGGATGTCGTAAATCGGATCCGGTCAATGCCGCCAATCAGAGCCACGTGGCGGATCAGCTGGCCGAGACCCCACTCAGATCCATCAGGACCTTCGGCGTGATAGGCATTTACATTTTGACCGATCAAGGTGATCTCTCGCACGCCTTGTGCAGCGAGCTCCCGAGCTTCGACAACGATTTGATCTACGGGACGACTGACCTCAGCGCCGCGCGTATAAGGGACAACACAGAATGTGCAGAATTTATCGCATCCCTCCTGGACCGTCAGAAACGCCGAAAACCCTTTGACCTTACGGGTCTTGGGAAGTTGGTCAAATTTCTCGACCGTGTCGAAATCAGTTTCCAGAACGTCACCGGAATTGCGGTGAACCTTGGCGATCATCTCGGGGAGTTTGTGATAGGTCTGCGGACCTAAAACCATATCGACAACGGGGGCGCGACGTTTGATCTCGGCACCTTCGGCTTGTGCCACACAACCTGCAACGGCGACTTTCATATCCGGATTATTGGCTTCTTTATGCTGACGAATCCGGCCGAGCTCGGAATAAACTTTCTCGGCGGCCTTTTCGCGAATATGGCAGGTATTTAAAATAACAAGATCGGCGTGATCAGGCGCATCCACTGGCGCATAGCCAATCGGGGCGAGCACATCGGCCATACGCTCGCTATCATAGACATTCATCTGACAGCCATAGGTCTTGATGAAAACTTTTTTTGTATCTGGCGTGGATGTGACGTCGGGCTTAGCCGCAATAATGGCGGCTTGCTCAACATCACGGGACGCGTTTTTATCGCGCGGTGATGTGGTTGACATGGGTTCTGATCCTAAATCTGTTTGGCGGGCCTATAGGTGGGGCGGCGGCGTTTAGCAAGAGAGCTTTGCCGAAATGCGGTTTTACTCTATAGTCCTAATTATGCGCTTGGTTTTGTTATCACTCATATTTTGCCTTGTCTCACCTCAGGCATGGGCGACATCATGCTCATGGTCATCAACAGATCATATGGAATCGGGCGGTGTTTTTACCCTAATATCGCCCCTATCTGAAACCAAACAAACTCGTTTTGACGACACTAAAGTCAAAGTCTGGAAGGTTTATTCGGGAGATATCGAAGAGATTGTCTACATTAGTAACAGCACTTTTTTCGCGCATTGGGAAATCGATCTCTCCGACACATCTGGCAGCCAGCCCTATGAAAAACTCGCTATGCCCTTATATAAAAATGATAGAGGCATATATATGAATGATTTGTGTGCTGAGTCTTATACGCAAGCTTACGTCGAAGATCAGATTGCACGCGGTTTGGAATTTGGATCAAAGTCGCAACTTTGTTTCGCGAATATCAAGAGAGCCTATGACGCGATATTTCTCACGGGTGAGCTTCAGTTTGATGAAGAAAAAAATTGCGCAAAACATATTCCGGAATATGATCGGCGCTTTGGAAATGGGAATTGATATGAAATTTCGTACCTTATTATTCGCCATTTTGTTTAGCCTTACTTCGTCACCCGCTTTCGCTTGCAGTTGTGCGCCTTGGGAGGGTGGGTACGTGAGTGATTATGCAAATAAATATTTGAGTTTGTGGGGTGTTCCACTCTCTGCTGCAGTCGATCTATCTTCAAATAGCCCCTTTGGCGAATTGGTGATCTATGAAGTTGATGTCCTTGAAGGTTATGGGAGATTATCGAGGTCATTGATCCACATTCAGGCGATAGCGCCTGACGGGGGAAATTGTGGCACATCTCTAAACATTGGCATAACTCAATTTATTTCGGCCTCTGAAGATCGTCAGGGCAATCTAGAGATTGGTGGATGTACGCCCGAATTACCGTATAAAGCTATAAAGGGATTTCTTGAAAGCGAGGATGATATTTATATTCCGTCTCCTGATACTTGTTTCATTAAGGGTGGCGAAATAGACGAACAAAACCCAGATTGTATGATTTGGAAGGATGATTCCAATTTCTGGCAGTCGCCTGAAGAACGAAACGATCGCAGAAAATATGAAAGTAAATGGAATCGGGACAAATAGCTTAGCGCTTACGAATTTTGTTTTTTGGGCGAGCAGAAAACAAATATGTAAGCGCAGGCCTTACGTCTTTTTGCGGCCGTAAAGTTCCATCCGGTGATCGACTAATTCATAGCCGAGTTTTTCGGCGATTTTTTCCTGAAGTCGTTCAATCTCTTCATCGACAAATTCAATAACTTCGCCGGTTTGGACATCGATCAAATGATCATGATGCTCACCTTCGGCGAGCTCATAGCGGGCACGACCGTCGCGGAAATCATGGGTTTCGATAATACCAGCTTCATCAAAAAGACGCACAGTTCTATAGACTGTCGCCAGACTGATCTTTGGATCAAGGGTTGTGGAGCGCGCATAGACTTCTTCTGCATCAGGATGATCTTCGGCATCAGATAGCACGCGCGCAATGATACGTCTTTGCTCGGTCATCCGCAGACCGCGCTCAATACATTTCTTTTCTAATATGCTCACACTCATAGGGGCGGTTTAGTCCGAGACGGCATCCACGTCTAGTTCCTTTGAAAAATTAAGGGCGGCAACGCGGCCTTTTTCGCGTTTATAATAAGCCGGTCTTCGGCCAATGGCTTGAAATCCGGCCTTTTTGTAAAGCGCAATCGCGCCTTGATTATCTTCGGCCACATCGAGAAACACGGTCGAGATATTTCCCCCTGCCATATGGTTCATCGCCGCATCCAATAATTGCGCGCCTAATCCCTGTCGACGAAACTCCGAGTGAGTTGCTATTGTCAGAATGTCCGCCTGATCAGCGGCAGCCCTGCAAATGATAAAACACTGAAGTGGGTCGCCAAGGCCCAGACATATGTCTTTTGCAATATGTTGAGACATCTCAAGCGCGTCCCAGCCTCGCTCAAAACTGGCAGCATGAATCTCCGCCATAGATTTTGCATCCAGTGCGGTGAGCTTCCTCATAAAGACTTACCACCAGGCAATTTTGCATCAGGCCCGCGTGCATATAAAGGTTCGGCTGGATAATCGTCGGGATCGAGATCCATTGAGAGCCAAGCCAATATGCGCGTATCAATTGGGTCGAGTGCGGCTTTCAATGGAAGCTTGAAATGCTCTCCCAGCTTCTTGACATCATCCCATGATCCGGTTTGTGGCAGATCGCCCGTTAGGGTTTCCTGGGCGTGTCCCATAAAAGGCGCAAACATAAATTCATCGCGCCGCACATCTTGATAGATCAGGGCCGCCTGGTTTGTCTCTGTTGTAAGTTGAGCGTGGGAAAGAGCCAGCGCATTAATACCAATCACTGGAAGGTTGCGCGGCAAAGCAAATCCTATGGCGAAAGAGAGCGCGACACGAAGGCCCGTAAAACTTCCGGGGCCCGAACAGACAGCGAGCCGACCAACTTCATCTGGTTTAATACCGGCCTTTTGGAATAGCTCTTGAACTTGGGAGGCCAGAATTTCTGCATGGCCGCGTCCGATGCGCCGCGATATATGGGCGAGGATACGCGTTTCATCGACAAGCGAGACCGAACAAAAGGGGCCCGTCGTATCAAGACCAAGAACAATCATCCTAGCACAAGCACTAGGGTTACGTCGTTTGTTCAACCGCATTGACCTCAGGCACATAATGTTTGAGCAGGTTTTCAATACCGTGCTTGAGGGTCATAGTCGATGACGGGCAGCCTGCACAGGCGCCGCGCATTTCCAGATAAACAATCCCGTCCTGGTCATCAAAATGTTTAAAGACGATATCGCCACCATCTTGAGCAACGGCGGGCCGGACACGAAGTTCAATTAGCTCTTTGATTTGCTCGACAATTTCGAGCGTTTCGCCTTCATAGACACGCTCTTCGACCTCGCCGGATTGTAATTGGTCCAATAAGGGGGTCCCACCCGCCACATAGAAATCCATAATAGCGCCCAAAATTGCGGGTTTAAGATGTTTCCATTGCGCGTCTTCACCGCGCGTCACGGAAATATAATCTTTGCCGAAAAAGATACGGTACACGTCGGGGATCATAAAGAGCATTTCAGCCATAGGCGCGTCCGCCACATCATCGCCGCGACTATATTCTCTAACGCGGCCCTCTGGCCCAACAACGTCTTTGCCCGGTAAAAACTTTAAGGTTGCCGGATTTGGTGTATCTTCGGTTTGTATAAACATGTGCGCTATGTGGGGCAGCAAAGCCAAATGTGCAAGTTCCATTGACGAGATACAGCTTTAAAGTGCATTAGAGATATAATGTTGAACCGATCGAGCCTGTTTTGTGTGGCCCTGGCCTTGGCGGCCTGTGCAGGGCTTGACACCCACTTGCCTGAAATCAGTGCGCCTGACTTGGCGGCTGAGACAGAGCGCCAAGAAACGGATGCGCTTTATAAAATACGATCTAACGCCTTTACGCTTTTAAATGTTGGCTGGCCTGTCTTAACTGAAAATGCCGAGCTTTGTCCGAAAACCAGGTCTGCGATCGGTGTTAAAACCCATAGTTCAAAGTCCTATTCCAAAAGACTTCGGCCTGCCGCCGGACGTGTTCTGGGCGCTGATGATATAGACCGGGTCTTTCAAATTGCAGACGGCAGTCCAGCCGCTCTGGCAGGTGTAAAATTGGGCGATATCATCATTGATGAAATGGGTGAACCCGCTAAAATCCAAAATAAGTGGGACGAACTCCTCTCAGATAATATTCTGACCGTTAAGCGCGGAGATGAGGTTTTAGACTTGCCTATCGAACCTATTCTGGCGTGCGACTATAATCTTAGGCTTTCTGGCAGCTCGATTATCAATGCTTATGCCGATGGAAAGAATATTACCTTCACAGCCGGCATGATGGATTTTGTCGAAAGCGATCAAGAATTGGCCCTGATTATTGGGCATGAGCTTGCCCATAATACGATGGGACATATCCGAAAAACGATTGGCAATTATGTCGTCACATTTGGGGCCACACGATATACGCGACCCTTTGAATCTGAGGCTGATTATGTGGGCCTATATTACATGGTGCGCGCAGGCTATTCACCAGAAAATGTTGAAGCCTTTTGGAAAAGACTATCATTACTGGCACCCAAAAATATAAACCGCGCCAAAACACACCCGACCTTCCCAGACCGTTATCTATTGATCGCGGCCGCGCGAAAAGAAATTCGAGCCAAACAAGCCGCGGGGACACCAGTCTATCCAAATTTTCTCAAGGATGAGCCACAATCAAATCCCTAGGCCAATATATAAAGTGTTGTCTATTGAGCTTGGCCCTCGCGGCATGTTCAGACACGACAAAGTTAGAGCCCCCTGCCGCTGAGAAAAGTGAGGCTGAAAAATTGGCGGCTGCGGTTGATATGAATCCTTCCGCGCCTGTTTCATCTGAACCCAAGCAATTTGAAGATGTCCTATCTGATTATCAAGCTTTGAATGACCGACTAGAACGTATGGCGGCAGCTTTGCGAATCGCAAATGCTGAGCTTTGCCCAAAGGTCTGGCGCGATCCGGGGTTTACGGTTCACAAATTGCAAGATTATCCACCGTCTATTCGGTTTATGGCCGAAGGGTTGTTGGGCTTGGAGGACGGGAAATTATATATTCGAGCCGTGCGGACGGGATCCTCTGCGCAAGCACAATTCCTTGAATCTGGTGACGAAATTTTGTCAGTCAATAATCAACCCCTAAGCTCCGATCTGTCCATGGAAAGATATAATCGAGCCGTCTTGAAAAACGGATTTTCAATCGTGAAACCTCGTATTGAGGTCCGCACAGCAACGGGTCGCGAATTTATCGCAAAGATCGAACCTGATACGGCCTGTGATGCGCCCGTAAATGTTGTTTTCTCAGATGTGATTAATGGCCACACAGATGGCAAAGAAATTTTCCTGACCTCGGCTCTCATGCGGCATGTTGTAGATGATACAAATCTGGCATTGATTGTCGCCCATGAAATGTCGCATATTATCGCGGGTCATATAGAGCTGGCGCCGTCACAAAAATTAGAACTAGAAGCCGATCAAATGGCGCTCGTCCTTATGGCGCGGGCCGGTTTCGATATTGAGTCTGCTGTAGACTATTGGAAAGACTCGGATCATCCGCATGACGGTGGGGACAAAACTGAAAGTAGCCATCCGTCAACCTCAGACCGGTATAAAAATTTCAAGACAGAATTGAAACGGATTCGAAAAACAAAAGACGTCAGAACGTTAGACTTTCAATAGTCCCTCGCTTTAATGCTTCGTTCCGCTTCCATGGTCTGACCCTTGCGAGGCTGAACCTCGCTTAACAATCGGAACATTAATCGTCACACCTTCAGACGTTTCAAAATCAAGCGTCAATGTGGTTTCTTCGCCCAACGCCATATCAGCGTCAAAAATCATGATGTGATAGCTACCCGATTCAAGCTTTATCAAATCCCCTTTTGGAAGCTCAATCCCGTCGACTTTGCGCATGCGCATAACGCCGCCCACATTTTGATGGTTGTGAAGCTCAATACGATCGCTAATTGGAGACGACACGGATAGCAGGCGGTCTTTTACACCCTTATTCTCAAGTGTCATAAACCCGACGCCAGTTGTCTGGCCTGGCAAAGGGGGGTGAAACCGCGCGTCTGAAATCTCAATACCGCCCTGGGATGTTGTCCCGTGACAGGCACATAAGCTCAAAGCGCCAATAAGAAGAACGGCTTTCATGTCCTATGCTCCGCGAAACCCGATAATACGACGTACATCTGCGACAATCGGATCTGCTATTTCTGAGGCCGCGTCACCCGCTTTATTTAAAATGATGTCGATTTCATCGGGCGCGGCGAGATAGCGGTTCATACGGTCCGTGATAGGTCGCAGGTTCTCGACCGCAACCTCAGCCAAAGCGGCTTTAAAAGGCCCGAATTGACCCCCGCCATGCTCATTCATTATATCTTGCTCAGATCTCTCTGATAGAGCTGAATAGATCCCGATCAAATTGGCAATATCAGGGCGACCCTCCAATTCATCTGCTGTCGCGGGAACTAAGCCACTATCCGTTTTCGCCTTGCGGATCTTTTTTGATATTTGATCCGCGCTATCTGTGAGGTTGATGCGCGACGCATCAGATGGGTCAGATTTTGACATTTTCTTTTCCCCATCACGCAAAGACATCACTTTGGCCCCCGGCCCCTTAATCAAAGGCTCCGGCAGCGGGAAAAAACCTGGCGCGCTAAAATCATGATTAAATTTTTGAGCGATATCACGTGACAATTCGAGATGTTGCTTTTGATCTTCACCCACAGGAACATGTGTGCCTTTAAACGCTAGAATATCAGCAGCCTGTAAAACCGGATAGGTATAAAGCCCAACGGAGGCTTTTTCCGCATTCTTTCCCGCTTTGTCCTTGAACTGTGTCATGCGATTGAGCCAACCCGTTCTGGCGACACAATTAAAATACCAAGCGAGTTCCGTATGAGCCCTCACAGAAGACTGGGCGTAAATAATCGCTTTTTTTGGATCAACGCCAGAGGCTAGAAATGCAGCGGCGATCTCTCTTGTTTGGTCTGCAAGTTTAGTTGGGTCTTGCGGAACAGTGATAGCGTGCAAATCAACAATACAAAACACGCAGTCATGCTCGTCCTGGAGATTGACGAATTTTTTGAGAGCGCCCAGGTAATTTCCTAAGTGCAAAGACCCAGAAGGTTGTACACCTGAAAAGACGCGATTTGGACCCGTATATGTGTCAGACATGATTTTAAGTTTCTAAGATTTCCGCGAAAACGCCCTGCCTATATCTGCGCGGTCATAAGCACGCAAGAGCGTAGCCGCTAAAGCATAAATAACCACACCAATCGTCACGACGCCAAACAACCAGACAAAATCCATAATGATATGGGTTTCGCCCATATCCGCGACATAGGGTCGGATAGCCCAAAGCCCAGCGCCCATTACCAAACTCGCAATCGCTATTCTGGGCAAGTGCCGATTTAAGCGTCGATCAGGCGCCAAATCGCCATTGCCTTTTAGCAGAAAATATAATCCGATAACATTGACCCAAGCCGCAAGCGTTGTGGCGAGCGCCAAGCCTTCAAACCCTATGATGTTAAACAATGTGATCCCAACGCCAATATTTATCACGGCCGAAATGCCGGCCCAGATCATAGGTGTTTTGGTGTCCTCCCGGGCAAAAAATGCGGGTGTTAGAACTTTGAGTAAAACGAATGCAGGCAATCCTAATGCAAACCATTTCAAGGCCTTTGAGACTTGGGTCGTCGTCTCGGCCGTAAAGGCCCCTCGCTCATAGATACCGCTAATTAAAAAATCAGGAATAATAAAAAGCGCGACAGCAGCTGGCAGCGTCAAAAAGGCAGCAATTTCAATGCCGCGATTCAAAGAATTTTTGGCCCCCGCCTCATCGCCTGCTCGGATCGAGCGCGACAAGCTGGGGAGCAGGGCTACACCCATGGCGATTCCAATCACGCCCAAGGGCAATTGGTAAAGCCGGTCCGCATAAGTTAGCCAGCTGACCGCGCTGGCCTGAAAGGTTGCAATGGCATGGCTCACCAAAAGGTTGATCTGCGTAATACCCGCGCTCAGAATTCCTGGAACACCCAACACAACAAGACGTTTAACACCGGGTGTAAATCTAGGCCTGCGAAATTTGAATTTAACGCCCTCTTTTTTACACCCCCAATAAACCAATCCCGCTTGAGCCGCACCTGACAGGGTAACGGCAATAGAAAGCGCAAAGCCGATATTGGTTTGATTTGCCCCCATTTGCGGTGCGACCACCAGAGCGGAAATCATAAAAACGTTCAAAAGCGCCAGCGCCAGGGTTGGAATCGCAAATTTTTCGCGCGTATTCATGATCCCTGACAACAAGGCCAATAAGGACATAAATAGAAGATAGGGCATGGTCACCAGCGCATAGGTTACGGCTAATTTATAAGGCGCAATGCCATCGGCGTTGGGCGTACGATCGAGTCCGGACCCAATAATATTAAGTGACCAAGGCATGGTCAGTTCGAATAAGATGACAATCGCCAAGACAGTAATGATCAACATTGAGCCGACCTCTGACGCAAAATTATCGGCCGCCTCTTCGCCGTCTTGCTCTATTCGCTTGGCATAAAGCGGAACAAAGGCCGCGTTAAAAGCTCCTTCGGCAAACATTCGCCGGAATACATTGGGGAGTTTAAAGGCCGTAAAAAAGGCGTCTGACACTGCGCCCGCACCAAGATAGCGCGCGATTAAAACGTCCCGGATCAAACCCAATACGCGAGAGACAAGGGTCAATGACCCAATAATCGCTGTGGAGCGCAGGAGTTTCATCAGGCCGCTTTTTTACTTGATGGCACTGAGCCTAAGAGCGGTAAAAGGTGTGAACGAATTTCTTTTTTACGCGCATCGTCCAAACTCTGACCCTGTAGGTAAAATGCATCTACTGCCATTGCTCCAACATTTTCAATATGGGCAGAGGCAATATTAAATCCCTGCTCAGAGAAATAGCTTGCAAGCTCATATAGCAAACCAGGTCGATCTCGACCCTGCACCTCGATAATTGTCGTTTGTCCCTGAGCCGTCTCTTCAAATTTTACGCGAGGCTTGACAGGAATAGCGCCCGCCCGCCGTGACTTAAGGCTACGCGGAACCGTCAATTTATCGGTTTGGCCTCTCGCGGCCCTTAAAGACAATTTTCGTAAATTACCCAAGGCATGATTTGAGTCTGAGGCAAAGGCCTTTCCGTCCTTATTATGCAAGTAAAATACATTCATAACGAGCCCGCTTTTGCCTGTATTTAATTGAGCGCCTACAATCGACGCGCCTGTAGCCGTAATGGCTAGACATAAATCTCGGAATAAAGCTGGCCTGTCTCTTGTCATGACCCAAAGCTCGGTCACATTTCGTCTTGGGTTTACACGAGTCTTGGTCGCGGAATCCGAGCTTACATCATGGCCGGATTTTAAGAGCGTTTCGAAAAACCGGGCCTGCATGACCAATTTGGCCATTGAAAAGTTAAGCCAGTAATGATCCGGCAAATGATCGGTAATTGACGCAATGGACGCCGCCATACCCTCTGGTAAACGCTCTTGCATTTGCTCTTTAAGCGAGGCCGCTTTCGCTGCGGGCGCCAGATCTTCACGGCCCTCCAGATAATTTTTAGTCCCAGTATAGAGCGCTCTTAAGAGGGTCGCTTTCCAGTCATTCCATATGTCGGGGCCAACGGACCTTATATCAACAACAGTCAAAACCGCCAACAGGTCGAGCCTGTCTATAGAGCCCATTAATTTTGCAAAATCAGCAACTGTGTCTGGATCAGTTACATCTCGTCTTTGCGCTGTTTCGCTCATATCCAAATGGCGCCTGACGAGCCAGCACACGTCATTTGTAATATCAGGATCAATGCCCATTCGGTTACAGGCGCGGCGCGCCAGCTGGGCGCCTTCGATACATTGATCGCCTTTGCCTTTACCCGTATCGTGTAGGAGGCAGGCCAGCATCATAGTCAAAATCTGACGCTCTGTCATTTTACTTGCGATCTCAGTGCTGACCGGCATGCCCGCTTCAAGGCGCCCTTTTCTGAGATCATCAAAATTGTCAATTAGGCGTAATGTGTGTTCATCCACGGTGTAGGCATGATGCATATTAAATTGCGTGCGAGAGACAATGCCGCCAAATTCTGATAAATATCGCCCTAAAACACCCGCCTCATTCATTGTTTTCAGCGTTGCATAAGGCGCTTTAGCGCCGAGCAGAGTTTTCTTGAAAATCTCCGCATGGTCTGGATCACGCCGAAAATCGCGATCAATTAGATTGCTACGAAAATCAATCGCGGAAAAAGCGTCCGGATGGACATTTATATTGCGCCGGCCCGCCGTTTCAAAAAGCTGTAAGATTTGCGACGGCTTTTCTCTAAGGGTCATTGGGTCTGCAAACATCAAACGCCCACGGTCCAATATAAAATCTTTATTTTTTAAATTACGACGAGACCCTGGCATGATATTGCTCAGACCTTTTGGCAGGCGAAGGGCTTTTTCAGACTCTAATTTCGCGCAAGCAATCCGCGTTAAGGCCCCGACATGACGTGCATTGGTAAAATATTCTCGCATGAAGCGCTCAACGGCGACCTCGACTTCCGCGACCGCATGTCCCATTTTCGGCGCAAGTTTAACCTGCATGTCAAAGGACAATGTTTCTGTCGCTCGACCTGCGGTCCAATGGAGCGAGTGGCGCGTTCGCCATAAAAAATCTGCCGCTCGGCGAAATCTTTGAGCCGCACGCTCATCAAACAAGCCTAGTCCGACATAAGCGCCCGTAAATTGCGGGTCCGATATTGGAGTCGTTTCATTTGCCGCCCCGTCCAGAAAGCGGGTGATCCAATAGAGAACGTGAAGGTCGCGCAAGCCTCCCTTCCCCTCTTTAATATTTGGCTCAATCACATATCGCGAATTGCCTTCTTTGGCGTGGCGAATATCGCGTTCCGTCAGTTTTCCTGCAATATAAGATCGTCCTTTTCCCTTGGTCACCGTTTTGCGGAAAGCCGCATATAGATCATTGGAGAGTTTCTCATCGCCCGCCAAAAACCGCATGTCTAAAAGCGAGGTCAATATGGTCTGGTCTTCTTTTGCCAATTTCAAACATTGATCTACAGTGCGGCTGGAATGACCAACTTTTAGACCTAAATCCCATAACATATATAATATATATTCTGTCAGGGCTTCGGTATGGGCAGAGCCCTTTTTGGAGGCGATTAAGAAAAGAAGGTCAACATCAGATTCAGGTGCCATTTCCCCGCGACCAAACCCGCCAACAGCACAAAGCGAAATACGTTCAGATTCGACCGGGTTTTCGGCCACAACAATATGACGGGTCGCAAACTTCCAGAGAGCCGTAATAATCTTGTCATGAATAGCCGCAATCATATGCGCGGTCTCAAGTCCGTCTAGGCGACCCGTCTCAAATCGCTTCCTTGTAAAAATTAAAGCCGAATCTAATTGCGCTTTGAGATGGCCCAAAATATGACCACGCAATTTAGGACCGCCTTCAATAGCATAGGCCTCTAATTCCGCCACAAGACCATCATGGGTAAAGCCCGTATCTAGCTCTCTCGCATTGCGGGGTATGGGAAGTTTCTTAGCGCGGCGGGCCATGTTCTATTCCGTTGTTTTCTTCGCCTTATCAGACAATTCATAGAGCAGGTCTAATGCTTGACGCGGAGATAGTGAATCTACGTCTAATCTGGCAAGAGCAAGATCAATTTGAGACGGTTTTGTGGCAGGCGGTGCGATTGACGCACTAAATAGAGGCAACCCAACGGGCAGAGCCGCGCCCTGCTCTGAATCCGATTCGAGTTTTTCTAAGACAATACGGGCCCGCTCGACAGCGGCTTGCGGCAATCCTGCCAATTTCGCAACCTGAACCCCGTAAGAGCGATCGGCGGCACCTTTTCGTACATCGTGCAAAAAGACCAGATCACCTTCCCATTCTTTCGCCCTCAGAGACGCATTTTCGGCCCCATCCAGATCATCAATCAATTCAGTCAATTCATGATAGTGGGTGGCAAAAAGTGCGCGAGACAAATTGATTTCTAATAAGTGTTCAACGCTCGCCCAAGCAATAGAGAGACCATCAAAGGTCGATGTGCCGCGTCCAATCTCATCTAAGATGACAAATGAGCGGTCTGTTGCCTGGTTTAAGATCGCCGCAGTCTCAATCATTTCAGTCATAAAAGTAGACCGGCCTTTTGACAAATCATCAGAGGCCCCAACACGAGAGAATAGCCGATCCGCCACACCGATATGTGCCTTTGAGGCCGGCACAAATCCACCAGATTGCGCCAATATAAACATTAAGGCATTTTGGCGTAGATAAGTCGACTTACCCGACATATTCGGACCTGTGATCAAGGTCAGTCGCGACCCGTGTTTGGCGGAGGCATCAAGATCACAATCATTCGCCGTAAAGCCCGCCGCTCCCTCTTTCTTAAGCGCGTCCTCGACAACAGGATGTCGCCCTTTTTCGACGTTAAACTCAAACCCGTCATCTACTTTGGGACGAATGGCCTTTGTCTCTCGAGACCAGACCGCCCAGGCGGCTTGCACATCAAGCCGCGCCAAATCAGCGGCAACTGACCTTATGGTTTCAACCCAGTCCGTCACGCGCGCGACAAACGCATCAAAAACGGCCACTTCTAAGGCACAAACTTTCTCAGCGGCGCTTGCAATTTTGCGGTCTAATTCCGCTAGCTCAACCGTGGTAAACCTAACGCCCGACACCAGTGTCTGTTTGTGAATAAAGGGACTTTCCGGACCTTTTGATAACATGGCATCCGCATATTTCGGTGTGACCTCAACGAAATATCCAAGGACATTATTATGTTTTATTTTGAGCGTCGGAATATTTGCGAGTTCGGCATAATTGGCCTGAAGACCCGCAATGAGGCGTCGCGAGTCATCTCGCAATGTTTTGAGCTCATCAATTTCGGGACGCCAGCCCTGCGCAACAAACCCGCCGTCACGCGCCAGCATAGGCACATCTTCGAGCAAGGCTTTGGAAAGGTCTCGCGCAAGTGCAGCAAGTTCAGTTTTATTGATAAGACTAATGCCAGATAAGGCGGATTCCAAATTCTTTGGCGTCTCAAGGTTCGGCGTTTTTGCAAATTCAGACACAATTTTTTCGCAAAGCTGCAATGTGTCCGTCAGGGTTTTAAGATCTCTTGGACCGCCCCTACCCAGCACAAGGCGAGATGCGGCGCGCGCCATATCGCCAGCGCTGCGCAAATGTCCGCGCAAGACCCGATCTTGGTCCTCATGGTTGAAAAAGAAATCTACCGCATCAAGCCGCGCATTAATTTCCTCAACGTCCAAAAGCGGTCGATTTAACCGATCAGATAAAAGACGCGCGCCGGGCCCCGTTATGGTTCGATCAATGACAGATAAGAGCGAGCCTTTACGTGCGCCTTTTTGTGTGCGGTCAATTTCAAGGCTGGCGCGGGTCGCCGGGTCAATCGAAAGATAACCTGCACGCTTTGAGGATTTAGGGGCAGATAGGCGAACGGGAGAGCCCGCCTGTGTTAGTTCCAGGTAACCTAGCAAACCTCCGGCAGCCGCGACTTCCGCTTTTGAAAAATCGCCAAGCCCCTCAAGATCACCAACCCCAAATTGCTCTGATAAGCGTCGGGTCGCAGAGCGCACATCAAATTTAATGTCTGGCTGGGGCGTGAGGGCGATTTGTTCAATATTTAGAGATTTTAAAAAATCCTGATCCCGATAAACCGTTTCTGATAAAACAATTTCACGCGGGGATAGCGAGGCGATTTGCGCCGCTAACCCATCAGGGTCACTGGCACAGGATTTAAACATCCCGTCTGAAACATCTGCCCAGGCAATAGCAAGGTCTCCGGACGATGTCCGGATAAGCGACATAATAATATTTGAGCCGCGCGCGTCCAGCAGGCTGTCTTCGGTCAAAGTGCCTGGCGTTACCAACCGAACAACTTCGCGGCGAACAACGGATTTAGAGCCGCGTTTTTTAGCTTCCGCTGGGTTTTCAGTTTGTTCGCAGACCGCAACTCGAAACCCTTTTTTGATCAAGCGTTGAAGGTAAACTTCGGAGGCATGGACAGGCACGCCGCACATCGGGATCGGCTCGCCTAAATGTTTACCGCGTTTGGTTAGGGCAATGTCGAGCGCTGCGGCTGCGCGCACCGCATCGTCAAAAAATAACTCGTAAAAATCCCCCATGCGATAAAATAAAAGCGCCTCAGGCCCAACACCGTCTTTTATCTCAAGAAATTGCGCCATCATCGGCGTCAATTTCGACGCTTTCTGCGCGTGTTTTTTTAGGTTGGTCTGCGGGGCGTTCATTCAAATGTCTCCACCACATCGACGCTTTCGCCATTATCTTCACCTCTGGCTAGATCACTGCCATAGCGCCATATAAAAAGGAGTAATAAAATGCCAGGTATACCATAAGCAGCGGTAATCAAGAAAAACTGAAAGCTCCCAACCGCTTCATATAGGAATCCGGAAAAGCCTGCCGCGGTTTTGTTGAATAAGGACCAAGCCGACGTCATCAATGCATATTGGGTCGCGGCATAAGCGCGGTTCGCAATAGAAGACATATAGGCAATAAAGGCCGTTCCAACGACTCCCAATGAAACATTATCTGCAAAAACCGTCACAAGTAATTTCCAAGTGACGGCCCCTTCTTGCAAAGCAAGCCAGGCAAAAGCCGCATTGGTCAAAATCATAAAAATGGCACCATAAAACAAGGCCCGCATCATCCCATAACGATAAACAATCAATCCACCTAAAAACGTCCCAAAAACCATAGGCCAGGGTCCAAATGTACCCTGAATTAGACCTACCTGAAGTTTGGAATACCCTAAATCCGCATAAAAAGGTTGAGTCATCACCCCCATGGTAAAATCCGAAAGCCTGTACAAAATAATTAGGGCAAAGACAGGAATACACCACCGCCCCAACCTTAAAATTATATCAAAAAATGGATCGATAACATTTAAGCGAAAAGCCTCTTTAAAATTATCAGGGGCAGGCCTGTCAATTTTCTCAGGCTCCTTGATTGCCAGAATGATAACGCCAATAACTAACATCATTCCAGACGTTGCAATATAGGTAGAAGTCCAATCTCTGATTTGAGCAATTATGATTGCATAACCCGCGGCCATCATCGCAAAACGGTAGCCCAATTGGTATACGGCCGCTAAATTTGCCTGCTCGTCATTCGTGCCGGACTCGATACGCCAAGCATCGACTGCGATGTCCAGCGTAGCGCCAGAATATGCCGTAATAAATGATCCAATGACCAGAATTATCAAATGTCCTGGCTTTGGGTCTGAAAAGGCAATAACGGCCATGCCAATAATCGTCCCGAAGACAGCCAACATCATCCAAGACCGTCTTTGACCCAGCCAATTTGTCAGGATTGGGATTTTCCCGCGGTCAACAACCGGTGCCCAAACAAATTTAAAGGAATAGGAAAGCGTGATAAATATAAACGCGCCAATCGTTCCCTTGTCCACGCCGACCTCAGTCAACCAGCGAGCCAATTTGGAAAAGAGCATCATGAATGGCAGGCCGGACCCAAACCCAAGGGCCAACATAGCCAGCATTTTGGGTTGAAGATATCCTTCAAACGCCTCTGTCCAGCTCTTTTTAGGCGTAGATGTTTTTGAAATTGGGCTCATCCATCTGCGTTAACCTAGATTGCAGACAGACAAAAGGGCCGCATTGCGACCCTCTCTGCATAAATCAGCTATTCTTTGGCGTTTAGCTCGCCATACGCTGCTGGGCTTTTTCACCCGTCCATTCTGTGACCATCTCGGATAGTTCTTCAGCACTGACGGGTTTTGTCATGAAATCATTCATGCCGGAGTCAAAACAGGCGTTGCGGTCATCGTCAAAGGCATTGGCTGTCAGGGCGATGATTGGGAGGTGACGTGATACATTTGGCATTGCTCGGATTTTACGCGTGGCTTCAAGACCGTCCATATTTGGCATGCGCATATCCATGAAAATCAAGTCATAGGAGCCTGTTTTCATCGCTTCGACAGCTAAGGCACCGTCTTCAACCGTGTCGACTGTATGGCCTTCTGCCTCAAGGAGCGTTCGGGTCAGAAGCGCGTTAATTGCGTTATCTTCCGCCAGCAAAATGTGAATTTGACCGTCAGATGCGGACGGTTCTGGAGCTTGCACCTCCGCTTCTGCCGGGCTCTCTTCAGCCACAGCATCTGGAGCAACCTCTTCAGCGCCGACAGCTTTTGCGATGACGGCGTCACGCCAATTATTGCCCAGAACAGCAGATCCATCTTCAATCGGGAGCGCGCGACGTTCAAATTCGCGCGTAGCGTCCTGGGTGATAGCTGGCGCATCTGGCGCGATATGAGCGGGTTGAGCTACAGCTTGTACGCGTTCTTCAACAGGCTGGGTCAGCGCATAATTATCATCCGACGGAATTTCGATATTTGGGATTTCAATCTCAGGCGTTTCTGGCGCGGCCATAGCAGGCGCCGCCAAAGCTGCAGCAGCTAAACCCGTGGCTGCCACGGCTGATGTTGCAGGGGACGCGAT
This sequence comes from uncultured Algimonas sp., assembly GCA_964425355.1. GTDB lineage: Bacteria > Pseudomonadota > Alphaproteobacteria > Caulobacterales > Maricaulaceae > Litorimonas. The sequence continues at coordinate 8,833 of CAYRMO010000025.1, read as the reverse complement.
GGGGGCCTCTTGTGGTGGTGCCGCAATCGGGGCTTCAATTTCTGGAACCTCCGCAAGGGGCGTCTCGGCATAAGTTTCAATAACGGGCTCTTGAACAAACTGCTCTTGTTGCGCCACAACAGGGTCATTGATCACGGCTTGTTGTGCAATGGGCGGCGCCTCATAGCTTGTTTCGGGCGGGGCGGGCTGTGCGACGGCAGGTTTAGGGTCCGGGCTTTGCGTAAAGATTGTGACATTGCGCGCCAAAGCAAATGCGTTTCCATCAGCCAAAGGTTGCTCGATCCAGTCATAGACCTGCTCGACACCTGTTTGGTCTGGCAGGCGTGTTTCAAAACGATAGGGCTCGATTTGACCGCCAACGGGTTGTTGCGGGGCGGGCCAACCACCAACAGCGTTTCCACGCCAATCTTCTACGCGTCCCCCGTAAAGGGCTAAAAACGCGGCGTTTACAAATAGTACACGCCCTTCCATATCCCGCTTGATTGCAGGGTCTGGCCAAGGCCAAAATTGAGCAGCAAAAACATCATCCGGTGACATAAGTCATCCCTCATTATAAAACGACCATATGTCGTCCCACACATTTAGACGAGATTATGGTTAAGTATTTTCTTACCTTGTGGACGCTCAATCTGAAAAAAGCGTTACCGGAAGCGGTAAATTAAACGCTTTAACAGCTTTTCTTGAAAGGTTTTATTAGGACTTATTGAGCGAGTTTTGACGCGATGCGTCTGATGTTCCGCAGTGAAATCTACGTATTTTCGGTATTTTACAGCGACGAGATCGATAAAAATGTCTTAAAAACAAAGAAATAGCCCGAAATAACGCAAAGACATCAAAGATGATCTTAGGTTATTTCGGGATAACCACGTCCCAGAGCGACGGTTCCGAGACGGAACGAAACTTAAAAGTCGAGCGAAATAGCGGCTCGGGCTGAAAGCGCCGAAACATCGCCGCCTGTTACGCCGTTTAGCGATGCCCCGATACGCCATCCATCGCCAAGAACAATGGAACCCGACGCATCTAGGCTCAGCGCTTCGCCATTTGTTCGCGGAGACCGGACCTCAAAGGGCTGATCCGCATTGCCTTCAAAAGCGAGAGTTGCTTCACTAAACTGACTTTCCCCTGCCAGATAGCGCGCTGACACATCTATATTTGCACTTTCACTTTGCCAGTTTGAGAAGACCCCAATCCCTGTCCAAACACGGTCTGCGTCATTGCCAGCGCTTAAAAGATTCAAGCTTTCTGCACCGGTTTCAGAAAAGGCTCCTACTTCAGCATCGGAATAGCTAATGGATGCAACTGGACCGACGGACCAATTTTCTCCAACATCAAATCCATATCGAGCCTCAGCTTCAAATCCATATGCCTCTAAATCGACAGAAGAGGTTGCGATGCGGCTAAGGTCATCAATGACAATTTGTCGGGCAACATCATATTCGACTTCGGAAATGCTTGCGGATGCGGCGAGCGTCACACCAGAGCCGGACGTCCCATATCTGGCATAGCCGTCAAGAGCCCACCCATCACCTTGGGCAATAGATGAGCGGTCTTCGACCTCGACGCTTTGATCAAGGAATGAAAGTCGAGCCCCTGCTCCAAATTTACTTTCATTTGCCCGATAGTCCAATCCGAGTTGAAAGCGCGTCGTAGACCCATCAATTTCGGCGCCATTCCCATCCGTGTCGATCGAGGCATCTCCAACCGTGCCACCAACCCAAGCCGAAACACCTTCACCAAGAGGCTGATAGGCTCTCGAAAACGAATTCGAGCTGTTAAGTTGACCGCTATTGGTTTGATGCGCTGTCAAAGCCGTGTAAATTTCTCCAGATGCCGCATCAAACGCTAATGGTGCCTGGGCATTGGTCAGGAAGAGTATCGTACCGTAAACTTCGGATGTATCTGTTCCCGCCGTTTGTTCAAAATTATCTAAACTTGTTGCGCTCTCAATTTGATTGAAGGTTTGAGCGGCTGTGGGGAAGAGCGGCCCAGTATCAACGGGCTCTTCTGGCTCATCTTCAACGACAGGCGGGGGCGGTGGAGCTGAATTATTCACGGTTAGCGTTAGTCCAACATCGTTTCCGTCGCCAGCATCATATGTCACGCTAGGCGTTAAAAACGCGAGTTCATTTACAATAGTATCGAAAACACCATTTATATTACCAGCGCCCTGATTATCGATGATAATATAGTTAAACGCATCACTTGAATCAAACGCTCCACCATCTGCATCAAGAACGGATAATGTGGATCCGGTCTCAATCGTTATATTTCCAAATACGGATAATTGGTCAGATGTACCGTCGTCATTGACTTCAACCTCAAGGATTGATCCGTCTCGGAAATTGATATCATTGGCAACAGTAAAGGTACCGATTCCAGTTCCGGGCGCCAATGTCCCAAATAAATTTAGGTCTCCGACAGTGCCTGATCCAGAAAGAGCTGTGCCAGCTTGAGACGTAAAGAGGAGGTCAGAAAACTCTCCATTCACAATTGAGGCACCAAATACCAAGTCATAAGCGTTAAACACGGACCCATCGCCCAATAATGTCACCGAAACGTCAAAGGCTTCTTGACTAAAAGTTTCAATATTTGAAAAGTCCAAACTCCTTAGGTCAAACTCTCTGCCACTTAAAGTCCCATCGCCAATAAAGCGTGCCGTGTCAGAGCCGTTTCCACCGTCAACCGTTTCCTCAAAATCGAGTGACGTCAGTTCAATTACATCATTATCCTCACCTAAGAAAATTTGCCCCTCTAAATTCAATGAGGCGTCAGCAAAATAGATGTCTTCTCCGGCTCCGAATAAAATATCGCCTGAAATTGATGTGCCGTCTGCAAAGACCACAATGTCTGATCCGGCCCCAAAATCAACCGATCCATTGATCAGCGCACCAGATTCTGTTGTCAGTGCATCGTCGCCGCCGCCAAGCAAAATATCACCATTCACAACCCCTGTATCCCGAACGATGACACCGTCTGCTTGTTCGCCAGAAGAAATCGCTATCCCACTCGTCCCCGTTACAGTTCCTGCTGTGTCTAACGCCAATATGGCACCTTCGACCGAGACACCGACACCGTCAGCAGCTGTGCCTTCAATGACGCCGCCCTCTCCATTTGCAATCGTAAACTGAGCTCCGTCCCCGGCCCCGAAACCCAAAACACCATTTGTAGTTCCTCTGACTGTGCCCGTGTTCAAGATTGTAACGACTTCGGCCTCATCGAGAGAGCTTATAACGGGATCGCCAATCAAAATGCCGGCAGAATTACCTCCCAGAGCCTCAATCGTTCCGCTATTACTGACGTCACTAGACCCTGTCACATATAATCCAGGAGATCCTTCAATTTCTTGTGTTAACTCACCCCTGAATGAGGACATTCCAAACCCCTCTCCATCAGTTCTAATGAGTCCAGAATTAGTGAAATCAACATTCTGTCCGAGGGCCACACCGACCACAGAGGCGCCTTGTGCGGTAATTGTTCCAGAATTTTCAAAAACGCCAAAAGATGTCTCAGGGTTTGAATCTCCGGAGACCGAAAGGCCGGTCGCGCCCAAGCCAAAGGTAGGGTCAGATTCAGTCCCAGCCTCCTGATTAGATGAAACCGTTATGGAACCCTCATTACTGACACTATCAATCGCGCGAGCAACAATACCCGTAATTGTCTGTTCGCCATTCGCTTCAATAACACCCGTTTCGCTATTTATAATAAGTGTCGGATCGTCCGCAATTTCACTTTCGATACCCGTTAACCCGAATCCGGTATCATCAGACGAAATACGAATAACACCTTCATTTATGATTGTGCTTCCCCCAAATGAACTTTGAACAGCTGAGACGCCTCCCGTTCCGGAAGCCGAGTCGTCATCAATAACAAAGACCTCTATCAATCCCCCCTCTTCATTGAGAAAACTATTATTCGCAAATAAAGAAACGCCCTCACTGCTCCGCGTGAATTGACCTCGGATTATACCTCGATTGACGAATGATCCATTTGAACCAATTCGAACAATATCGTTTAACTCACCTCCAGAGACATCAATAATTCCAGTTTCGTCATTGATGACATTGCCATCATTTCGGACTTGAACGCCTACGACCTGATCGCGGTTTGGAAAATTTAATTCGATTAAACCTTGATTGGTTAAAGTTCCTGCATTCACATCACCGAAAAGTCCAATTACCGTTCGCGATAGGGCGTCTTGTGCCGTATTTGTAACGGTTGCCCCTTGCTCAACGAGAACATTCACATTTTCGATTGATGTGTCGGTTGAGAAGCCATTTGCGTCAACACCCGTACAGAGGACATCATCAGCTGAAATAGCTGGATCTGGATTACAGCCCATAACATCCATAGGAGGAGGATCTACCGGAGGCGGATTCATGGAATTATTGACGGATAAGGTCAGTATAACATCATTCCCATCTCCGCCCACATAGCTGACGGTGGGGGTTAGAAACGCGAGCTCATTTAAAATATCGCTAAAGACCCCATCAACCGCATCACCGCCGTCATTATCAATGATTAAATAGTCAAAGACAGTCTGACCATCAAAAGCGCCTCCATCTGCATCCAAGACGTTCAAAATTGAATCGACGATACTAACCGACCCATTGACAAAAACCTGGTCGCTTTGGCCCTGATCATTGACTTGAACTTCAAAAATAGTGCCCGCGCCCAGCTCGAGATTGCCTGTCGTCAATGACCCGATCATAGAGCTCAAAGACCCATCACCAGCAACGCTTAATCCGCCCGGCCTTAAGAAGCTCTGACCGAATGTTGAAAGATCTCCCAATATGCCAGTGCCTGCAAAGGTGCCGTTATTGAGCGTAAAACTTGTTCCACTCAGATCGGAATTGACGACATAATTTCCGTTATTTGTGAGAACCTCATTAAACGCCGAACCATTTTGTGTGACAAAAAACGTGCCCGCTTCATCAGAGGTAAACCGCTCGAAATTCGTTATATTCAAAGGGTTCAAATTAAGGTCAATAACGCTGCTCGCTGTAGAGCCCGTATCTATTAGAGAGAAGGTGTCCGTCTCCGTTCCGCCGTCTATTGAGAAGTCCGAGAAGTCAAATGTATTAATCCGAGCGATGTCATCGCCCGCCCCCAGATCAACATCACCAAATGTCGCCGTTGCGCCCACATCAACCGTGCCATTTACGCCGAGTTCAAATTGGTCGTCACCGGCGCCTAGGCTGATGAAGCCTTCATGCGTTGATCCATTATGCAAGGCAACGCTATCATTAGCGTCGCCGAGGAAAATATCTCCAAAGATTGATCCGCCATTTTCATTGGTCACGAAATCTTCGCCATCTACATTAAAGTTCGTACTTGTGGCAATCGCTGTTCCAAAATCACCCATGGCATCAGCGCCCGCTTCAATTTCTCCTGAGTTATTTAAAACTAGGCTGCCATTGTCGATGAAGATTGCTGTTCCTGTAGAGGCCGTATCATTTCCTGAGGTGCTAATTGTACCAGCATTTGTGATTTCGATATCTGTATCAAAAACCTCGTCAACAAAAATGCCGCCAAAAGCGCCCTCAATAACGCCGCCCGCTTCATTGACGAGGGTTGCAGCTCCAGAATCCAGTCTTACGGCAAAGGAGCTGGTTGACCGAACTGTTCCGGAATTCGTGATATTATGGGCTTCTGTGTCACCACCATTTAGAATATCTATCGCAAGAAAATCAGATTCAATCACGCCGCTATTGGTAATGTCAGCCTGGTTCGTGGACACAAATACCGCATTTGTACCGGTAACCGACACATCACCAGAATTGTTTATAGTGGTTGATGTGTCGAACCCATCTCCAACCGAATTATTGACAAAAATAGCCCCACTAGAAAAATCACTTGCTGTGTCCAGTGTGATGGTCCCGGTGTTGGAAATGACCGAATTTACAGTGCCGGCAATCAAGGCCTCAACAGCTATCCCGCGTCCATTTCCGGCCAAGACAATATCGCCAGCATTTGTGATCGTAGAATCAATTTCGGCGGACTCACTCGATCCGTTATCGATTACCCGTACGCCCCAATTAAAAGATCCGCTTCCGGAAATACTACCCACGTTCGTAACATCAATATCCGTGCTGCCGTCACTACTCACAAAGCCTAATATACCGCCACCTACTCCTTCAGAAGAGGTGATAGATCCTGAATTGCTTACGGAAAGGCTCTGGCCTTCCCCATTAAGGGTCGCAAAAACCCCAAAGGTGTTTTCTCCCTCAACATTAATATTTCCATCATTATTAATGATGGCATCATTCGTGCTAACTGAAATCACATTCGAGTTTACAACATTTAGATTACCCGAATTATTGATTGTTGCGTGTGTGTCAAAGTTTTCGCCTACACCAGTTTGAACTGTAATAGCATTGCTTGAATTAGGCGTGGTATTCAAAAGAGAAATATCGCCTGAATTATTGATGACCGTGTCCACAGTCTCCACGAAAGAAGCTTCGACCGAAATGCCGCGCCCATCTCCGGAAAGTGTAATCTCTCCGGTATTTTCGATCACAGAATTGATTTCTGATCCTGAAAGCGCGTCCTGATCAATGACACGAATCCCAATGTCGAAACTTCCGTCCCCAGTAATGGTCCCAGAATTTTGAATGTCAAAATTCGTTATGCCTATATCTGGGTCACCTGCAGACGTCGCGAACCCCAATATACCCCCTCCATCGCCGTCGCCATTAGAGGCGCTTAATTGGCCCGTATTGTTAATTGAAATATCAGAGCTTCCACCAAGTGAATTTCCAACAATGCCATAAGACCCTTCACCATCCACACTGATGTCGCCCTGATTTGTAATCAAGAGATCGGCACCCGCATCATCAGCGCTCGATATAACGCCCACGATCCCATCGGCGCCCGGTCCATTGGCAAATATCATATTTGTATTCAAAATGGATATTGTCCCGTTACTGTTGAAATTATTTGTGAGAATTGCAGCCGCTGCACCCGCAAGATCTGTATCCGTATTTCCGGTCGCCGTTTGGATCCTTAATACGCCATCATTTGTTATGTCGATTTCACCCGCGCCAACAGCATTCGTGGCTCCAATTGCAGAGAGCGCCTCATCGCGTTCCCCAACACTGTCAGACGTGGCGGTTATATCGCCTGTATTCGTAATCGTGATGGTTCCACCCTCTGCACCCCTTTGCCCAGACAATCCCCCGGACCTTTGAGCCGAAGTCGTGACATTAATGTCTCCACGATTGTCAATTGTGACATCGCCTAAATTTGAACTTGAAAGGGCTAAAACCCCAATAGCGCTAAATGAACCGCCATCTGTGGTAATCTGCGCCCCAGTTGAAATATTTATATCCCCGGTTTGGGTTTGCCCGAATACTCCAAATCCGCCTTCATCCGTAGAATTATCCGTATTAATGATAACCCCGTCTTCGACATTAATGTTCACTGGCGTTGTATCGCTGATGAAAACAACGCCGCCCACACCTGCCGCTGGGGCAATGGGGCCTGTCACATTTTGAATTGTAAGCGTATTGAAACTCGGTCCCGCGAAATTAGCAACAACACCCTCTGAAAGGTCGCCCTCGCAAATCGCTTCTTCATTTACAATTTCGCATTCTGCGTCTGTTTCAGGCGCAATCTGAGCTTCCGACGAAAATGGCAATGACGCCATGGCCAACGACATGGCCAGTATACTCGCGCTCTTTTGTAATCTCGATATCCGTTTCGCACCAATTATATGGTTTTTTAAAATTTCTCTCATTTTCCCGCCCGCAAATTTAAAGTTTCTCTCGGTTATTAGAGAAAGCGTAATCTTTAGGAAAATGGGGTCAGAGCTTTATAAACTATTTTATAAACTGTTGTTTTTATTTCAATTTTTGCCAAATTTAGGCGCATCTTTCAAAGCCGTTTTAATTGACTTTAAACGACCTTTGAACGGCGTTGAAAAAAAATATAATTTATTTGGACCGGAGTCTGTTGATTCCACGCCTTACTTGTCGAGGACTATATCTTTAACAGGCTAGTATTCCGCTTTTCCACGCAACTCCATTATTTAGCCATAAGCTCAAATATTAGATATTTACGACTAACTGCCGAAAAGCGAGTTTTTTGATTTTCGGTTATTTTGCCCGCTCGTGGTGCCGTGCAAAAGGCCTTTTCTCGCACGTCGGTGAGACAAGGCTTCGGCGATATGAAGGCGGTGAATATGGTCTGATCCAGACAGATCGGCTAAAGTCCGAGCGACACGCAATATCCTGTGATAACCGCGGGCTGTTAAGCCGAGGCTCTCAGACGCTTTAATTAAAAGTTGGCGTCCAGCTGTGTCTGGCTCAGCCACTTTTTCTAACATTTGTTGTGATAGGGTTGAATTTGTCTGTCCCTGATTACGCTCCATTTGAAGCGCTCTGGCGCTTGCAACCCGAGCTGCAATTTCTTTTGTGCCCTCGGACGCTGGTGGCAAAGCCAAATCTGCTGGCGTGACTGCAGGGACATCAATTTGAATATCGATCCGGTCCATAAAGGGACCCGATACCCGTCCTTGGTAATCGGCGGCACATCTTGCACCGCGACGACAAGCAATACCATCCGCGCCTGCTGTCCCACACCGGCATGGATTCATGGCGGCGATGAGCTGAAACTGTGCGGGATATGAAATATGAGCATTGGCCCGCGCAACTGTTATGTCGCCGGTCTCCAAGGGTTGGCGTAAACTATCCAAAACTTGGGGCGTAAATTCGGGTAATTCGTCTAGGAATAAAACACCGCGATGTGCGAGAGAGGCCTCGCCCGGCCGAGCCTTAGATCCCCCACCCACCATAGCCGCCATAGACGCACTATGATGTGGAGACCGAAATGGGCG
>CAYRMO010000024.1:0-30136 GCA_964425355.1 uncultured Algimonas sp. | reverse complement strand
TTTCAGATAATGTTGAAGCCAGTTTTACAGCCCAAAGAAAACGTATTCTTATCCAGACCATCTTGACCGCATTGATGTTTGCTATCGCCTTTATCGGCATCATCGCAATCCTGAACTTCGGAGCTTGGGAGGTCTTAAATGGGCGAATGAGTGGCGGTGATATTACGGCCTTTGTCTTTTACGCTTTCCTCGTGATCGGGGGAGCCAGTTCCTTAACAGAGACCTTCACCAATCTCTTGCGTGCGGCTGGGGCCTCTGACCGTTTGGTGGAAATCTTGAATGAGGTTCCAGATATTACAGCGCCAGAAAATAAAGTGATGGGTGAGACGCAAAGCGGTGAAATCAGTTTCAATCAGGTGAGCTTTACCTATCCAAGCCGTCAGGATGCGCCTGCCCTGTCAGATGTAAGTTTTAGCGTGAAAGCTGGTGAAACGGTCGCCCTTGTCGGTCCATCTGGTGCGGGCAAAACAACCGTTTTTCAGCTCCTCTTGCGGTTTTATGATATTGGAGCGGGGTCAATCACATTGGACGGGACGTCTATTGATCAGCTTGAACCGCAAGACCTCAGACAGCAAATTGCGGTGGTGCAGCAAAACACCCCACTCTTTTCGGGCTCCGCCAAAGATAATATTGGCTATGGGCGCGCGGGAGCGAGCCAGGACGATATTGAAGCTGCAGCCAAAGCCGCTTTCGCCCATGACTTTATCGCCGCCCTGCCCGATGGATATGAGACGGATCTGGGCGAACAAGGTACAACCCTGTCTGGTGGCCAGCGCCAACGTATCGCCATTGCGCGTGCGATCCTGAGAGACGCGCCTATTCTCTTGCTGGATGAAGCGACATCGGCCCTCGATTCTGAGAGTGAACAAGCGGTCCAGAAAGCCTTTGAAGGGGCCTCACAGGGGCGAACCACATTGGTCATCGCCCATAGGCTCTCCACTGTGCTAAAAGCAGATCGGATATTAGTATTGGATCAGGGACGGATTGTTGAAACCGGCACTCATAAAGCCCTTTTAAAACAAAAGGGTCTTTATGCCCGTCTGGCTAAAATCCAATTTGATCAATCCATCACGCTTTAGGTCGAGCAGATTTTTTAAAAATAAATTCGAACCTTTTCCTGTTTTCTCCTGACTATATAACTAGAGAACATTTAAAGAGGCGAAATGGCGCTGAAACATATATCAACTGCACGGTCTCGAGCCCTTGATGAATATCAAGTCTTATTGGCTCAAGACGGCGATAAGAGAGCCTTTGAGCTGCTTTATAAGCGGTGGCACCCAAAGCTTTACAAATTCGCCTATCGCCTCATCGGAGACCGGGACGGTGCCCAAGACGTCATGCAGGATGCCGCGCTAACGATTGCGAAAAATATAGGCCGCTTAAAAGATCCCAAGACCTTTTCGAGTTGGGCCTATGTCATCGTCAGACGACGTAGTGCCGATTATATCGCCCGGGCGGTCAAAGCGCGGCGTATAAAAACCGAACTTGAAAACCATCCTGAGCCAGTAGGGCCCATCGGTCCAGATGATCGCTTATCCTTGAAACAAGCCCTTGCACGGCTGTCCGTGACAGACCGATCGATTCTGGAGCTATTTTATCGGGACGGCATGACCGGGCCAGAGATCGCCTCGGCCCTTAGCATTCCCATCGGCACGGTCAAATCGCGTCTCTTTGCGGCGCGCGAAAAACTCAAATCTATCTATGATATCAACACAAAAGGAGACGCAAAATGAGCGAATTTGATAAAGAGCTTAGGCAATTACTGAGTGATGAAGACGAAAAATTCATCGCCAAACATTTGGATGAAACCGGATTTTATTCCGAAGTCTTCGGGAGCTTAAGAGGCCCGGGTAGTTTGATCCACCGCATGACCTGGCTGGGAATCACGGTCTTCTGCGTTATTTTGTTTTATGCCATCTCGAAGTTTTTTCAAGCCGACACGGTCCGAGATCAAATCCTGTTTGCGTCTTTGGTCATCATGGCAAATTCGGCGCAAATTGCCCTCAAAATATGGTTTAATATGCGGCTCAATCGCCGCGCGATAATCCGCGAGATCAAAAGGCTACAACTTTCAATGGCTAATTCTTAGAACCCATAACCTTTAACTTCGGTCCAAACCCGAGCGAGGAAACTATGTGAGGTTATATAAAGATCGCGCCCATACTCGCCGCCAAAGCTGGCGTCGCGCCAGATGGGTTCATCCGCGCTGCATATTCGTTCGCCGCGAATTTTAGGTATTCAATAGCATCGCTGCGGCTCCGTAGAGCGGCACGAAATTGGCTTGGATCAATCGTACTGGAATATCTTGGACATACCAACTGCCAGAACCACGATCTTTAAATCTGGACACAAAATCGGACCCGTCAATAAAGGGAGATATATGTCTCGATACGCCGCCGCCTATAACAACACCGCCAGACGCTCCAAGGGTTACGGCGGCATTCCCAGCAAACCCACCGAGCATAGAGCAAAATTGAGTCACGGTTTTGCGCGCCAGTGACTTTGCATTTGTCTCCGCAGTTGCAACAATTTCTGGTGCCGATAATTGATTATGCGCCTCACCATATATCGCGCAAATCGCTTCAAATAGCCGGGCTAAACCCGGACCGGAAATCAAACTCTCTGCAGACACGAAAGGAAGACGCTGGGACCAGTAAACCATTATGTCGCGTTCCAACGCATCAAAGGGCGCAAAACCCGTATGGCCCCCTTCAGTCGGGGTAATCAAAACAGGTTTCCCAGGATGGATACAGGACAAACCTAATCCCGTCCCAGGGCCCAGAACAGCAACGGGCTTGTTGTAATTCACCTTCCCTTCAATCAAAACATCGAACCCGTCATCGGCAATAATGGAAGCTCCACTCGCCATAGCGACAAAATCATTTAAGACGATAGCGGTCTCGAGATTAAATAAGGCTCGGAGTTCATCTTCTGATACGATCCAATTGACATTTGTCATCCGGATTTCATCGTCAAATTTTGGGCCAGCAAAAGCGAAGGCAGCCTGTTTGATGCTTATGTCATATTTGTCCAAATAGCTTGCGACGACATCATTAAAATGGTCGAATTTAGCGACCGGAAATCGTTCAGAATGATGAAGCTCAATTTCACCTGAAACCGTTTGATCTGCCAGGGCCAAACGACAATTCGTGCCCCCTACATCTCCGACCAATGTCAAGCCTTTGGTAGCGGTACTTATGCTCATTAAAGATATTCTACTGAAGCTGGCATCCAAGGCATATCACCAAGGGTAGAGGCTCCGCTTTCCGCATCATCTGCAATGGCTCTCTGGGTTGCGAACATATTCATACCAAGCGCCGCATGTTGGGGTTGAGGTGATTGCTTTGCGACCTTCCGGCTTGAGAGATCAACGCCGACAACCTCGACAGACCCGTTCTCCGGATCAACCCGAACCCTATCACCCGTTTCAATCCGCGCAATATTTCCGCCCGTTAAGGCTTCGGGGTGCATATGAATGGCGGCCGGAATTTTCCCAGACGCACCGGACATACGTCCATCTGTGACCATGGCGACACGGAAGCCCTTATCTTGTTGCAAGCCTAAAATAGGCGTCAGTTTATGAAGTTCAGGCATGCCATTGGCGCGAGGACCTTGGAACCGTAGTACAACAACAAAGTCGCGTTCGAGTTCCCCCGCCTTATGCATGGTGATCAAATCATTCTGATCGTCAATAACAATGGCTGGCGCTTCGACTAACCAATTTTCGCGCTTCACGGCCGAGACTTTCATGACGGCGCGACCAATATTACCCGTCATGAGGGCCAGCCCACCATCCGGGCGCATGGGCGTTTTAACCGAGGTAAGAATCTCTGGGTCAGCACTCTCAGTCGGACCATTGCGCCAAAGCACTGTATCGGCTTCGGCATGGCGATTCTTAATCGGCTCTTTGGTATATTCGTGCAGACCTTCACCACCCGCAATCGTGGTCACGTCGGCTTGTAGGAAACCAGCCTCGATTAATTCCTGTACCAAATAGGCCATGCCTCCAGCAGCATGGAAATGGTTCACATCCATTATCCCATTTGGATAGATTTTACAGATAAGTGGCACGGTTTTTGAAATTTCCGCGTAATCGTCCCAATTGATCAAAATGCCAGCTGCCCGCGCGATTGCGGCCATATGAATCGTTAGATTGGTGGACCCACCAGTCGCCATCAATCCAACAAGGCCATTGACGATACTGGCTTCGGAAATGACATCACAAGCCGGCGTAAATTGTGCGCCTTTGCCTTCAGACATATTTGTGATTTGCGTGGCACGCCGAGTTGTCTGCGTCGTCATGGCATCACGCAAGGGGGTGTTGGGATGAATAAAGCTCGAGCCCGGCAATTGCATGCCCATCACTTCCATCAACATCTGGTTTGTATTGGCCGTGCCGTAAAATGTGCAGGTTCCGGGCGCATGATAACTTGCGGCTTCGACCGCGAGCAACTCCTTACGGGTCGCCTCGCCCGCCGCATAGGCCTGACGCACACGTGCTTTTTCCGGATTGGGTACACCAGAGGGCATGGGGCCTGCCGGCGCAAAAATCTGTGGAAGCCAGCCAAATCGAAGGGCCGCGATCAAAAGCCCCGGCACGATTTTGTCGCAAACCCCAAGATGGATAACAGCGTCATACATATCATGGGACAGCGCGATCGCGGCGCCTTGCGCAATATTATCGCGCGAAAATAGCGACAACTCCATCCCGTCACGCCCCTGGGTGACCCCGTCGCACATGGCCGGCACGCCACCAGCGACTTGGGCGGTAGCACCATTACGGCGGGCCGCATGACGGATAAGTTCAGGGAAACGTTCAAAAGGCTGATGCGCAGACAGCATGTCATTATAGGCCGTAATGATACCAATATTGGGCCATTTCGCGCCGAGTAATTCCGTCTTTTCGATGACAGCACAACCCGCCGAAGCATGGGCAATATTGCCTTCAGATAGTCTCTTGCGACGAGGGCCCTCCCGCATTTGAGACTTACAGGCTTCAAGATAGCCTTGGCGTGACGCTTTTGAGCGCTCGATAATCCGATTGGTAACAGATTTAATTACAGAATGTGTCATGTAGCCGGACTCGCATAAATTTGTAATTTCTCGCCCGCTTGTGTCAGGGCTTGCACAGGGGCGTCAAAACGTTTTTTCTCCGCCGCCGCATGAAAGACATCTCGCTTTTGCTGCCCCGGAATGAAAAGAATGATTTTATGGGCCTCAAGGACAGCCGCCAAGGTTAGCGTAATGCGGTCCGTATGGTCAGCCGCGACCTCGCAGCCCGTCGCATCCACATAGCAAAGCCTATTCGGATTACCCAAAGATAGAGCCGCATCTAAACCTTTAGAATTTGGGAACCAAGAGGCCGTATGTCCATCTGTTCCCATCCCCATGACACACACATCAAAGGGTGAGGTAAAATCTTTTAAACCCGTTTCTGCAGCATTCAGTCCTTTCAGGACAGTCTCGTCATGGGTTTTAAGTCCGACAAATTTTGCGTCGCTCGCCGCATTCTGGATCAAGTTTTCTTTTATAAAATCCTCATTCGATCCAAGCTCGCCCGGATTGACCCAACGTTCATCCACAAGCGAGATCGAGACCTTTGACCAATCCAGATCGGCCTGGGATAATTTTGCATAGACGGGTTTCGGAGAACTGCCACCTGACACCATCAGCGAGGCTTGACCCCGATCAGAAACGGCAGCGCGTAGCGCGGTCTCGATAGCTAAGGCCGCGGCTGTGACAGGGTCAGATCCGTCATAAAATCGAAAAATGCCTGACATTAATCTTTTGACCACGCATCATCATAGGGTGCGAGCATGCGGTCTGCGGCTTCTGGGCCATTTGTACCAGCTGGATAATAGGCAACAGGTTGATCCACCTCATCCCAGGCATTTAAAATTCCGTCACACCACCGCCAGGCGGCTTCGACTTCGTCGCGGCGCATAAAGAGCGAAAGATTCCCGCGCACAACATCCATCAATAAACGTTCATAGGCATCTGGATATCTCACGGTAAAATTGTCGGCATAAGAGAGGTTAAGCGGCAAGCTCTTGAGCCGCATACCCCCTGCCCCAGGCTCTTTGATTTCCATCCAGAGATTAACCGCCTCATCTGGCTGTAAGCGGATCACGAGCTTATTTGGATTGACTTTAATTTCGGGGCCAAAAATAGAATGGGGCACAGGTTTAAACTGGATTATAATTTCAGACCGTCTGGCCGCCATTCGCTTTCCCGTGCGGATATAGATGGGAACGCCTGCCCAGCGCCAATTATTGACCTCGGCATGCAGGGCGACATAGGTCTCGGTCCGACTTTCCTCGACCTCAACGTCGGTCAGGTAATCCGGAACAGCTTCATCCCCGACACGTCCCTTTATATATTGGGCACGCACTGATTTGTCTTGAACATTACGCGCATCAATCGGTTTCAAGGCGCGCAGGACTTTGATTTTCTCTAGTCTAAGATCATCTGCATTGGTTGATCCCGGCGCTTCCATCATCGTTAAACATAACAGCTGCAAGAGATGGTTTTGGACCATGTCCCGTAAAGCACCGGACTTGTCATAATAAGCGCCGCGCCCGCCAGCCCCAATGCTTTCAGCCACTGTGATTTCAATATGTTCAATTGAATTTCGGTCCCAGAGCGGCTCCAAAAGGACATTGCCAAAGCGTAGCACAAGGAGATTTTGAACGGTTTCTTTGCCGAGGAAATGATCAATCCGGTAAATGCGTTTTTCCTTGAAAACCTTACCGACAGCTTTGTTGATCGCATGGGCCGAGTCAAAATCGTGACCCAGTGGTTTTTCAAGGACGACCCGACTTTGATCATGGGCTAGGCCCGCCTCATCCAATCCATTACAAATGGCCGGAAATAAAGCCGGCGGCA
The DNA here is from genome assembly GCA_964425355.1 of uncultured Algimonas sp. GTDB lineage: Bacteria > Pseudomonadota > Alphaproteobacteria > Caulobacterales > Maricaulaceae > Litorimonas. The sequence goes on along the minus strand of CAYRMO010000024.1, from coordinate 23,251 downwards.
TAGCCAGATAGAACACGCGGATTAGGTTTTCTGATTTATCGAGGGCTTTACCAAGGTCTTTCCATTGATCCGCCTTGGTCACATCCACGGCGACGTAGTTGACCAATTTACAGAATTTTTCCCATTTGCTTTCGGAAAAATGCTCGTCTTGTTGGAATTCACGGTATCCATCGCGGATCATGGTCAGATACTCGTCTCGTGATATATTAGATCGGGATGCCCCTATAACCCTAGACCGGTCAGGAATCTGACCATCACAAAAGCGGTGGTAAAGCGACGGAATGAGCTTTCGACGTGCAAGATCCCCCGTGCCACCAAAGACGACGATTTCAAAGGGCTCGACCGGGACAAAAGCCGACCCAGCATCTGATTGCTGATCGGGTCGAGCTTTTAAATCGTCCTCTGACGTATCATGTTTATCGGTCACTTTGTCCCTCACTTGACCCAAATTTTCCGTTGCGGAGAATTGAATGTAATTTCAACGCGTTAGATAGGTTGATTTTAAGACATTTGGTAGTCTTGAATGACAGCGCTGTCAATCATGGAATATCTCAAACTCAGATTCACCTGACATGCATTGCCGGCGGCGCAACAGAGTCTCTGACCTTGATTTCGAAATCTAATATTTTAGCCGTGTCTTTTTGCTCATCTGATTTCTGCGCTAATTGATGCACCGCCTCATATCCCATTTTGTAAATGGGCTGCCGGACCGTTGTTAATGGAGGATAGATCGTTTGCGCCAAAGGCGTATCATCAAATCCGCATACGGACAGATCTTTCGGGACGTTTATACTCATCTGTCCAGCGACTAAATATACGGCTGCTGCCATGTCGTCATTAGACGAAAATATAGCGGTCGGACGCTCCCCTTCTTTTAGAGACAAAAGAAGTCGCGCCGCTTCTACGCCAGAGTGAAAGGAGAAATCGCCCTGGGCGGTACGGGAGGACGGGGTTTCCAATCCAGCCTTTTCCATAGCGCGCATAAAACCCCGATATCTTTCCATTGTATCCGCATGGCTTACATGGCCTTTGATAAACCCGATTTTTTTATGCCCAGCCTTTAACAAATGCTCTGTCATCTCAAAGGCGGCAGTTTCATTGTCCATCGTGATAGATGGCTGAAACCCTGAATTTTTGGGTGAGACACGCACACATTTTATTTGATAATCGGCTAAGGTTTCTAAAATCGCATCGCTATCACAAAGCGGAGGCGTAAGAATAACACCATCAACACGCAATCGGTTCAATACCAGTCGGATCGCGTTAGATTTCTCTTCTGCCGTTTTATTTGTCCCCAGAGAAATAGGCTCAACGACAAGATGATAGCCCGTTTCTCGACAGGCATCGATTGCACCTCTTTGGATATGCGCCATATAGCTAGGCGACGGGCTGTCATAGATGAGCGCCATTAGATAGGACTTAGACGCAGCTAATCCACGCGCGGCGAGGTTTGGTGAATATCTGAGCTCCGCAGCAATCGCCTTTACCTTCTCACGTGTCGCATTTGCCACATTTGGTTCATTATTGAGCACGCGGGAAACCGTTTTCATTGAAACGCCAGCGCGTTTGGCAACATCTGTAATCGTAGCTTTCATATTTTTCTCGGTTTTTCCTGACCAACGCAGCGCATGACTTCGTCTCGCCTAAATCGTCTCAGCTGTCTGTTCAAGAGTAAGAGTTTGCTGCCTTATGCCACGGCAAGCCTGAGCAATCGGACGTGATGACCGGAATAATCTTGGTAATCGTAAAAGTTTAAAGACCCAAAAGCGCCAAAACAAACATTACGATCGCAAGTAAGATGGATTTCACAAAAGCAATCATAAGGATTCCATATATCAAAAATTATTATTGTTCCAGCAAATTCGGAAGAAAACCTCAATTTTTCTATAAGATTTCCAATCAGGTAAAAAGTTTCGTCTAAATTTCTATTCAGATTGAGCGCAATGCAATGTGTAAAACTGACTTTGCTGATGCTCGTGTATAAAAAAACCAAAGATTGTCACAAAAACTTTGTCATATAATGCTATGCCAAAAGCCGCGTTTCCTTTATAGTTGCGTTTCAATTGAGGTGAAAATTCATGAACCAATCAAGCACGCATATTGTATCTGGATATGATACAGATCTCACAAACCTAACGACGATGCTCAATGATCTCGGCACTTTAGTCGCTGAAATGGTCGAAGGCGCCATGCGATCATTCAAAAAACGCGACAATGAACTCGCAAATGAAATTATTGCGCGCGATGATATGGCCAATAAATTGCAACACGACATTGATGAAGATGTAAACCGAATCATCGCCCTGCGGAGCCCAATCGCAGAAGACCTACGCCGCATTATCGGCATTACACGCATTGCTTCTGATTTGGAACGAGTGGGCGACCTCGCCGAAGGCATAGCACGACGCACCCTATTGCTTATTGAAGAACCTCGGGTCGATATTTCTAAATCTGTACACAGAATGGGAAAACAGGTTCGAACCCAATTGTCAGGCTCACTTGATACAATCTTAAACGAAGACCCCGTTTCTGCCCTTCATTACTGGCAATCAGACAATGACATTGATGATCTGTATAACTCTATTTTCAGAGAGCTCGTTACCGTCATGATGGGCGATCCTCGTACAATTCCGGCCTGCGCAGAACTTTTATTTGTGGCCAAAAATCTTGAGCGTATCGGGGATCACGCGACCAATATTTGTGAGGCTGTTTATTTCACAGCCAAGGCCGAACAATTGATCAATGACCCAGTGATACTGGCTCAAAGACAATCATCTCGTGAGAACAAGGCGCTCTAGATAGATCCGTATTCTATTCGGCAAAACAAGACATGCGGTCGTTTTACTTAACGGCCTTTAATATCACAGGCTCTTCATTTCTGATAGTCGATGCATAGCTTCGTTCTCTTTTTGGCGCTGGCGCTTTATTGAGATCAGCGTAACGCTCTAATTTTTGAGCCTGCACGCGATTAATTTGTCTAATTGTATCTAGCTCTTTCATAGCTTCAACAAACTTTTCATTCAGCGCTTCAAACTCAGATTTTGCCTGCTCGAGCGCGCGCGATTGTCGAGTTTCAGCCTCAGCCTGATTGCGAATACGTTGTTCATTTACGGTGTTGCGCTCACGCTCAGTCTCCAGAGTCTGACGAAGACCAGAACTCTCTTCATCAAAATGTTGTTCCATCGACCCTTTAATGCGCAACTGGGTGCTCAATTGCTCAATCTGAGTTTTTAAGGCCAGAATTTCATCGGCACGGCGCTTGATTGTATCTTCATATAGCGATTTTTGAGAGGATTGATCATGTTCAACGGATTGTAGACGCGCATTGGCTGAAACCAATTGTTCTTTTGCTGCATGATGATCCAAGCGAAGGTCACGTAAAGCTGCAATCGCGGCGTCAGAAGATTTCGTTTTCTCCTCCAAACGAACCGTTAGCTCCTCAACAGCATTTTGCAATTCGCGCGTCTTGTGCGTTTTTGCTGAAATTGTCGAATTCGCTTGTGTCAGATCATCCTGTAAGCGTTGTTGTACTGAGACAATTTCTTCCAATCGCCCCGTTCTTTTGGCCAATTCACGTGCCAATCCATCAGTTTCACGGCGCAAACCAATCTCAGACTCTCGAAGCGTGGTTTCACGATCTTTCGCCTGCGAAATTACCGTTTTTTGGGTATCGACCTCGCGACGCAATCCATCGCGATCTTTTATGAGTGTCGCAAGTTTGGCACTTTGCTCTTGGTCCCAGGCTCTGTTTTTATCAATTTCACTTCGAAGTTTTGTAAGCTCGGTATTGAGTCTGTCTGTCTCAACTTCAAGGCGCGTTGCATGTCGAACCGTCGCATCCATTTTGGCCATCACCTTGTCCAGGCTCGCCAATCGCTTCGCAGCAAGACCCTGAGCATCTGCGCCTGATTTCAGCGCCGCCGTGATTGTTTGGACGGTATCTTGTACGTCTCTAACGTCTTCAGCTTCAGCCGTTCCTTTTGTACGTTTCAACGATAGTGGGAAAGATTGGACGCGCCCCTCACGGTTTGAAGTGCTTTTTTCTTTTTTGAACAACTGCATATCTGATCCCATTTCCAGCCATCGAATCGCCATATCCGCGAAATCGTGTGATAAGGATTTGGTAACCATAACGTGGTTAAGCACTTCTTAACAAAACGAGAATCCGTTAATGAATTCTGGTATCCTGATCATTATTTCAGCAGGCTTATGCGCCGTCATTTCTGGCCTATTCGGAATGGCCGGCGGCATGATCTTTATGGGGATAATCGCCAGCCTGATGAGCGTCTCGGCCGCTATGGTCCTGCATGGGGTCGTACAATCCGTTTCAAATGGCTCTCGCGCCTTTATTTTAAGAGAACATGTAAGGTGGGATATATTGGGCTGGCAATTGCTCGGCGCCCTACCCGCCATAGGGATCATGTTAGCCTTCACCTTTATCCCGAATAAAGCCCAACTCTATCTAGTATTGGGCCTACTCCCATTTCTATTGTGGTTACCTCGGAATTGGTTAGCTGGTGACGCGGAAAAACCACCACATGCGATGCTTTGCGGCGCGATGGTTATGGGACTGAATTTGAGTGCGGGCGTCGCTGGCCCGGCCCTTGATTTCTTCTATGTCAAAACAGGGCTAAGCCGAAAAGCTATCGTTTCAACCAAAGCGGTCACCATGTTTGCCAGCCATATAGTCAAAATTGGATATTTTGGTATCCCGCTCATTGCAGCAACAGGATTGACTGACTTGCCACCTTTATGGGTATTTGCCTTTGCTCTCCCGGCAGTCATATGCGGGACCAAGACCGGAACGCTATTATTGGAAAAATTCTCCGATGTCGGTTTCCGCAAATATACGCGAATCCTCGTCACATTAGTCGGCGTGGTTTACCTTTGGCGCGGATTGAATCTATTGGCTCTCATATAGAACGCAATTCCGGCTATGGTCACAATTGTCCCAACGCCGTCCCAAACGCCAAAAGGCTCTCCAAGAACCAGTATCGCCGCGATGATCGTGACTAGAGGTCCAAACATACCCAACATGGCCACTTTTTGAGCACCAATACGCGCAATTGCGATATTCATAAAAAAACTTGGCAGGAGCGTTGAGAACACCGCAATGATCAAGCCAATCCAATATATTCTGGCTGGCAAGTCTAGAGCCGCAGCCACACCCTCAGATGTAAGGGCTGAAACACTAAAGTGGATGAAGATCGCCGTCGCGGCTCCCAACATTGCAAGACAAGTAAAGAGAGATGAGCCGAGCCAATCAATGCATCTTTTGGCAACCAACTGAAATAAAGCAAACAACATGGCCGCGGCGAGAACGAGCCCACTGCCGAGCCAAAGATTCGAGCTCTGCGTGATATCACCCCCAAAAAAAACAATCGCCAATCCAGAATAAGCTAGGACAACCGCTCCAATTCCAGCCCAGGTCAATCGTCCCCCAAAAAACAGGGCTCCGAATAATATGACGAATGCCGGATAGGTAAAAAGTAGAAGTCGTTCGAGTTGTGCGGTAATAAATTGCAATCCCGAAAAATCGAGTAAGGCACATATATAATAGCCCAACATGCCTGTGAGCATGGCGAATATAATTTGTCTTGCTTCAGGTTTGATCTCTATGCGCCGCCAAACCCACCATAAAATCAAAAGATAAACGGGAGAAGCAAACCCTAATCTTAGTGTCATAAGTGTAATAGGTGGCAGTTGGTCAATTCCATCTGAAGGGAGATATGCCAGCTTCACAAAGACGGCTTTTAAAGAATACAGCGCGGCCCCCAGAGTCCCAAGTATAATACCGGTCCAATGCGGGCCTTTCCCAACATCTCCGTCTGATGAGACGGGCGTGCTTACCGCCTCTTGTAAGGCAGGCTTCATTTTTTTCGCCTCTCTTGAAAAAATGACTTTAAAAGCGAGGAACAGTCTTCCGCCAACACGCCGCTCGTAACAACTGGTTTATGATGACAGCTCGATTGATCAAAAAAACGAACCCCGTTTTTCACCGCCCCGCTCTTTTGATCCTCTGCGCCAAACACAATTCTATCGATGCGGGCATGAGAAATGGCTCCGGCACACATGGTACATGGCTCAAGTGTTACATAAAGCGTATGTCCCCCTAACCGGTAATTTCCAGTCTTATAGGCCGCATCCCTTAGGGCTAATATCTCAGCATGAGCTGTCGGATCCGATATGCCAATCGGTGCATTGCCGGATTTTGCAACGATCTCGCCTGCCGCGTTGACAATCACCGCGCCGACAGGCACTTCGCCGCGACGTGCGGATCGTTTGGCTTCTTCAAGCGCAAGCTGCATATAATGGACATTATCCGTCATAAACTGCGCTATCTACCCGCAGCCCATGACAGTCAAGAAAGCCTTTATGACCCAAAGCCCCAAACAGGACAAGATTGCGCCAGATGGGATTGCAAAAGAACGGATAGCGAAATATCTGGCCCGCGCTGGTATTGCGTCACGTCGCGATTCTGAAAAACTGGTCGCCGAGGGACGGATCAAGGTGAATGGCAAGGTCATTGACACACCCGCCACCAAGGTCAGCGCTTCGGATAAGGTTGAATTTGACAATAAACCCGTCGCGAAAAAGGCCCCACCACGGCTCTGGCGCTATCATAAGCCCAGCGGCCTTGTGACATCGCATAAAGATGAAAAAGGACGCCAAACCGTCTTTGAAAGCCTGCCCAAAGATATGGGACGCGTCATATCGGTTGGTCGCTTGGATATTACATCTGAAGGATTATTGCTCTTGACCAATGACGGCGAATTGGCTCGCCACCTAGAACATCCTTCAACAGGTTTCTCCAGACGCTACCGCGCGCGCGCTTATGGCAAAGTCACGCAAAAACAACTCGACACGCTTAAAGATGGCATCAAAATCGAAGGGATTAAAACAGGCCCGATTGAAGCTATCCTTGATAGCACAGCCGGAGATAATAGCTGGATCACGGTCACTTTGCGTGAAGGTAAAAACCGCGAGGTTCGGAGGGCCATGGAAGAACTGGGCCTTAAGGTAAACCGTCTTATCCGGGTCAGCTATGGCCCCTTTATGCTTGGCACGCTGGCCGGAGGAAAAGTCGAAGAAATAAAACCTAAAGTTCTGCGAACCCAGCTAGGACAATTAATGGATTTCCCTGACCCACCCGAACCCAAGAAACGTGCCCCGAAACGCGGAAGCCATGCCAGCGCGAAACGGTTTCAATCCAAGCCTGACCGCAACAGCGAGCCACCTAAAGGTCGAGGAAAATTTGCAAAAGGAAATTCAAAACCTAAAAATAAAAAAGGCAAGCCTGATCGTCGACGAGGTAGAAAATGAGAATTGTCTCGGGATCTTTGCGAGGTCGCAATATTGCGACGCCAGCGGGTCGTGACACCCGCCCGACAAGTGATCAAACGCGTGAGTCTATCTTCAATATTCTGGGTCATGCAGAGTGGTCTCCACCATTAGACGGCGCCATTGTCGCCGACATATTTGCAGGCTCCGGTGCGCTTGGTTTGGAAGCAATTTCTCGCGGTGCAGAGTTTTGTCTTTTTGCAGAAACCGAACCCAAAGCCAGATCAGCAATTCGCAAAAATATTGAAACAATGAAGCTCGGAGACATTGCACGGTTGCACCGCTATGACGCAACCAAATTAAAAATTGCCCCGGGAAATTTCCGGGGTCAATTCACCCATATTTTCATGGATCCACCTTATAATAAAAATCTATGGAAACCCGTGCTTCACCGGATAAAAACTCAGGGCTTCTTGGCCGAAAATGGCGTCATAATTTTAGAAGAAAGTCGCGACGCCGAGATCAATTCAAGAGATTTCAATGTCATAGCTGACAAGATTTGGGGGGCAGCGAGAGTTGTATTTTTAACTAATTATAAACCATAAAATACATGACCGCACAATCTAAGAAAATTATATAAGTACTTGTTTTTTATATATTTTTAAAAACACAAAACAAACAAACCTTTAAAAACAAAATTCTGTCACCACATATTATTTATGGATGAAAGAGAGACGGAAACAAATATTGGCGAAATAATTTATCAGGCGCTGTCAGAAAATTGTATATTCGAGTCTGAACCTTGGGCGATGGATCGTGTCGAGTCGATCATGACCAAGTTTCGTGAAAATTGTAACCTCAAGAAAGACTATAAAGTCGTTATACCATGGTACAATAAATTCTACGCTTTTACAGCAAATGGGTCCCATATATTTTTCGCCCGAAAGCTGTTCCAAGAGTGCTCAAAAGAGGCTATGGCTGCTTTTGTCATCGCACATGAAATTGCGCATCATAAGCTTGGTCATCTGGATCATTTTCCAGATAAATTTTACGTCTCCCTTGCGAGTGACATACAAATTTTCTTACTCGGAAAATACCATTTGATTGCATCGCGCTTATACGGACCCGAACAAGAATGCGAAGCAGATCGCCTCGCTATCGAAATGTGTATCTTAGCCGGATATGACCCATTTGAGTGCCTTGAGTTTTTCGACAAAATGGAAAAAATTGCGCTTGACTATAATGACCCTGGTGCCGTTTTCGGGCCAAGCCCATCAGACAATGAATTGCACCATGATGCGTCTGGACTGACGAAATTCAGAATTTGGCTGTATCAACGAAGACGAGGCTATCTCCCCATTCGTGACCGCCGAAACGTCATTTTGGACCATTTAAACTTGCTGGGCATCCACCCCGAAACGCCGCCATGTAAAAATGCGGCGTAGAAGTTTCAAAATTCTAACGCCGCCCGAATAATCGTTCGATATCTGCAAGTTTCAACTCGACATAGGTCGGGCGACCATGATTGCATTGGCCGGAATGCGGAGTGGCCTCCATTTGCCTTAGGAGCGCATTCATTTCCGCAGCGTTTAGACGCCGCCCCGCTCGAACCGAGCCATGACACGCCATGGTGCCACAAACATGTTCAAACCGTTCTTTAAGGCTGAGTGCCTCATCATATTCAGCCAGATCATCGGCGAGATCGCGCAGCAAGCCCTGAACATTGACTTCGCCCAAAAGCGCGGGCGTTTCGCGGACACAAATTGTACCCTGACCAAAGGGCTCAATGACTAAGCCCATTTCGCCAAGTTCTTCACTGCGTGCCAGCACGCGGGCCGTATCTGTTTCGCCTAATTCCACCACATCAGGTATCAAAAGCGTCTGGCGCGGTACGCCCTGCCCTGCCATTTTCTGTTTCATTTCTTCATAGACCAAACGTTCATGGGCTGCATGTTGATCGACGATTACAATCCCGTCCCCAGTTTGGGCGACGATATAAGTCTCATGGAGTTGCGCGCGCGCCATACCCAAAGGATAATCTTCCAATGGGGCTTGGCCCATGTCTGCTACCATAGGAGACCCAAACCCCTCTGGCGCCTCTTCAACACGTGCCGACATACCGTCGATTAGGGGTTGAAGAGCCGGATCATTTGAAAATGGCGGTGGTGCATAACCTCGACCAGCGCCGCCATAGCGGCCTTGAAAGGCATAATTTGCCTGTTCGGTCTGAATACGTCCCAGCGCATAATCGCTGACCGTTGTACTGGCGCGGTGCCCCGCTCCGGCCAAAGCATTTCTAAGGGCGCTGACGATCATGCCTCTGACGAGGCCCGGATTGCGAAAGCGGACCTCGGATTTGGCCGGATGAACGTTTACATCAACATGTTCTAGCGGGAGATCGACGTATAAAGCCACAACGGGATGACGATCGCGCGCGAGGAAATCTTGATAAGCCCCTCTAACCGCGCCCGTCAGAAGCTTGTCTTTGACGGGGCGACCATTGACAAAAAGATATTGATGGGCGCTATTGCCGCGTGAAAATGTCGGCAGTCCGGCAAAGCCTGAGAGCTCTATTCCCTCACGTTCGGCCTCCACGGCAACGGCATTGGCTCCGAAATCATCGCTTAAAATCTTAGACAAGCGAACGAGACGACCATCCTCTGACAATGGGGTCCCGGTAACGCGCAGGCTCGTCCTTTGGCCGTTTGTCAATGTAAAGCCAACATGGGGATTAGCCATGGCCAGACGTTTTACGATGTCGGAAATCGCCATACTTTCAGAGCGTTCTGATTTCATAAATTTGAGGCGTGCGGGCGTCGCGTAAAACAAATCACGTACATCTACGCGCGTTCCATGGAGTCCAAATCGCGGGGCTGGCCGCAAATCATGCTTTACCCCGCCTTCGACGCGCAATTCCCAGGCACTATCATCATCTACAGTTTGCGAAATTAGAGATAACCGCGCAACGGACCCAATTGATGGCAAAGCCTCACCTCGAAACCCCATTGTCGCAATGTTCAAAAGATCCGTATCATCTGGAAGTTTTGAGGTGGCATGACGCTCGACAGCAAGTGACAGATTTTCAGGATCCATCCCGGTCCCGTCATCCGTAACCGTAATAACGGTGCGACCGCCATCTTCATACCTTATATCAATCTGGCTTGCGCCAGCATCTAGTGCATTTTCGACAAGTTCTTTAATCACGCTCGCCGGACGTTCAATGACCTCGCCCGCCGCGATGCGATTAACAGTCTGCGCTGGCAGACGACGAATCATGTGTGGTTCAGTTGACATAGAGCCAAACGATAAAAGCCCGCATGAATGCGGGCTAGTGCATTTTGCGAATTAATTTGGCAATAAGTCTAAGAAAATGATCAAATAAGGATCAATTTCTGAGGCATGACGGTCGCAAATTGCACAAATGGAAGACTTCAGATTTTTAAGGTCGTGAATTAGAGACCTGGAAGCTTCGCTCCGCCAGGTCGGCGTGTAATTTCAACTTCGCCTCCACCTGTTGCTGAATTTATAGATTGGATACGACGGGCTTCTTGATCCGCATCGAGTGGAGCTGGATTGCCTTGGGCATCCACGACCTGGCCATTCTGCCAAAACAGGACGCGGTCAGTAAATCCCTCACTTTTACGCTCAACGGAGTTGGCTCCATCAATTTCAAGGCGAATTTCAGGGTTTGCCCGGTTTACACCGGCTTTGGCCATCAGGGCGATTTCACCATTGCTGGGTTTTGCAGCGTCAACTTCACCCAGAAGGGCTTCTCTCGCGACGCGTTGGCTATAATTATTTTCCGCGGATGACGCACCAGGCTCTGGTGGACGCAGATTATATTCAGGTGGAATCACCAAAGGCGCCTTAGTCAGGATATTAAACTCATTGGGTGTAGATTTTTTCAATCCTAAAGCTCGGGATGTCGAGCTACATCCTGATAAAATCAAAATGGCACCAGCCAATGTTGTTAGGAGTGTGATGTTACGCATATCAATTTACTCTGAACTAAATTTCGAATTCTTCCCTAGCCTGCTTAAGCGCTCTCGCCAAGAGAGCAAATCAGCACCTGACTAAATTTTTAGCTTTCTGCCTTTTTCGCGTTTCTCTCAGACCGCCAACTGGAAATGAATAGCCCGATTACGCCCATAGTTATAAAACTATCGGCTACATTAAAGATAAAATGAAAGCCTATGTCGCTGAAATCTATCATATCCGTCACAGCCCCGAAGAATAAACGGTCAATCGCGTTCCCAACGGCGCCTCCAATCAAGAGGGCCAAAGCCCAACGTCCCAACCTATCTTCCGTCTGCCGTAAAATATACAACATGCCGGCGACCATTAAAAACGCAAATATGGTGAGGCCCCAGCGCTTTATTGAAGAATCGCCCTGCATCAGCCCCCAACTAATCCCGGGATTACAGGTCAAAAATATGTCCATTATCGGGGATAGCTCAAAATGCACCTCATTTTTTGGCGCCGCCCTAAACGGAACTTCACAATAGCTAAATGGCTTGTCAAAAAGCCTTGTCGTCGCCCATTTTGACAGCTGGTCAAGGCCAATCAATATCGCGGGCAATATTAACCCAAAGGTCACAAATTGATCGTGACTTATCGTTTGAACCGGTGTCTCTGACTTCGTTTTCATGCGCGCGCCTCTGACATGATAAATAGGGAAAGGCAAATTCTGCTTAAAACTGTAAAATTGCCATGTTTTCATTGGCGATTAACGCTAATTTCGTTAAAACGAAGCTGGGAAGGCTGTGAAATCTCTCTTTTACAGCCAAAAGATTCGCGGGAAACCATTCGAATGCGTCATTTTAAACACCTTGCCCTTCAGAGCACAGCCACGATTGCGCTATTGGGAGGTCTTATAACGCCCGCCTTCGCGCAGGTCAGTATTACTGAAAACACGGACCAACAAATCAGAACATCCGACGCTGCACCAGATGGAACAGCATCAGATGTGGTTATAGGCGAACCCCCTGACGCCGACGGCAATATTCCAGACGCGATCACGATAACTGGCAATACGTCGCAGCCTGCGATCGTTCTTGACTCATCCAATGACCTTACGATCGAGCAAAACGCAAATATCGAAATCAACATTCCGACCGCAGCGGATCAAGGCGCCACAGATACACCGACAGCTGTTCTTCTGGAAGGTGGAGCAGATCGGAACTACACGCAAGCAGGGTCGATCTCGATTACAGAGGACTTCGAGCAGGAAAATACAGATGACGATCCGTTTTTAGATGGCGGCTTTGCTGATGGGTCTGGACGCACAGGTATTTTAATCTCTGGCGCCTCACCTTTCCAAGGAAATATCGAACTCACAGATACATCGTCAATTACTGTAGAGGGAAATGATAGTTTTGGTGTCAATTTGGATAATACGCCAATGATGACCCAAGGCTTGACCGGAAATCTTACAACAGGTGGCGCAATCAATGTGACGGGAGATCGGTCTGTCGGGGTCAATATCGGGTCAGGGGTGACGGGCAACTTAGAAAACACCGGACAAATCGCAGTTCAAGGAGAAGATGCGCAAGGCTATGCAGTTAATGCTGATGTTCAAGGTGGCTTTGTCAACTCAGGGGGAATTAGTTCAACGGGCTTCAGGACTATTACCCGAGTTCAATTTGGTGGTCCCAATATTGATCAAGGGCGTGAGGACCTAACAGCAGAAGATTTGAGGCAATCCGGATCTGCCCTGACGATTAGTGGAAATGTTGATGACGGTGTTTTGTTGTCTCAAATTTTGTCTCCCGTCATAAATAATGAGGGCGAAGCCGTTTTGAATGATGATGGAACCCCTGCAATGGCGGTCACAGCCCAGAGTAGCATTTCTCAATTCGGAAGCGCGCCTGCCATCCTCATAGACGGGAGTGCGAACCCAGGCGGAATATCCATTGGATTTGTCTCGCAGATTACCGATAATATGGACCCCGATTTTGATGAAGACCTGCTATTCTCATTCGTAAATCAAGGAACGATTTCGGCAAGCGGTGTGTTTGATGACGTTGACGCAACGGGAGTCTCAATTACAAATGCCGAATTGGACGGTGGTTTTAACAATAGCGGATCAATTTCCGTCTCAACCTTCAGGGCGGCCGTTGAAACCGATCTGACAGCAGACGGTGATGGTATTGCGCGTGTTTTGGTTCTTGGCGATGGCGCCATGGTTGACCAGATCAATAATAGCGGGATTATCAGCGCTACATCCTCCGAGAGTATCGAACAAGTCTTTTTCGATCCTGATAGCCCTTTAGCCCCGCTTAGGGTGGAAGCCATCGCTATTGATATTGGTACGAATGCCTCTGTAACAGATCTCATCAATAGTGGCTCCATTACATCCATTATTGTCGCCAGAGACGGGACAGCGGTCGCGATCAGAGATAGCTCTGGAGCACTTCAAACCCTGACTAATAGTGGAATTATTGGTGCCCTCGGTACAAATTCAGATGGGACAGGCGAAGAAGACGTTAATCTTGATCTTATTGCACTTGACGTAACTGCGCGTGGTAACGGCTTTACATTTACGCAAATCGAATCAGACACTGAAGGTCTCACGAGTCAGACTAATGGCGACCTGCTATTTGGGTCTGGCGATGATATCGTCAATATCGAATCTGGTAACATAAATAGTGACATTGATTTTGGCGGCGGCAATGACACCTTATCCCTATCTGGAGAATCCGCATTTGTCGGCGGCATTAGCAACTCAGATGGTATCGACCTATCCGTTTCTGATAATTCGACTTTGGCGTTGACGTCAGTTGGGCCGATAAATGTAACACAAGCCACATTTGATGAAACGTCTTCTTTCCGCCCAATCATTAATGGCGAAACAGGAGAAGCCTCAACACTTATTGGATCCGGCCCTATCACATTTGAAACAGGCGCAACCATTAACCCATTGCTGCAATCCGTCATTACAGATCAGACGGGTATTGCGTCACAAAGCTTTGAACTCGCAACATCTAATAATCTGACCGTGGGTGACCTGTCATCACTGAGCGAGGGCATAACGCCATTCTTGTTCCAGAGTAATCTCAGCCTGTCTGATCCAAACACTTTAGTTGTCACGCTAGACCTGCGTGATCCGGCGGCGGCCGTCGCAGCAGGTGGTCTTGGACTTGATCCGGTTCAACTCGCAGCCTTTGGTCAGATTGTCGGAGATGGCGCAAATCAGACGTTCACGGCAGGACCAGTTTTCGAAGCCCTTTTTGCAACTCAACAATTGGGGAATTCCTTTGCTAATATCACAGAGGCTGGTGAATTTTATGCGGCGCTCAATCAGGTTCTCCCAGAATTCTCAGGCGCAGCAAACCAATTTGTACTCGCCAATGTTGACGGGGCTGTTGGTGCGGTTGGGTCACATTTGGATACGACAAGACGCTCTCCAGAAAAACGAGGTGGTGCATGGCTAGAAGAATTCTTCTATTTTGCGGACCGCGAACTCGCTGGACAATCTGAACAATATCGCGGTGAAGGCTTTGGCTTTACGGGTGGTCTAGACACAGCATTTGGTCCCTTCCATGCAGTCGGCGTTAGCGCTGGATTTTCGAGTACCGAGGTTGAAGACGTTGTTGGTATTGATGAAGACTTACAAGTTCGAACCTATACATTGGGCACATATGCCGGATATGAAAACGGTGGACTTAGCGTCGATGCATTCGGTGGCGTCGGATATAACGAGTTTTCACAAAATCGTCGCATTGAACTCTCAAGTTTCGCCGGTGCTGCAGAAGGCGAATGGGCAGGTGTTCATGCCAATGCAAGTTTACGCGCAGCCTATCAAATCCCAATTTCCGATAAGTTTTGGTTCCGCCCAAGAGGGTCTCTTGACTATCTCTATCTAAATGAAGAGGGCCATACAGAAACAGGGACGCAAGGCTTCAGACTTCGCGTAGATGGGCGCAATACGCAAACAGCTGCGGCAACGGGTATTTTGGAATTTGGTGGAGAATTCAACGGAAAACGAACTTGGATACGTCCATCAGTGCGTGTGGGCTATCGCAATGAGTTCATTTCAGACCCAATTGAAACCGCCTTCCGCTTCCAAGGTCTCCAAGGTGTGGACGGAGCCCTATTCGACTCTGAAATTGCCACCCTGAGAAGTCTCGCCTTCCCGGATGACGGCATTTTACTTGGATTTACTGTCGCGGCTGGCTCTGAATATTCCTCGATTGGCTTTGATTTCGATAGTGATATCCGAGACGGGTTTATTCGTCACACAGGTCGCATCGTCATTCGATTGCTCTTCTAGCGTGTCGGCGCAATTGCGCCACAGCCCATATCTGGCTGATCTTGCAAGTCGTTTCGATGCGCCTGGTTCTCTTGAGACCATCCTAAAGGAAATTCCCGAGGCTTCGGCCCTTGAGCTTCAGACTCTAAAAGCAAAATTTTCGCTCGCCTTTGCGCGAGAGAATTTTGATAATTTTGATGATGCCGGACGTGTCTGGAGCAATTTCGCGGACGCAACAATAGAACGCGCCCTCCATATTGCCTGGAATGAAATAGCAAAAAAACATCGTTTAAAATTAAACCCTGACTTGATAGAGGGTTTATTTGTCCTAGGGCTGGGCAAGCTTGGCGGCAATGACCTTAACTTTTCTTCGGACATTGACTTAGTTGCTTTTTTTGATCCAGATAGATTGCCCATCCCGACGGCCAAGGGTCAGGCCTTTATTTGCTCAGACATCTGTAAAAAACTGACACAGATTTTACACCCCCGACATAATCCTGATTTCATTTGGCGGGTAGACTGGCGATTGCGCCCCGAAAGTTCGGGCACAGGCCTCGCCATGAGTACGACAAAAGCCGAGACGTTTTATTTTTTCAGGGCCCTCCCTTGGCATAGGCTTGCGCTCATGAAAGCTAGAATTGTCGCGGGTGACAGGTCGGCCGGAAACACGTTCCTGCAAACAGTTGAACCCTTTATTTGGCGTAGAAATCTTGACTTCACGATGATTGACGAGCTTGCCGCATTAAAAACGCGGATCAATAATGAGCATCCTGGCTTAGAATATGAACGTATAGCACCAGATCCAATATCCGCATCAGCAAGCGGATTTAACGTTAAACTTGGGCGCGGCGGTATTCGCGAGATAGAGTTTATCGCAAATGCGCATCAGCTTATTTACGGTGGAAAACACCCTAAGTTGCGACTTACACATACAAGATCAGCCCTGAGCGCTCTTGGCGAACATGGATTTTTACCCGCGCCTCAAATCACTTACCTAAATGAGGCTTATAAATATTTCCGGGGGATAGAAAATCTTTTACAAATGTTCAAAAATGAACAAACACATATCGTACCGCCTGATCCATTAAAGTCAGAAATATTAGTTCAATTAGGTACGTCGGACGCGATTGATGCTGACATCTTGGAAAAACGCAAAACCATACATGATATGTTCTCCAAGCTATTTTCAGTCGAGAAGTCCGACGATATTTGGATCGATTTGAATGCACTGGCCGAACCCGCGAATTCGATCGCAAAACACTGGGTTGCTGGTTTTACCGATCATGGCTTGTCGCCGATCCTGAGCGCCCAATATAAACACTTGGGTCAATCTCTGACCGCACGTATTCACAATCATAATAAGCCAGATAGTTTCGCAAGAATAGATAATTTTCTAAAACAACTCGGCCGAAGTGAACAATATTTTGCACTATTGGATAGATTTCCCGACCTATTAGACAAGCTCATTACACCTCTCTTACACAGTCCGCACATGACGGAGATATTACGGCAATCGCCTCATATTATCGACATTTTCCTGACCCGAAATTCTGAGTCACTGGCCGATCAGTCAGATTTTGTATTATCATCGGACAATTATGAAAGACAGCTGGAGTCCTTGCGTCGATTTGTAAATGAACAACTATTTTTGGCCTATACGAAATTCCTTGACGGACAGTCAGGTCATATAAAATTACAACATGACCTCACCGCTATCGCGGAAACCGCCCTGAATTTATCGATTGAAATTGTCAGACGTGACTTGGCGCTCGATCGCATTCCTATAACGGTTCTGGGGCTGGGACGGATGGGGCATTCTACCATGGCCCCTCAATCAGATCTCGATTTGATCTTCATATTCGACAATGAAATTGATACGGAAATTTCCGCCAAAATTGTTCGTCGCCTGCGCACAACATTAACGACCAAATTGCGTGAGGGCATAGCCTATGAGCTAGATATGCGCTTAAGGCCTTCCGGCCGATCCGGTCCACCTGCGGTAAAACTATCTGCCTTTCATGACCATCACATGTCACGCGCACATAGTTGGGAACATATTGCACTGGCGCCTGCCCGTATCGTTGCAGGCGACAAATCACTCGGCAAAGACGTCATGGAGATCAAAGATCGAGTCCTGACCCGTGCCCGCCATAAAGACAGCTTTTTAAACGATGCTTGGTCAATGTATTCGCGCATCAGAGATGAAAGAATAAAAGAAACGCCCGCAAATATTTGGAGATGTAAATTACGGTCTGGCGGCTTGATGCAAGCTGACTTCCTTATGTCCTGCTATCACGTCCTCGGAGAAAACCCGCCCAAGGACCTTATTGAAACCTCTAAACATTGGCAGAATTTGCAAATCTGGGAAAGACTGCTCGGCCTTACGGGTCATCCAATTTCCGATACGGCGGACCGGTTTTCGACCCGTATACTCTCATCAAATTTTGAAGACTGGATTTCATCTTTGGAAAACGTTGTAACGTCAACAGCGGCGGAGCTTTTTGACGCGGTTGACAAAGACAAAATCGCACCGCCTAGCCCTGTTAACTGGGCTTAATTAACGTTAAACATACCGAATCGCTTTCAACTAAGACAGTATCATTTCATAATGTCGTAAGCTCTGATTTGGGGAATCAAAAACCGTAATGGCAAAGCCAAAGAAAAAAGATCTATTTGAAGGCCGCACAAAAATGGACGACGACAATTACGATGCTAGTTCGATTGAAGTTCTTGAAGGTCTTGAAGCCGTTCGTATGCGACCAGGCATGTATATTGGCGGCACGGATGACAAAGCACTTCACCATCTTTTTGCCGAAGTTATTGACAATTCTATGGACGAGGCCGTGGCCGGGCATGCCTCTCGTATCGAAGTCGAACTTGATGAAGACGGATATATCTCAGTCACAGATAATGGACGTGGTATTCCTGTGGGCGCCCATCCAAAATTCCCGAAAAAATCGGCCCTGGAAGTTATTTTAACTGAGCTCCATTCAGGCGGTAAATTTACGAACCAAGCCTATGAAACATCAGGGGGACTGCACGGCGTTGGCGTTTCTGTCGTAAACGCCCTCTCCGATGTACTTGAAGTCGAAATCGCACGTGACAAAACGCTTTACACAATGCGCTTTGAACGGGGCAAACCAAAAGGCAAACTTAAAAATAATGGTCCAATTAATAATCGTCGCGGGACAAAAATAAGATTCCATCCAGATGCTGAGATATTTGGTAAAGCTGCCAAATTCCGCGCCGCTAAACTATTTAAAATGGCGAAAGCCAAAGCCTATCTCCAACCCGGTGTCGAAATTCGTTGGAAGTGCTCGCCTAAAAAATTAAAAGCGTCGCCAGAAATACCTGAGAAAGCTGTCTTTCATTTCCCGGGCGGATTAGTCGATTATTTAAATGAAACCATTGGCGCAAAGCCTACGATTACAGAGACAGTCTTTTTTGGAAAATCAAAAAAAGACGCGGGTCATGGCCGCGTCGAATGGGCCATTACATGGTCACCTGCTGGCTATGGCGAAGCGGATAGTTTCATTCGCTCTTATTGTAACACAGTCCCGACTGGCGGGGGCGGCACACATGAACAAGGCATGCGCGCCGCAATCACCAAAGGCCTTCGGGCCTATGCAGACCTGACAGGCATGGGCAAGAAGGTCAGCCATGTTACACCAGATGACGTGATGTTTGGCGCCGGGGCTCTCGTATCGGTCTTTATAAAATCGCCAGAATTTCAGGGTCAAACGAAAGATAAATTGTCAAATTCCGAAGCTGCGCGCTTAGTTGAAAGCGCCGTTCGGGACCCATTTGATCATTGGCTCGCAAGCTCTCCAAAAGATGCAACAAAATTGCTGGAATGGGCGATTGAGCGTGCGGATGAGCGGGTAAAGCGCCGCAAGGCCCGCGATGTTAAACGAAAATCAGCAACCAAGAAATTAAGGCTCCCTGGAAAGCTTGCCGATTGCTCGCGCAAGGGCCGCGAAGACACGGAGATATTTATCGTTGAGGGCGACTCAGCTGGCGGATCAGCCAAACAAGCGCGCAACCGCGAAACCCAGGCCATCTTGCCGCTCAAAGGTAAAATCTTGAATGTCGAAAGCGCGACCATGGCCAAGATCCTGGCCAATGCCGAGATTTCGGATCTTAGTATTGCGCTGGGTGTCGGCTTAGGAAAGAAATTTGAACTTGAAGATCTTCGTTACGAGCGCGTCGTAATCATGACAGATGCGGATGTTGATGGAGCCCATATTGCAGCCCTTTTGATCACCTTCTTTTATCGCTATACGCCTGGGCTTATTGAATCTGGTCGCCTCTATATGGCGATGCCGCCCTTGTATAAAATGACCCAAGGATCCAAGACAATTTATGCCGTCGATGATCTGCACCGCGAAGAATTGATGCAAACCGAATTTACCGGAAAAGGCAAAGTCGAAATCGGACGTTTTAAGGGCCTAGGCGAAATGAACCCAGCGCAATTAAAAGTCACAACAATGAACCCAGCGACACGAACACTGGCGCGTATCACACTTGATATTGAAGAGCTCGCAACAACAGAGAGCTTGGTCAATACGCTTATGGGGAAACGCTCAGAGCTTCGCTTTGAATATATTCAGGAACATGCGCAATTTGTCGAAGCTGTCGATATTTAACGACAAGGCGAGCTTGGTAAATTACTGATCAAACGCTTCAAATTTTGGCTCTGGCGTCTTGCAGCCAACAACCCAGACATCATAGACCCCGTGATCAAGCGCGTTGAGCGCAGGCCTCGTGGCGAACATCCAGCCCGAGAATACAGTTTCTAAATCGCCCTCACCCCCATCGCCATCAAGCTTGGCATCGTGGATTTTCAAAAATGCAAAGGTCTCGGGTAATTCTTCCGGCGGACGCTTCTCACAATGTATCGCCTCTACCGTGAGACTGCCATATTCAAGCTTATCCCCAATTTTGACCGTGAAATCCTGTGTGCGTGCCGTGACCTTATCGAGTGTACGCAAGGTCACAGCAGTCCCAAGGATATTATCCGCATGGGCAGATGTCGCTGATAAAAGTAATAGGGGTATAAAAACTAGACTACGCATTAATCGCCAGGTGTCCAAGCTTCGTAATCGGCAGCCACTTTGTCACGAACGCCGCCGCGGTCCAGACTGCCCTTTGGCTTATACGCATAAGGTGTCCCCGTAAGATTGGGAATATGGCTTTCTTGCCAGCCATGAACCTTAATATCGATCTCATCCGGTGTTTCATCATATGTATGATTTAGCCAACCATGCCAGACAGGGGGCACTTTTGAGGCTTCAGCATAATTTGCATAGATAACATAGCGACGATTACGTCCATCATAGGCCAGTTTTTCGCTCTCGAAATACTGATTTCCAAAATCATCTTCGCCAACCTTCACGGCTTTAGACCGGATTTGCAACGACGTGCCGATTGTGGAGCCGTTCCACCAGGTAAATATGCGTTTGATAAAGTCCACGTTTCGACTCCATTTCATCAAGGCGTGCGACGCGTTCTAGGCCCGTCTATGGCTCTGGTAAAGTGCGAATGTGCGCTCAATAAGGCGTTGCACATAAAACACACAACTGAATTGACTCTGAATCTTACAGCTATTTTAATAGCGTTTCAGTCAAAAGGCGCGCTAAGAGGGGTCGATGAGGAAATTGGGTCATATATTTTTATATGCATTGCCGTTTGTTTTACTGGCAGCGCCTGCACATGCTCAAATGCGTGTAGACGCACGGATCCAGATGAGTAGCGGATCATGCGCGGGATGTGACCTGTCTAACAAGGCCATGAATGGCGTTCATCTTAGAAATGCCGATATGAGCGGAAGCTCCTTTAACAATTCCAATCTGTCGGGCGGTCGCTTGGACGGTTCTGATCTCAGCGGCGCGCATTTCCGCGGGGCCCTTATGTACCGCGTTGAAGGCCCCGGCGTAAAAATGCCAAAAGCCGTTCTGGAAGATGCAACCTTAACTGAAGCCAATTTACCAAACGCAAAATTCGCCGAAGCCAATCTCTCGCGCGCCAATCTTAGCCGTGCGACCTTCAGCAATACAGATTTCACACAAGCCCGTTTCGACAATGCCAATCTAACAGGTGCGCAATTCCAAAACGGATTGTTTCACAATGCAAAATTCAACGGCGCTATATTATCCGATGCGGATCTAAACCGCGCTGACTTTTCGGGTGCTGATCTGTCCCGCTCTCAAGGGCTTCAACAGGCACAGCTCGACACAGCCTGCGGCGACTTTCGGACTCGGCTGCCGATCGGCCTTCATATCGCCTCCTGTAACGGCGAAGAATCAAACGCGTCAAATCAACGGGATTCCGATGTTACTGTAGGCATTGATATCGCTCTCCAAAGATTAGAGCGAGCTATTTCGGATGTCGAAAATCTGATTGCCGTTACAAGCCCGACGGATCGCGTAAACCGTGCCCGTCTCGAACGTATTCACAGCGACCTCGTTCAAAGTAAATCCGCTCTGGGTGGATAAAAAAAGGCGCCTTATCCAGGCGCCATATTTTTCTTATTTTATCTTTTAGATCTTTAATCCTTAGGCGCTGGCTCTACGGTTCGGATATTAAGTTCTTTCAAGGCTGAGGCATCCACTTCAGCTGGCGCATTCATCATAAGGTCCTGTGCGTTCCCATTCATCGGGAACAAAATCACGTCGCGAATTGTATTTGTACCTGCGAGTAACATAACAATCCGGTCAACGCCCGGTGCAATCCCGCCATGCGGAGGCGCGCCATATTTAAACGCATTGATCATACCCGCAAATTTATCATCCACGACCTCGGGACCATAACCCGCAATATCAAAGGCCTTATACATCACGTCGGGCTTGTGGTTTCTGACCGCACCGGACGAAAGCTCGACACCATTACAGACAATATCATATTGATAGGCCAGCAGGGCTAATTGCTTCTCAGGTGTATCCGCCTCTTCAAGAACCTGTAGAGGTGTTTTACCGTCCGGATATTGCGGCATAGAGAATGGGTTATGTGAGAACTCAACCTTCTTATTATCCTCATCCCATTCATACATCGGGAAATCGACAATCCAGCAAAACTTAAAGCCTTGGCTCTCATCGATAAGGTCGAGATCAGCCGCGACCTTATTCCGTGCAGCCCCAGCGAGTTTATAAGCCGCTTCTGATTTACCCGCCGAGAAAAAGACACCGTCACCCGCTTTCAAGCCCATCTTCTCAAGCAGGGCGTTTAGCAAGTTCGGTTCAAAATTCTTAAGCGCGGGATCCTGAGAACTCACAACGCCATCTTCTTCGCGAAGGCGGGCATAGCCAAGTCCTGGCGCTTGCATTTCTTTCTTGGCCCATTTGTCGAGGCTATCAAAGAATTTCCGCGACTGGCTGTCTGTCGCGCCCGGCGCCGGAATAGCAATGACCTTGCCGCCTGAATTTGTGATCTTTGCAAAAATGCCAAAGCCCGTTTTGCTCTCATCGGTAAAGAACTCTGACACATCCGTCAGCTCAAATGGAATTCTGAGATCAGGCTTGTCCGAGCCGTATTTTTCCATGGATTCTTTATAAGGAATTCTCGGGAATGGTCTTTCGACGTGACGGCCATCTGCAAATTCTTCAAAGACACCGGCCATTACAGGCTCGATGGCATTGAAGACATCTTCTTGCGTGACAAAGCTCATTTCGATATCGAGCTGATAGAACTCACCGGGCGAACGGTCCGCACGGGCGTCTTCAT
>CAYRMO010000023.1:0-30183 GCA_964425355.1 uncultured Algimonas sp. | reverse complement strand
TAAATGGATCCGGAACCATTGTTCCGGTATCACTTGCGACCGGAAGCGTTGGCTCAGTCGTATTTCCGCCACCACAGGCAGACAGCAAAATGACCGCGCTGGCGCTCACGAGCAAATTAAGGCCCTTGACTGATACGTGTTTAAACATAACCCTCGTCCTTCAAACGACAGGTGGTTCACCTGATCCCGATTGCGAATAGTCTATATCCACATAGTAAAATCCCGCTTAAATCTGATGGTAAACCCAAGGTAAATCCACATCCCCCAATGAGGTTTTCGACCCGCAAATATAATGCGCATTGTTTGGGCCTATCATCAATTAACCAGGCATAGGCTAGGCTCGTGCAAGAATTGCGCCAAATTTTGGTTTAAGACAGCAACCAAATTTCAAACGTTGTCAGCGCGAAAGTTGCCAAGACAAAGGCTTTAATAAATCTCGCCACCAAACTTTCATTTGTATTTTCAATCCCAATCAGATTTGAAATTACATGCTTTATTATTCCGCCCAAAAAATACCCAAAAAACAGAACCAATATAGATACCGAAATTTTCCAACCAATATTTCTCGGTTGATCAACTGGCCCTTGCATCAATAAAGCAAAAGCCGACAAAAAAATGACTATGTATATGGGCGCCAAGGTATTCGAAAATTTTATCTTGGGAAGTATTCCGATTTTTTGCCGACAGGCTTTACAGATTTTAATTATCCATTTCTCGCTCATCCCTATGAGTATCGCGCCCAAGCAAATTATCACGAGAGTATGCGAGTTGTCGGCACTTATCTGCCATTTTTTTAGGCTTGATAACAGAAGCGGCGAGTGCGTATATCCCCAAATTGTAAAAGCGCATAAAGGCCCCCAAAAGCTTAAGCGGGCAAGGTGTAAATTAATGCGTTCAAAAGCGTTATAAGTCGGACCATTTTTAGACGATTCAAACGGAAAGACAGAGCTAAATATAAATTTAGTAATCAGGCTAATGAAGTAGCCAATGACGATAGCAATTATCGTAAGCACGGGTCCTTGAATAATATCCGGAAGATCATCTATTTTCATATCAATTATTTTAGATTGTCCGATTATGGTCGCTTCATGGAGAGAGTTAAGACTGGCGTTGGATATCGTTCTAAAAATTCAATTGGATTTTTGGAATCTGTTGTTTTCGGCATGGTAGATGGGTCTATGAAATCAATCTTAAAGGTAAAGCTGCTCTCTTCAAAATAAACATCTTGATGATAGGATGACAGAATTAAACGAACAGTTGGAAACATAGAAGAAATACCGCGTGTTGAGATTTCAGCCTTGGGAGGTGTTTCCCAATCTTCATCATGATCCAATATTTCAGCTTTAATATTTGATAGATCTATATGTTTGGGAAGTTGAACCGAAACGCTGCAGGACAAACCATTAAATTTACCATAGGAGGTGTTCAAAACCGCTTCGCGTTCCCTTTCGGAAAAGCTATTTATATAAAAATGATCATAGGGTTGCCTCCATCGCAAGCCTAATCGAACATCACCATTTTCTTTCTTGTAGCGTGTAAAAAAGCTCCTGCCCCATAAACCCATATTTCGACCTTCCGCATGCGGGTCTAGGTAAACAGATTCATAGCCAGAGGCTTTTATGATCGCGTCAAAATGTTTCACATCTTCGGATTTTGATACAGCGCTTTCATGCAGCATAAATGTCAGGCATATATCCTGAAATTCGGTAATAGCCTGTCCGATTATGGGGGTTTTAGCGCGAGCTTTAAAAATATTATCAGTTGGTGTTACGGGCCCAATTGCCCCAGCGCCCATAAATAATATTGCTAAAACCGCTTTCGACATATCGATGACATAGCAGAATTTTTATAAAAAAATAGGCAAGAGTTTGGAGGCTGCCCGATCGTTTGGGTCTATTCCGGCGAAGCCTCTTCTAGCCTTTGCGTGGTTTATCGGTACTTTGAGAATACAAAAATTCAAATTCAGACTCAGGCACCTCTTCAAAGGACCACTCAGACAATAATTCCGAAAAAGACCCATCAATAAGAGAGGTGAAAACGCCTTCGTGTCGGGATTCAAGCTCCAAATTATTGCGCTCCATTTTTCCGCCAGAGAAAATTTCAACGGTTCTTACGACGCAATCAGTTTCTATATCTACTGCATAGACAAGCCATTCGGGTTCCCCAGCTGGAACGACCGGCTCTGGCCATCTATGCTTATAGTGGGATAGTTTCACGATTCTCCAAAACTTGCGCGATAATGTATAAGCCAAACCGTTATAAAGGCTAACAAAGCCGGCTTGGCTTATATTTCTATCCTATTCGTCCAGTTTCCTTAACGCGTGCATTTTGCGACACGTTTAACTGGGATATGCCTAAGTTCTCGCAAATTGTACTAGCTAAAGTCAAAAAAGCAGAGCTTATTGCCGTCCGGATCTTTGACGTAACCGGCATAAAACTGGCCTTCAATCCGAGATCCGAGGGCGCCGTCACATGTTGCACCCAGTTCCATGGCTTTGTTATAAAGCGCGTCGGCGCCCGCCTGAGAACCACCCGGAAAGGCAATCATGTTGCCATTACCTGGATTGGGGTCTTGCTCATTATAAGGCACACAAACTGCGATCATAGGTTCGCTCATTGATTTGCCAATCATGGCGAGGCGACCCACATCAACAATGACCTTGGCATCAAGAAGTTCGGTGTAAAATTGTTTCGCGGCATTCATATCTTTGACGCCTATCGTTGTATATCCAATCATGTTTTGTCCTTTCTGACAGATGTTTTCCCGGATTGTTTGTACCAATATTGAGCCTCTGACTAGCCTAAAAGCCATGCTGTGTCGCCTAAAGAAAATGCATGTATATTATTAATGATAAGTGCGGCACCAGACCTATAAGAAGACAGGTTTCTTATCACAAATTATAGATAGTATTTGGCCTCCAGCCCTCTAAGACCCTCATCTTATGGGTGCCCTCGCCAATATCATCCCGTCAAGCTCCACCCTTGAACTCGCCATAGGCTTAAGCCTGCTCTCCGCCGTGCTACATGCCTGTGTCAGTGTGATCATGAAACGCTCTGATGACAGGCTCGTCTTTAGAGTTGTGCTATCCACGATCTCAGCCCTCATTTTATGCCCGCTTGTTTTTGTCTTGCCCTTTCCACCGCGCGAAAGCTGGATTTACCTCATTTTTGGTATGGGCATTCATCTCACCTATCAATTGACCATGGTCGCCGCTTTTAATCGCGGGGATTTGTCTTTGGTCTATCCCATTATGCGCGGCGGTGCTCCGGCGCTTGCAGCTCTCTTTGCGTTTCTGATTCTAGGTGAAAGTTTAAGTCCGGGCCAATTAATAGGCCTGGCAATTTCGGTCGGGGCTTTGGTCGCTTTTGGGTGGCCCGGAAAGTCAGAGGGAGATAAAGTCGAAAATAATTTCATTAGCGCGGTGAGTTTTGCCTTGTTATGCGCTGTCATGGTGGCCCTTTACACAACGATTGATGCAGGTGGCTTACGGATTTCGCGCGATATTATTGGCATGGTCTGGGGTTATTTGCTCTGGTTATTCTTGATCGATTGGATCGGCATTACGAGTTTTGCGATTATTCTACGCCGTGGTGAATTAATCACCACTTATAAAGCCCAGTTTAAATTTGGCGCGCTCGCCGCGCTCATTTCGATCATCGGATTTTCAAGCGCCATGTATGCCATGACAATTGCGCCTGTCGCGCCCATGATTGCGCTGCGCGAAACCTCTATCCTGTTTGCTGCCATTTTTGGGTATTTTTTATTGAAAGAACCCTTTGGATTACGCCGGATTATTCTAGCCGGCGTCTTGGTTATGGGACTGGTCGTCTTGCAATTTGGGTGGTTCTTAAAACTGTGATAGGGGTGATATATGCGCGAGCAAGATCAAACGACTTTCCTTGAAATTCATCCTGCATTTTTGGTGTCTGATTTGAGAGCTGCAACAGCGTTTTATTGTGACATCATTGGGTTTGAGAAAAAATGGGAGTGGGGTGACCCTTTGAACCGCGTTGGCGTGGGACCTGTCGAAACAGCGCGGGGTCAAACCTTCGAAATCCACCTTATAACCGAGCCGCATATCGGACAATCTGGGAACAGCTTCGTTTATATTCCCGTCGTAAATCTGGACGCGCTTTATGAGCGGTGCCTAAAACATCAGGTGCAAATTGATCTCGAGCTGACGGAGCGGGATTGGGGTATGAAAGATTTTCGCATTTCTGACCCTTTTGGAAATAGGTTGGGTTTCGGGGAAGTTCTGGGTTCAAACCAGAATTGATTTCCTTTGTAGGTTTTACACTCTATACATCAAGTATGACTAACGCTCTGAGTTTCGGAAAACAGGCCGCTGCCTATGCAAAGGGGCGTCCGCAATACCCAAAAGCGCTTTATGATTGGATTGCCGGGAATAGTCCGGGACACAGCAAAGTCTGGGATGTCGGGACAGGATCGGGGCAGGCGGCTTTGGCCTTGGCAGACAGATTTAAAATGGTTCAGGCGACCGATATTTCCGAGGATCAAATCAATGCCGCGCCCATACGGCCTAACATTTCCTATCGGGTTGCCCCGGCGCAAAATTCTGGTCTTGCAGATCACTCGGTTGATGCGATTACGGTGGCCACGGCGGTGCATTGGTTTGCAGACAGCACATTTTGGGACGAGGTCAAGCGCGTCGCGGCCCCGCAAGCATTTTTTTGTGCTTGGACCTATCTTCTGATGCAATGCAGCCCAGAAATCCATGAAGATTTTCTCGATCCGCTCTACGCCTTGGTTGACCCCTATTGGGCGCGCGGTAATCGGATTTGTATGGAGGGTTACTCCGTTGAGAATTTAAACTGTCCTTTCCCGGTCATTGAAACGCCGAAATTAGACGCCGGTGGGATGTGGAGAGCAGAGCAAATTACGGATTTTGCGTTTAGCTGGTCGGCCCATCTTCGCGCGCGTGAAGATGGAAAAGCGGATATTCTGGAGAGTTTAGGGCAAAGCTTTTTAGATAAATATGGGGATCAAGAGATAAAGGTCTCTCTGCCACTGAGCCTATTGGCCTGCCGCGTAAGGTGATAGCGGGTTAGCGCTTTTCAAATGCTTTGAGGTTAAAATTTTTTGTCACCCCGGACTCGTGCATTTTGCGTTAAAATAGACCCGGAAAGCTCTCAGAAAATGGGCGAGAAAGGCCCAATGTCTGAGTCCAAAAAAAAACGCAAATTGCACCAAATCCGGGGCCTAACGCATGTGTGCCCAAGCGCCGTCTGGCCACGCCACACAAAAAAAGGCAGGTAAAAACCCGCCTTGATTTAGTCTTTGAGAAACCTAACTAGCTCTTAGGCTTCGGCCCCGGTTTTTTGCGGGGCGTGCCATCTTTTTTCAACAAATTGCCATCCGCATCCCGTAGAACTTTCTGACCAGGTTTCGGTCCTCTTTTCTTTGCGGTAGTTGACGATTTAGATGTTGTTTTTTTCGTCGCTGTTGTTTTCTTTGCCGTTGTTGTTTTTGCTTTCGACGTGGATTTGGCTTTAGCTTTATTGGTAGACCCTTTTGGGCGGCCACGTTTTTTAGGCGTTGGATTTGGGGTGACGTCAACCGTTTTTGCTTTTGTCACTTTAACCGGTTTTGCGTCTGTTGCCTTAGCGTCTGGTGTAAGCTTTTCTTTTGTGCTTTGCGTCACGGACTTGGCTTTGGACTGAACATTACTAGCCATTTCATCGGCTTTCTTGCCGACAGATTTGGTCGCGGCTGTGGCCTTCTCTCCCAATGATTTTGTGGTTTCGCGAGTCCTGGCTGCGGCAAGTTCGGCCGCCTTGCGGGCCTCGGCGATCGGATCAATATCGGCAAGTTCTGACTTGCCCTTATCAGGAGAGAGATTGTCATTGATTCGGAAGACCGCAACGATAAGCTCGGATACAATTCGAATGGCAATGAGTGTCAAAGCAATTTTAACGAACCAGCTTAGGGGGCTAATGATCCAATTTAGCGGGTCTAGCTGAACCGTATCGAAAGCTTGGACTAAAAACCGCAAACCATAATAAATTATGGCGAGCCAGAAAAAGGGAACAATAAGTTTCTCTTTGAAAAGTTTGTCAAAAGAGAAAAAGAAATTCAGGAGATTTTTCATCTGATGGGCTCCAATTATTTTCCGGCTGCTTTAAATCAATAAAAACAGCCTAAGGCGTCTGTGTGTCTTTGACCTGTACAGTGTAAACCGTCTCAGGCTCGATATTTGGCGTCAAAATTTCAGACTTCTCTCTTAAGGCTTCGATATTGGCGCGCTTCGTCTTAAAGGCAGGAAGTTGATCTTTTGATAACGGCTTGCCCGAGAGTTGAGATAGGCGACGCGGGTTGATTTTTTTGCCATTCAGGTGAACTTCATAATGAAGGTGCGGCCCAGTCGAGGCGCCTGTTGAGCCGACATAACCAATAACTTGGTCTTGTTTGACATAGCTACCGGATCTGACACCGCGCGCGAATTTGGATAGATGCGCATAGGCCGTTTTATATCCATCTGTATGTCGTATGCGGATATATTTGCCATATCCACCATATACATTGGCGCGTTCCACCGTGCCTGAGCCCGCCGCCAAAATAGGCGTGCCGGTCGGCGCCGCAAAATCTACACCAGAATGCATGCGCCGATATCCAAGGATAGGATGTCTACGTTTTCCGAATGAAGAGGAAAGCCGCGCCCCATTTATGGGTGTAGCGCGAAGTTTTCGTTTCGCGGTTTTACCGGACGCATCATAGAAATTTTCACGCCCTTTACTGTCTTCGAACAACCAATATTCTAATTGTTTTCCACGTGGTGAAAAGGATGTGTAAAGCAGGTCGCCGGCTTTGACGATCTCACCATGTTGGTCACGCGCGACTTCAAAAAACATTTCGAAATTATCGCCGGGTTGAATATCACGTTGGAAATCGACCGAATATTCATAAATATTGGCAAATTGAACGACGACCTTGTCGGGCGCGCCAAGTCGTGTGGCGTCGACATAAAGTGAATTTTCAATATCAGCTTTGACACTAATGGTTTCAAATTTAAACTCGGCGTCGATTTTTCGGGCTTCATAATCTTCACCTTTGCGATCCACAAAAACTGTGCTGTCAATTGTCGGCTTAAAGGTGAGGTGATCAAGGGTTTCGTTTGAAAAATGCAGGTTGAACATTTGGCCCGCCCTAAGGTTGCGCGGCTTAAACACATCCCCAAAGGCCTGCGTAACCCGGTACGCTTCAGTTCCGCTTAGGCCATTGCGTTGGAGGAGAGGACCGAGATTATCGCCCGGCTCTAATTTAACCGTTTTAATGATAGATTCCCGCGTGAAATCTTTGTCTAGGCCGATATCATATCGTGTCAGGTCAAGGCTTGGCGTCGTGATTGAGGCGACCTCTTCACTGGGCGCGGCTTCAATATCTTGTTTTGGAAGAAGAATTAAACCGATAACAGAGACGGCGCCCGCGACCATCAAAAACCGAAAACGATTTTCGCGCGGAATAACAGTGTGACGATATTGGCCAAAGGCGATAAGGCGCTCTTTGAGCCCATTTTTCATATCGGCGAATTTATCTGTCATATTTGGCCCGGGGCGAAGAATTTGGGGGGGACATGGGTCCTTACGCTTTAGATCATGACTTCCCTAATTCATGGTTAAACCATTCTTACATTAGAAAGTAAAATGACCGAATTGTAAGGGTTTGTTTTATTGGTCATAAGGTCAATCCTATTCTAGAGCAATATTACTTATTCAGGAACCATTATGATGCGTGGCTCTAAGCCATATCTAAGGAGGATCGACGATCCCAAAGTCAGATGACATTACGGACCGGACGGATAAGCTTCGCCGGAAATGGTATTGGCGGTGGTGGGCGTGGTGTATCTGGATTTTTCTTGCCTGCCTATTTTGCCTGGGCGCAATTGGGTTTTGGCTCTGGTCTGATCGCTATAATATTGCCGAAGATTGGGTTATTGAACTTTTAGCCGAGCAAGGGTTTGAGGCGGAGCTTGATATTGCGTCAGCGACACGAGATGGGGCTATTGTCGAAAATATTAAACTTCGATCTGATGGTGACCCATTTTTAGCCATTAAAACCCTGCGCCTCGACTATAAGTGGCCGGACATACGGGATGGAAAATTAGAGGGCGCTGAGCTTGATGGGGTTAACCTCCATCTGGGTCTCGATGAGAATTGGGCGCCGAAAAATACGCGGTTGAAAACATGGCTCGAAGACATCTTGGCCGAAACCGAGACCCGGGAGGCGCGCCCCGCGGCTGAATTTCCCAGAGGGGGTATTAAAATAGGTGATGGCGAGCTTTTCATCGACTCCCCATTGGGCAAAACGGATATTCGTTTCGAAAGTGAGATAAGCTCCCCCGATAAATTTACGGCGGCACTTGTCTTGTCTCCGACTGAATTAAACTATCAAGATTACATGGCCCACGGGGCAGGTCTTGTCGATATCACGAAAAATCAAGATGGGTATTTGATCAATGGCCAATTTAAGACGGACCGCCTTTCCAGCCGCGCGATCTCACTCGAGGATACACAGTCGCAGTTTTCTGGCTATATAGATCCACTAACCTATGGCTATAAGGGTCAAGTCGCAATCCAAGGTGGTCGCATCGACAGTGAACCTTTTACGGCCGGTTCCGTGAATTTTTACTGGGATGGCAATATCCTTCCCACCGGTGAAAAACGGGCGGATGGGCTTTGGCGCTTGGATGCAAAGGCCCTGGCTTTACCAATGGAGGATAGGCAAGAGGCTGTTGCGGACGCGCTTTCTCTTTATCCATCACTGAGTGTTATACCCGTATCAGAACATTATGCCGATCCACTTAAACAAGCGCTAAAGGGCTTTTTCTCTAGCACGAATATGATCGCCAAGGGTCATTTTGAATATGGGTCTGACGGATTTACAATCACGGCACGTGAAGATGTGTCTTTTATCTCGGATGATAATACACTTATCCTCTCCCCCAAGCCAGAGGCGCCAATTTATAAATTTGATCGTTCAGCCCAGGCTTTAGAGGCCAGAATGGATGCTCAGTTTTCGAACCCTGTCGGATTGAGCCTGAACGATATTACGCTTAATGCGGGTACCCCAAATGGGTATCAACTCAGCTCTGTCACTGGATTTGCGGCGGATATTTTTACGAAGAGAACCTGGACTGTGACAGCCAAAGAGGATCAACGTCCTGTCCGCCTGGGCCCTTTATCAACCCGAATTGATTATAAAAATTTGGGAGAGACGCCACGCAATGTGCGCCTGAAAACGGTTCTGGATTATGACGGCCCTGTTCCGGGCGGACGGATTGAAAATCTAGATCTGTCTGGCCAGATTGATGTCCAGCTTTTTGAAAATCGGCAAGTTTTGGATTTTAGACCAGACCCAGGCACGGTGGTTCAGTTTGACCGGCTTGAAACGCCAACAGATTGGACTGTAGGACAGGCGCGTATCGACCTACCCTATACAAAGAAAATATTTGTTAGATCTGCTGAGGCCTCCACGATTCGTGCGGATTTAACGCGCGCTAATTTTATCTTAGAAAAGCCAGCCTTAGATGACGCGCCAGCACAAGAGATTTCTTTATCCGTAGGTGCAACGGCGCTGACGGGTCTTTTAAGACCGGATCGATCGCAAGATTGGACAGTCGGTTTGACCCAAGCCATCTATCAAAGTGACACCATGCCCCAACCGGGAACCACGGGTCGTGCGGAACAGGCCGATCTTTTTGTGCAAATGGTGGTAGGTCAATCGCCTCAATTTAAACTGACCAGCCCCGCAATTTTTGGGAGTACTGACCTTGCCGAAGTCAATAATATGGCGATTAATATTGCGGGTATGGCAGATAATTATTCTGTCGATCACTCAGCTGGGACCGTTAAACTCATCGGCTCAGATCTGGCGGCGTTGCTGACGCAAGAGGGATATGCGGTTTTTCCTGCCGATGGACAGCTCCGTTTTGAGGATGAAGCGTTTATCGGTATGACGCGCCTAAAAATCGCAAAAGCAGATAATGCATCGGTCAATATAGATTATCGCTATGCAAATGGTGCAGGCACGGCGGATATCGATATTCCGTCCGTCAAATTTGATCCCAGCGGCCTTCAACCACAAACGCTTCTACCCACGCTAAGGGGTAAGATTGCATTGGTAACCGGCGAGGCGCGCGCCCGGTTCAAAATAGGCTTTGCAGATGGGGCTTTAACCGACTCGAGCGGGCAATTAGATTTGATTGATATGGATGCGGCTACAGCGCCCGGTCCCCTAGAAGGCATGAATACATCAATCGCGTTTTCTTCTCTCTGGCCCGTGGAAACGCAAGGCATGCAAACCTTGACCATGAAGAGTTTTAATCCAGGCTATGCGCTCAAAGACGGTGTCATGACGTATCAGCTCATTCCCGATGGCATAAAGGTCGAGTCTGCCAAATGGCCAATTGGCGCCGGCTTTCTATCCCTTGATCCATTTCAATGGATTTATGCTGCCGAAGAAAATAAGGTGATTATGCGCGTTGAGAACATTTCTTTAGGTGATTTTTTAACGCAGCTCGAAAGTGATAAGTTGCAAGCAACGGGCACGGTCACGGGTCATTTTCCGATCACGGTAAGAGGCGTTCAAGTCTTGGTGGATAAGGGCGAATTATCCATACCCGATGGCGGGATCATTCAATATGAGTCGGGTCTTCCAGGCAGGAGTTATACACAAGAAGAAGCCTTGGCTGTTTTTCGAGAAAAGCGCAGCAATGAATATGCGGCCGTGGCGCGAGATGCTCTCAAGGAATTTGGCTACAAATCACTCACGCTTAAGATGGATGGACCCCTGGATGGTCGGATTGACATCGGCATGGTTTTCGATGGGTCAAACCCCAAAATCCTAAATAGCCAGCCTTTTCGGTTTCACCTGAATGTTGGCGGGAAATTACTCAGTATTTTACAAAGCTTTAATTCAACGGCGCGATTTAAGTCTGAAATTCTCGATCAGACTGGAATCGATGTCGATAATCTTCCGACGAGGCAATAATTCCTAAATATATTTTTGTCACCCCGGGCCTGACGCATTAGGCGCGGTCGTGCCAATAACCTGATCGCCGACAAATGGGTTAGATTGTCGCTCTTGGCCAAATGTACTCATAGGTCCGTGCCCCGGCACAAAGCGCATATCCGCGCCTAAGGGCCAGAGTTTCGTTGTGATTGAGTCAAGCAATTGTTGATGATTGCCTTTGGGAAAATCTGTTCGTCCAATTGAGCCTTTAAAGAGGACATCTCCAACAAAGGCAATTTTCATATTTTGATTGGCGATGATGACATGGCCAGGCGTATGGCCAGGTGTGTGCAGCACATCAAAGACCACGTCTGAGAGCTCAAGCGTGTCACCATCTTCAAGATAGCGATCTGGGGTGACAGCCCGCCCCATGCCGGGATGGCCATATTTTGCCCATTGATCGGAAATGCCGTCCAACCAGAATTGATCATCTTTGTGCGGACCAATGACGTCAACGCCCAAAGTTTCACGCAATTCATCGGCACCGCCTGCATGGTCAAGATGACCATGGGTTAACCACATAGCTTGTAACTCTATGCCTAATTTCTCCAATACGGTGCGCAAACGTGCAGCTTCTCCACCTGGATCGATCAAGACCCCTTGTTTCGTGTCAACATCATAGAGCAAAGAACAATTCTGTTGAAATGGTGTGACGGGTATTAGTTTTAGATCAAGATTAGCCATTGGCTTCCTCTGTGACGAGTTTGAGGCGACGTCAAGCCTCACAAATGGCTCACACTCTTGTCATATAGATGTCATCCCCTTTTCAGATTTTTCGTATAGTTAGGATTTATATACCCCGCCCCATTTTCCCTTAGGGGTATCCGGGCCGTGATCGAACCATGTACCCCCTTTCATGCTTTGATTGCGGCCCCAAATTTTTCAAACACGAATGATCAAAAAGATGACTGTTTTGTCATGAAATGGAAAAACTCTGTACAGGTGAGGTCCTGCAAGAGTTTAATAACAGATCCATGGCTGCTGTGATTTCCTCCCCTCCCATCCAGCATAACTGGCCATGGATCCGAAAAGACCTATTTCGATCCCCAAATCGAAGTAGGTCTTTTTACGTGTCGGACTAGCTATTCCCCAAAAAAAAGACCCGGCGCATAAAGCAACCGGGTCGTAAAGGGTCTCCACATCAAGGGGAAAGTCGATGTAAATTCTAGATATTGGATGAAACAAACTTTGTCGCGAAAAAACAATTGAACCGATCACTATTCTGCCAGCTTGCTTTTCCAAGGGGCGCGAATTGGGGGGTTGGGCATAGTTTATGTGCAATGTCGCGAATCTGTTATGACATTTGTGCCCCGTTAGCGACGTTCAAAATCTAGTCTGAGCGCGCGTCTTGGGCAGTCTGATTGATTTGATGAAGATCGGTGAAGCAATAGGGTTGACGCAAAGAGGGCCTCGCCACGACTTAAATCAGGTGTGGTTATGTCATGTTGGTTGATCAAGCCCGCAATGTCAGATTGTTTGATTTTGCCTTGTAAGTGGCTTTTTTCAAGCAATTGTAATTGCCCTGATTCGGGCGTCATAGGGTCAAAAGCAATATGGAGAAATGCCAGACGCGTCAGATGTTGTATGTCGGGTTCGCAGTGCCATTGCCCATTTTTCATAGTCC
Source organism: uncultured Algimonas sp. (assembly GCA_964425355.1). Taxonomy (GTDB): domain Bacteria; phylum Pseudomonadota; class Alphaproteobacteria; order Caulobacterales; family Maricaulaceae; genus Litorimonas. The sequence goes on along the minus strand of CAYRMO010000023.1, from coordinate 17,530 downwards.
AATTTTTTAAACGAGGATCATCCGTTTTTGTTTCCATTGTGATTACCCGATCTTGGTGCCAGGGTGGAGACCAGTTTTTTGAGGCGTCTTTGTGAAACCAGATTGCTCTGATGGGTGAAGAGGCAAAACCAAATTCTGCCATCAAGACTTTAAACTCTGTCGGAAGCAAATCTGAAATAGCTTTCATGTCTGAAAGTCTTTTGCCGACCCCGCCATGAACGCCTAACTTTTCCAGTTTCGATAAACAGGCTTCAGGAAAGCTATATGGAAATTTGACCCAACCAAGCTTGTCAAAATTATCGTCAATATATTTATCTTCGCGGGCGCTCATCAAATAGCTCGGCGAGTTTTTCTGTCATGGCGCCGCCTAATTGTTCGACATCTAATATGGTTACGGCACGTTTATACCAGCGCGTTACATCATGCCCGATCCCGATGGCCACTAATTCGACCTCGCTGCGGTTTTCAATTTTATCGATCATCATCCGCAAATGGCCTTCAAGCAGGCCAGACTTATTCTGGCTTTGCGTCGCATCATCAACGGGGGCACCATCTGAGATCACCATTAAAATCCGGCGTTGTTCAGGTCGCGCCATAAGACGTTTATACGCCCAGTCCAGCGCTTCGCCGTCAATATTCTCTTTGAGAAGGCCTTCACGCATCATAAGTCCGAGATTCCGTTTGGCGCGGCGCCACGGCATATCGGCGGATTTGTAAATAATATGCCGTAGGTCATTCAGGCGACCCGGACGTTCCGGTTTCCCAGCGGCCATCCAGTCTTGGAAACTTTTGCCGCCTTTCCAGGCCCGCGTTGTAAAGCCCAGAATTTCGGCTTTGACCCCGCAGCGCTCCAGCGTTCTGGCCATAATATCAGCCGTGACAGCTGCCACCATAATAGGCCGGCCGCGCATTGAGCCGGAATTATCGATCAATATGGTCACAACTGTGTCGCGGAAATCCGTCTCTTTTTCTTCCTTGAATGTTAGGCTTGAAAGGGGGTCAATGATCACGCGTGAAAGCCGTGCTGTATCCAGCATGCCTTCTTCCAGATCAAAGGTCCAACTGCGTTGCTGCTGGGCGAGCAAGCGCCGTTGTAGGCGATTGGCTAGGCGTGAAATCGCGCCGGACAGGCCTTTCATGTGACCGTCAAGATATCCGCGCAACCGCTCAAGTTCTTCGGTCTCACAGAGCTCTTCGGCTTTGATCACTTCATCATGGCGATTTGTATAAATGCCATATGGATCTGGCATATTTGTCGGATTGGGACGTTGCGGCGCCGCATCAGCAATTTCTTCGACATCGTCTTGTTCGCCGTCGATATTTTCGGCGTCGATAAGGTCCTGAGGATCAGAACTATCATCTTCCATGGCATCGGCTTCAGAGACTTCCGTTTGACCCGCCTCGTCCTGATTTTCATTATCAGGCGACTCAGTTTCGTCTTTCTCAGACTCGTCTTCCCTAGATTCGTCGTCTTGCTCGTCTTCTTCTTCAGAATTGGCGCGATCATCGGCCAGATTAAAATCGGCAATAAGGTCTTGGACAAATTGCCCAAAGGCGTGTTGGTCGTCTAACAGATCGGAAAGTGTATCCAATTTTCCTGCGGATTTTAATTCGATCTCTTCGCGCCAGGCGGCCATGATCCCATGGGTTGAACTTGGCAGGGTACGACCCGTTAGTTTTTCGCGCGCAATCAGGCCAATCGCTTCGGCGAAACTATTATCATCTAAGGCAATATCGGCCTTATCAAAACCGCGTTTTTGTGCGCGCGCATCAAGGGCCGCCATAAGGTTGTCGCCAAGTCCTGAGAGGTGCCGTGCGCCAAGGGCTTCTATGCGGGCTTGTTCCATGGCCTCAAAAACGAGGCGTGCAGGTCCTGAGTCAGGTTGATTAGCCGCGTGAACAGATTTGTCATGCAGGGCAATCCGCAAGGCCAAAGCATCGGCTTCACCCCGTGCCTTGGCAATTTGTCCTGGTTTTGGTTTTGGCGGAAGGGATGGCAGCATCATTTGATCCCGCACTAGCCCAGCCACATCACCGCCAAAGGAAATATCTAAAGCAGGATCTTTCGAAATAGCTTTTGTCGACGCGCCCAGGGCACGCTTAAAATTATCAAGTGGCGTCGTTGTCATAAGATAGCTGTGATAAGGATAAGTGCGGGGCAGGTAAAGATATCTATCGATAGGCTATATGCGCTTTGTGTCACAGGGTTGTGACGACTGTTCCGGCCATCGTGACATGCACGTGATCCGATTTTCAGTCAGTCTGTGGCCATGACACGTAAATTACTTTTAGCTTCTGCGCTCACCATTATTGCCATTCCGGCCTATTTGGGGGTTTCAAATGCAACCGCGGATCACACGCCCAAGGCGTCTTTTCAGTCTGCGTCTCCTCTATCTGGGCCTAATAGGTCGCAATCTTTTGTGTTTGATGCACGGGATCGCGATCTATTATTGACCTTACTTGAACCCCATCGTCCCTTTACCGCGCCTGACCTCAAAGCCGAAGTGTCCGCTCGCTTTGATCGCAGCTGGGTTGCGCCCTCATTGGAAGTTTTAAATTTTGTTTCGTCTTTTGAAATGCGCGAACATTTGATTTCCGAGTTAGAAAAAGAAACCGGCCAGTTCTTTGATAGAGATGTAAATCGCTGGTTCCGGTGGGTATGGAACCAAGACTATGTGAATGCGCCCGGATATGATGAATTTAAGGCTGAATTTTATAAGGGCATAGATCAGCGATTTGCACGTTATTTCAGTGGACGCGCGGATCAGTCCCGAATTCGCCTGGATGAAGTGCGTTGGGGTGGAGTGTTACAAGACGGTATTCCGCCTTTGCGAAACCCAAAAATGTTAAATGTTAAGCAAGCGAAATTCCTAGGTGACGATGATGTTATTTTTGGAATTGAGGTCAATGGCGATGTGCGCGCCTATCCCAAACGTATTCTAGCCTGGCATGAAATGTTTACCGATACAGTCGGGAATGTCGATGTAACAGGCGTTTACTGTACGCTGTGCGGCACCTTTATTTTATATGACAGTGTACATGACGGTGTGAAGCATAATTTGGGGACATCTGGCTTTCTCTATCGATCTAACAAGCTAATGTATGACGCCAAGACACAGAGCTTGTGGAATACGCTAAAAGGTGAGCCAGTTATTGGCCCTTTGGTTGGCAAGAATATTCAACTGGATCATCGCAGTGTTGTGACAACGACCTGGGGGAAATGGAAAAAACTTCACCCCAATACGAAAGTTGTATCTCTCGATACGGGCTATCGCCGGAATTATGATGAGGGGGTCGCCTATCATGATTACTTTGCGACGGATGATCTAATGTTTAACACGCCTTATCGGGATTCACGTCTTGCCAATAAGCAAGAAGTTCTGGCGCTCCGGTTTAAAGGGCAATTTGGAACTCTAGCGATTAATACGGAATTCTTGGACCGTCACCCGGTCTACATGGGCAAGCTTGATCAGCAGTCTTTTCTTGTGGTCACGGATGAAAGCGGCGCCAACCGCGTTTATGATCCGGGCGATCTAAAGTTTGTCAAACGCGACACAGCTCATGTGACGGATGCGACTGGAACCAAATGGAAAATTTCAGAGGCGAAACTTACAGCCCCCGATGGACGAGAATTAAAAAGACTACCTTATCACCGCGCGTTTTGGTTTGGCTGGCAAGCGGCTTTCCCGGAAACGGAGCTAATCAAATAATCAAGACCGCAATTTATTCGTAATCGGCCGCGGATTTATATTTCCGGTCTTGTGATAAGACGCCGGTATTCCAATTAAGAATATTCATCATAAATCTGCCAACGGCTAAACCAAGCGCTGCACCACCTGCAAGGGCAAGATAGCTAATGCGAAAGCTGCCATCGTAACTATTATATGTCGCATAAGCGAAGCCCACATTAAAAAATGCGAATATGGACAGCCCAATTAACATAGAAATTAAAAGGCAAATAAGATAAACGATCCCTCGTATTGGGACGATATAATTGTCGGTTTGACATCGAAGACAGAAAACGGTTTTGCTTCGTAGACGCATTATATAGTCGAAGAATTCTGGCCGCTCAAAGGGTTCGTCGCAGTTCAGACAATGGTGTTTAGCCATGAATTACCCCTTTTATCTTCTAAGCGCTTAACGTTAGGCTGCGCTTTGTCCCTTTACCTCTTGGAACAATAAAACATAGATGGTGGGTCGAGGCAAATTTTGTGGTTCAGCTTCAGGCCACCATGACCGTTACAGCGCTTTCTTCCAAATCGCTTCCAAAAGCACGTTGATAGAATTCACTTATGATTGGGCGTTCTAACTCGTCACATTTATTCAAGAAGGTGAGGCGGAAAGCTTGTGCAATATCGCCATCAATAATACGGGCATTTTCCGCCCAATTCATAACAGTACGCGGGGACATCACAGTAGAAATATCGCCAGCGATAAAACTATTTCGGGTCATATCAGCAACGCGAACCATGGAGGCCAAGATATCTTTGCCTTCAGCGGTATCATAAGCTGGGCTTTTTGCGAGCACGATGGCTTCTTCTTCAGAATGGGCCAAATAGTTGAGCTGGCAAACGATTGACCAGCGATCCATTTGACCTTGGTTGATTTGTTGTGTGCCGTGATAAAGCCCCGTTGTATCGCCCAGACCGACTGTGTTGGTTGTCGCGAAAATCCGGAAAAATGGATGTGGCGTAATGACTTTATTTTGGTCCAGCAAGGTCAATCGACCTTGGGCTTCTAAGACGCGCTGGATCACAAACATAACGTCAGGACGGCCTGCATCATATTCATCAAATGTCAGGGCCACCGGATTTTGCAACGCCCAAGGCAGGAGACCTTCTCTGAACTCTGTGATTTGTTTGCCGTCTTTAAGAACGATTGCATCTTTGCCGACCAGATCGATCCGACTGACATGACTATCAAGATTTATGCGGACCATAGGCCAGTTCAGGCGCGCAGCGACTTGTTCAATATGGGTTGATTTACCCGTGCCGTGATAGCCTTGGATCATGACCCGGCGGTCATGGGCAAAGCCGGCGCAAATGGCTTGGGTTGTCCGGCTATCGAAACGGTAAGCGTCGTCAATGGCGGGGACATATTCACTGGCTTTGGAAAACGCAGGTAGCTCCATGTCAAAATCAACGCCAAATGTGTCTTGGGCCGAGACAGTTGTGTCAGGCGTTGAAAGCGGAAATTTAGTATCGCTCATGGGGTGGATCCGGTTAGTCTTGTTTGGAGTGACTATAATTGGTTTTTTTACGGTGCCAATCAAAGTCTCGTTTTAAATCGAAATATAATCAGCCTAAATTTGTGGTCTTTAAAACCTTCATGGCTGCGACAACACGTTGAAAACTATCTTCCGTATTGCGTTTGCCCTGATTGGCATCAGGGTGAAGCTGTTTTACCAATTGCGTATAGCGTTTGCGCACATCCGATTTCGTGGCTGTATCGTCGAGACCGAGATCATTGAGGGCCTTGATTTGCAGTTTTGACAAGCGACGCCGCGTGGGGGCACTTTCTTGCGGTACAGCCCCGTCGCCAAAGATATTATAGCCTTCCGCCGTGGCAGCCGTATGTCCTGCGCGACGCTTTTTCTGTGCCTTAGCGCGCTCGCCCGTATTTTTGCGCACATCCCAGGTTGGACGATGGCCATGTCGCGCACCGACTTGCCATTCCTGAATATCAGCATCCGTCATGCCAGAGAAGAAATTCCAATTTTTGTTATATTCGCGGGCATGTTGCTGGCAGAAATTGAAATAGTCGCGCAGACGATCTGGAGATTTCGGGGCCTTGCACCCGCCCATATTTGTACATCCCGCCCATTCACATGGGAGTTCATCCGGTTTTTTCTTCTTTTTTGACCGGGCGGCACGAATATCGATGCCTTTGGGTTTATATTCAAAGTTGGACGGCATAAGTAGGGTCTTTACTGGACATGGCTTAGGGACCGCACAAGATGGGCATAATAGCAGATTCAATCAAGCAAAAATTAGAGAAAGCCTTCAATCCGTCGCAGTTGGAGGTGCAAGATCAGTCGCATTTACATGCTGGACATGGAGGAGCGGCGGAACACAGTGCGGCTTTTCCTGAAAAAGACATGACATCAGAGACCCATATTCATGTTGTAATAACCAGCCAAGCCTTTGAGGGTATGAGCAGGCTTGCAAAACATCGGGCCGTTTTGGACGTTTTATCTGATGAAATTGAGCGATTACATGCATTTTCGCTTGATGCGCAGGTCGAAAGATGAGGATTTCTTAATCAACACGATCTCGTCATCTATCTTGCCAGACCCCTAAAAATCCTTCAGCAAAGGTTAATGCAGGCCATTTTACAGGTCTAACAGCGAATTTTAGAGGGCTAATATGTTGAAAAATCTACTCTTGGCGTCCTCCCTTCTTGGTTTGGGCAGTATCGTAACAGGTTGTGCCTCAACGGCACCAGGCATAAAAACGTCGGCCGTCAATCAATCCGCACCGACAGAATCCTTACAGGCATCGGTTCCAGATGGCGGTGTTTTGGTTGTTGTGCGCTATCCAGCGACGATTACCGAAGACGCCAGAGATGACTTTCACCGCGCCTATGCAAGCCGCGCGATCGGTGGGAATACAGGTAAAGGTGTGACGAATACCGTTGAGACCGTCGCGATTGCTGATAGCTCTGTGGTGAAGTCAAACTACTTTGCCTTATCACTCTATAAGGAACTCGCCGCAAAGCTTCCTGAGCATTCTGTCCTTTTATCGCCGCATGAAATTACATTGGGTGATGGCGGTGAATTAACTTCAAAGCCAATGACAGCGGCCGAAAATTTGCCGGCTGTCCTCTCTGTTGATTTCGCGACATATAGTTTCCCAGATAGTAAAAAATTGATGGGTAATGTGCCTTTGACCTTTGGCGATCTCATAACGCCCTTAGTCACCGTCCGTACAGATCACCGGGCAGCTGCGCCGACCCATGGATTGCTTATGGCATCTCGTCCGCTTTTGACGCGTGCCGCCGCTGAAGGGCGTGAGACTGCATTAGAAACGATCAAAGCTCTGCAATCGGGTAATCTCGAAAAAATAACGCCTGAGCTCGATTTCATATCCTATATTACAAATGATACGCCTGCAGATATTTCGTCAGAAAGACTTGGCCTCAGATCAGACAGTAATTCTGTTATGACAGTGCCGGTTGAGAAATTACGGATATCGGATGCGGATATGATTGCTCTGCAAGGCGCATCAGATGGAAGCGTAGACCCTCTAGACGATATTTACACGGATGCGTTTGCGCGCCGCATTATCGCGCTCTTAAATGGGGTAGATACGGAAAAGGCGGTGATGCTGGGGCGGGCCGCAAATGTTGCGGAATTTGATCCAAGCCTTGCTGCGCTAACATTTGTTGGGAGTGATAAAGCTGATTATAATGCGCGTGTCGCCTATGCCGAACGCCTACTTGACGCGCAACGCAATTATCTCTCGGTTCAATCTTTACGGATTTTCGACGGTATCCATAATGGAGCTTTGGGCGAACAGGTCAGAGATATGGTCGCCGCTGAGCATAAGATTTTGGAAACGCGCCGTGATCTTGCGCGCAAGCAAAACACGGCCACGGCCCTCGCCATTGTCGGGGCTGTTGCAGGTGGTTATGCGGCGTCGAAGTCCGGCGGGGATGCTAATCAGAATGTTGGCAACCGTATTCTAACCGATCTTGCTATTAATAGCGCGATTTATGCTGGCTTGGAGGCTTATTCGATTTCTCAGCGGTCTGCGCTTGTTGGAAATAATTTTTTAAACTCGATCGTTCCGGCTCTAGAGCAGCAGACAACTGTGACACTTGATCTCTTGGATTCAAATGAAACCATTACAGCCATTCGCTATGAAGATTTGCAGACAAAATTACAGGATCTTTACGCGTCTAAACAACGCTCTCTTGATACCGTCGCGACGCAATGCGCCTATCTTGGGGCGGATCAAAGCAAGCGAGGTAGCTGGCTTGGCGTTTGCGAGAACGGCGTTGCCAATGGGTCCGGCGTTGCCGTTATAGAAGATGCGGATATCACGACGGAATATTACGGCTATGCGAAAGGTGGGTTGGCAGACGGGCCTGGGCTTATGATCAGACATTCCTCCTTAGGCTCTGTGTCATATGAAGGCAGTTTTGCTGGCGGCCAACCTGATGGAACCGTTCGCGTCTCCGTTTCAGGTCGCCCGGACCAAGTCAGACGATATGAAAATGGGGTTGATAAAGGGGCGTCAGATTTGACGCCAGCCTCACCTTTTGATGGCCTAACGGGCGGTTCGACAAATTAATGTGGCGTAAGCGTGTCATAAACTTTGCGATAGGTAGTTTTGCGCTAGCTGCAGCTCCGCTTATGTCGGTGGCGCAAGATTCGGGTTTTGTACAAGAGGTGGTCTCTGAGCAAAATGCTGTGGTTGTACCGGCACAAAACCAAGATCAATGTATCGCGCAAATGGCGACATTCCCAACTGATGATGCGCTTGTTCGCTATCAATTCTTTAAGCTCATGCAGGACACAGCTTATGGCGCTGATGCGCCCATGCAAGCCCTCCTCGATCATTATGGCCAACCTACCATTTCCCAGGACACACCTGTCTTGGAAGTTATCGAAGATGTTGCTAACCCCGTTTTACGACAAGCTGCACCTGAAATTATTGTTGCCAGCATGAACCATATGATTGGGTTTGCGCTTGATTGCGATGTTTTTATTTCCGGACAAATGGAAAGTCTTCAAGCCTTTGATCCAAAGCTTCTAAATCCGGAATTTAACGCTGTAATCGCGGAAGATGCGCTTTATCTAAGACAAATTTTAACTGAGAGCCTGCAGGGCGTCGGGGCAACGGAAGATCCCCAATGGAGCTGGGTCGCTGAAACCTATTCGACATCATTAGTGGCGCAGCGTGACGCTCTGGAGTTTGCGGCGTTTGAGGCGGATATTGCGGAATTAGAGACGCTGTTTATGAATGATCTTGATGGTCGGCTTAAGCGATCAAACGATACGATTAATGCTGAAATGGACCGAGAAATATTGGGTGACTCAATTCAGATTTCAAATGATATGAATGAGGCTGCAAGACAAAGAGCCAAACAGGAACGTCTTTACCGTCTCATCAGGATTTTTGGCGGCGGCGGCTAAGTTGTAATGCGGTCTAAACGGCGCTCCATTTCTGTCTTTTCAATTTCCGCACTCGACCTCTTTGCGGCGGCACTCGGCGCCTTTATACTTATCGTTCTCGTGCTTTTCCCCTATTATAAATTAGGCGGCACGGATGTCTCTATGGAGGAATTGGAAGAGCAAGTCCGCAAACGCCGTTTTGCGGCTGAAAGTGAACAAACTGATATGGCTGTTATACGGGCCATACAATCTGAAATCCGTTTGTTGGACAAACAATATCTCACAACACAAACGGAGATGAGTGAGACTGAAGCCAAGTTACAAGAAGTTCTCAAGCAAACGGCCGAAGTCGAAATTCCAGACCCGCAACCGCTTCCTGAACCGGTTGAACCGGAACCTGTTCCTGAACCTGATCCACCGGAGCCGCCGCGCTCAATAAATCGAGGTGTGCCTTTCTCTATTTTGGGCTTGGCAACAGATAAACGCGACATCGTGATTGTCGTTGATATGTCAGGGTCCATGCAACAGCACCGGTCTAATGTTGTGCAAGCCCTCAATGAAATCCTGTCTCAGATGAAGCCAGATAATCGGTTTGCAATTATGGGCTATCGCGGCGGGCCGACCTATGAGAGTTTCCCCCCCAGTGGACAAATGGTGCGCGCCGATAGTGCGACCTTGTCGCAGGCGAGACAATTTGTAGATCGCATGCCACGAAATTTCGGCGGGGGGACGCCGACACAAAATGCGTTAATCCGCTCCCTAAACTTGAGACCTGAAGCTCTAATTTTGATCAGTGACGGCGCGCCTGATGATGGAAGTCCAGACCAAATCGTTCGCAATGTAACCAATCGAAACCGAGGCCGTTCTGAAATTCATACTGTGGCGATTGGAGATTATACATCCAATAAGCGGCTCACGCTTTTCTTGCAGGAACTGGCCAATCGCAATCGCGGCGAATTTGTGGGGCGATCCCGATGAAGCGCCGCAGCGCACGCACAATTGAAGTATTTTCAATGTCGGCCATTGACCTCTTTGCCGCGGCGATGGGAGCCTTTGCGCTTTTGGCGATTATTCTCCTGCCCTATTATCAAAATGAACTCCGCGAAAAAACGCCTGATAATGCAATTGCCGAACTTTTGCGCGCGGCCGAAGAGAGCTCAGTCGAAACCGAAATTAAACGCAAGGCCTTAGAAGCCAAACGCTCAGCGAAACGTCAAAATGTTTCTGATATTAAATCTGATGCGCAGGAACTCCTGGATCGATTGCGTGCCGCCGAAGCGGACCTATTAGAGAAACAAGCGGCGGCGACACCACCGCCCGCAGTTCCAGAACCCGAACCGATTGAGGAAGAACCCGGTCCGACTCCAGAGCCAGCGACTGTCTCTTTCCGGTTTTTGGGGATGAATACGACGGCAGATGATGTCATTGTCGCCGTTGATATGAGCCGCTGTATGGGTGGCCATGAAGCCAGTATCAATAAGGCGGTTGAACGCATCATTTTATCGCTCCAAGATAATCATGCTGTCAAAGTCGTTGGGTTCCAGCAAACCGATCGAGGCCCTCAAATTCGGCAATGGCCCTCCAATGGAGGTTTGCGCCAAATTAATGCAGGCGGCACAAAAACAAGTGCAATTGACTTTGGAAAGACACTCACCCGTCAGTTCGGTGGGTCAGCCTCTATGTTGCATGCGTTTGACAATATGCTCTCGGGGCCCGGCCAAGCTATTTTCCTCGTAAGTGATGGTCTGCCAAATCCGGCTGTCAATAATAGCCTGTCACCCACAAGATTAGCCGATGAAATTTCACGACGAAATAATGGGCGTAAAGAAATCCATTCGGTTGTCGTCGGGAACTATTTTGACTATCGCGGCACAGTGGAATTTATGGAAAGATTGGCGGCGAAAAATAAAGGGCAATTTATGGCCCTGGCCTCGACGAGTAGAGGTCTGTGTGATTAGAAATGGGATATGAGCAATATGAATAATATTATCAAAAGAATCTTTGTGTTTCTTGTCGCCATTATTGGCGCCATTGTAACCATAGGCATTATTCGACTTACGGCGTCTCCGACCTTACAGGAAATTCTTCTGGATGCTGATGCGGATTTCTGGCCTTTTACCGTGCAAAATGTCATGTGGGTGTCCCTCTTCATCGGCTTTGGTGAAATATTCCTGAGATGGTCGGCCGCCAGTGACGAAGAAAACCAACTCAAACGGGGTTACCTCCCGACCGATGGACGTCAGTTGGATGACGAGACCTTGCGCCGGATTAAAACCGGGATTTCAGACCGCCGATTTGGGCTAAGTGCCTTTTTGCCGCGAATGATCTCGCGTACAATCGACCAGTTCCGCGTGAGCGGAAATGAAGATCAGGCTATTTCTGTTCTCAATTCATCCTTAGAGCTTTATATGCATGAAATAGATCTTCGATATTCCATGTTGCGTTACCTGACCTGGCTGATCCCGTCCCTCGGATTTATCGGAACCGTGATGGGGATTATGTTTGCCTTGCAATATGCAGGTGTGCCGGCAAATGCGGAAGCGGATGATTTTCTTTATCAGGTAACCTCGCGTCTAGGCGTTGCCTTCACAACAACTCTCCTTGCGCTCATCATGGCAGCCGTCTTGGTTTTGATCCAGAGCTTGGTTCAAAATAAAGAAGAACGCGCTTTGAACGAGGCTGGACAATATTGTCTGGACAATTTGATTTTGCGACTGGGTGAGGGCACATCCAATCTCGATGATAACACGTCGTCAAAAGTTTAAACCGAAAATAAGAGCTAAAGCCGCGCCACATGACTGATACTGAACTCGAAACACCAATGGCGTTTGAACCCGATTGGGGTCCGCACCGCGTAAGACCTGACTTTTTTTACGTGATGATTTTCATTTCGGTGGGGATCATCTTTTATGGGGCTCAGAACATTTTTGATATGTTCGTCCAGTTCGAGTCAAATATTTACATTTACGCCATTTCAATCTTGTTCCCATTCTTGGCCGCCGTCATTGCCAAGATTATCTTTCTTAAGACAGAGAAACGCGGCATGGTAAAGCGTGAAGCGAGCCGTCTCTCGCTTAAAAGTTACGCCTTTTTTCTGATCCTTCATATTTTATTTACAGCCATTCTCTTTTTTGGCGCCGCAATCGCCGAGGAAGGGTCTTTTGGTGTAGAAGCTTTTGCGGTGCTATTTTCTATATTCTTCTTTATAATTATCGCATTCCTCTTTGTGTCTATTTTCCAATTCATTGCGATCTATCTTGGATTTAAACTCATCGGCCTCAATAAGAGCAAAGAGAGAGATGGGCCTCTTTTTGATCAATCCGGGCAAAGGGCGATAGGGGAGGATGGGGCAGGTTTCGGCGCGGACATCGTTGCCTCTGAAAATAATATTACTGTGGAAACCGCTAAAGAAACCAATGATAGTTGGGTCGCCCCGCATGAACGGGGTGGTTTTGCCGTTCGCGACGAACGTGCGCCATGGCTAAAATGGACAGTGAGTATACTCGCCCTATTAATTGTGGGCGGTGGAGCGGCTTGGCTGACCTCTAAAGTGGTTATTTCCGACGATCTCCCTGTTACGGAAAAGGCTGAAAAAGTCGTTGATAAAAAAGAAGACACGCCTCCACCAAAATCGGCCGATGATGAGGCTTGGGTCAAAGCCTTAGAGATTGATACAGTCAAAGGATATCGAGATTATCTGGCGGCTTTTCCAGAGGGTCGTCACAAAGAAGACGCTATTCGTCTGATTAATGAATTTGACAATGAAGCGTGGGCAACGGCGCAAGAGCGCGACACAATCCAGGGCTATGAGGATTATATCGAAGCCTGGCCAGAGGGGCTGCATGTGGCCGAGGCCCGTAAGCGAATTGCTGAGATAAAGGCTGCCGAAGAAGCAAGACGTAAAAATGCGCAAGAAGCCGTGCGTCAAGAAGCGGCTGCGTGGCAAGCTGCGGCACAGGCCAATACGATCCCAGCCTATGAGGGGTATTTATCAAAATTCCCCGCCGGAAAAAATGCGGCAGAAGCGCAATCGCGTATAGACCGACTCCGCGCCAGCCAGGCGGATGAAGCCGCTTGGGCCGCTGCGGATGCAAGCAAAACGGCGGATGCCTATCAACAATACCTCACCAGTTTTCCGCAAGGCAAATATGTACCCGAAGCCATTAAACGTCTTGAAGACTTAAGGCCTTCACCGGGAAAAACATTCCAAGATTGCGCGGGCTGTCCAACCATGGTCACCCTCGCAACAGGGACCGTAAATCTGGGAGCTGGCCCGGATGATGGAGAGGCCAAGCCCAATGAAAAACCGGCAAGGCCAGTCACATTTTCTAAGACCTTTTCGATAGGTGTGACAGAGGTTACCTTTTCACAATATGAAGCCTGTGTCAGTGCAGGCGCATGTGGGGCTGTTCCAGGCGATAATGGTTGGGGACGTGGCAACCGGCCGGTCATAAATGTGAGCTGGTCAGACGCAGTGGCCTATGCGGAATGGTTATCCCGAACGACGGGGAAATCCTATAGCTTGCCCTCTGATGCGCAATGGGAATTTGCGGCCCGTGGCGGTGAAAAATCTGTCTATCCGGGCGGGTCTCCCAAAGCCGTCTGTGCCTTTGCAAATGGGGCGTCAAAAGAATCTGGATTGCCTTGGGCCAATCAGGCTTGCACAGATTTGGCGGCTGACCGGACCTTGCCCGTTGGCAGCTTGTCCAAGAATAAATTTGGCATTCAGGACATGATTGGCAATGTGTCGGAATGGGTTCTGGATTGTAACACGCTTAATCTCAGAGACGCACCTGTTGACGGAAGTGCAGATGCAAGAGGGTCTTGTAGTCAACGTATTGTCCGAGGTGGATCATGGTTTTCAGGCGCTGAAAGCCTGCGTTATTCGGCCAGAGTCGTGCAAAGACGAGGTGATACGAATGATTTTACAGGATTTCGGGTCGTTCGGAACTAGGTTTTCCATATAACGAAATATTCATCCCCCACTCAGGCTTTTTGTGTTATGCATAGCCCATGATGATACGTAGTCTGACGATATCGCTCCTATTAACAGTGTTTTCAGTACCTGTTTTTGCGCAAGATTCCACCGAACCAACTGATCCAGCGAACCCGGATACGGTTCAGACGGATCAATCCGAAGATGATTGGAGAAATTCGCAAAAAAAGCGTGATGCAGGCGATATTTTTGAAGATATCTTTAGAAACCCAAATAGTTCTGGCACGGGAGACCCATGGGGCAATCCTACTGAGATCAAAGCGATTGATCGCTTGGGGCAAGAGTCGCGCCGTCATTTGAATAAACAACGCGCTAAAGCTCTGGCCGAAGCCGGGCCAGGTCAGCCTATTGACGCCACCTATGAGCCGTCAGACGCTGCGAAAACAGACGAATATCTTAAACGCCAAGAAGAAGAAGCTTGGGAAGAAATGGTCAGTGAGGCCAATAGTGGTCTTAGCGGACTTGGCAATGGAACGGGGTCAGGCAATGGCCAAGGACAAGGTCAATCTGGACAAGGACAAGGACAAGGTCAATCAGGGCAGGGCCAAGGTGGTCAAGGCCAAGGTAGTCAAGGAAAAGGCGGTCAAGGTCAGGGTGGCCAGGGTCAAGCTGGCCAGGGAAGCGGCGATCAATCTTCTTCATCACCTGCGCCTTTACGAGGTGGATCAGCTGTGTCTGCGGCGGCCATTCTTAATCAGATTAAAGGTCGCGGATTAACGCCCGGACAAACACCTGGCCAAGGAACAGGGCAAGGTACGGGCCAATTCCCAGGACAAACACCTGGTCAAGGCACGGGTCAGGGTACCGGTCAATTCCCAGGGCAAAACCCAGGCCAAGGTCAAGGACAAGGACAAAGTCAGGCGCAATTACCTTTTGGTCTTCCCGTGCCAAGCCTTCCAACAATAGGCCAGGCGCCAACGCCGACACAAATTCCCGGCCAGGTCCCAGGTCAAGGTCAGTCCCCCCAAGGCCAAGCACCCCAAGGCCAAGCGCCCCAAGGTCAAGCACCTCAAGGTCAAGCGCCCCAAGGTCAAGTACCTCAAGGTCAAGCGCCTCAGGGCCAAGCGCCCCAAGGTCAAGTACCTCAGGGACAAACACAGGGTGAGCGCACAGCTCAAAACGATGGCCAATCCCCGTCAAATGGAGACGCTAATTCTCAGGCGAGCGATGCGCAGCAAGCGGCTGCTGACGCACAAGCGGCTGCAAATGCAGCTCGAGCTGCCGCTCAGGCCAGTGGTGATGCCACGGCTCAAGCTGCCGCTTCCAACGCGCAACAAGCTGCCTCTGAAGCCCAAACTGCCGCTGACGCTGCCCAAGCCGCTGCCCAAGCTGCTGCACAGGCCAATAGTGACGCGGACGCGCAAGCCGCTGCGTCTAACGCGCAACAAGCTGCAGCTGAGGCGCAACAAGCTGCTGCTGAGGCGCAAGCCTCTGCCAATTCGGCGCAAGCTGCTGCACAGGCCAGCAGTGATGCCGCAGCGCGTACACGTCAAGTCGAGGCCATAAGCCCTTTAGAGCGATTAAAGCGCGATCCGATTGAACGTACAGGCGCAGGCGGTCAAACAAATGCCTCGGATTATTTGAAGAAGGCGATTGACTAATAGGTCGAGCGCTTTCCTAATAGGTAAAAAAAGCGAGGGCGACGATCATAAGCAAAACGGTCCGCGCTAGATATAGTTTGAGTTTTGATTGTTTCTCTTTTTCTTTCTTCTTACCTTTTTTGATAAAATATCTAAGCGCGAAGCCACCTATCAAAGCGCTCGATATCAAAAATCCTTCCGGCCAGTCTATGGCTAGGAAAGAAGGCTTTCCGAGATATGGCAATCGAAAGATCTCGTAAAGTGGAAGACAGAAAACGCCGACCAACATCATGAAACCAAAAATCATCAATAAATACGGATGATGAATTCCAGAAAGCGCCAGGCTTAAATTCGTATCATTTGAGCTTACTCTGAGCGACTTAGATTTAAAAATCGTGTCATTGGCTGAGCGCACATATTGTTCAATACCATTTACATAAGGACCAACCTCAACCGAAAGATAACGTTCCTTATTTCGTGTTTTATCACGCCATTCGAGATTATTATTCGTCGCCCACTCTCGAATTGAAGCATAATAAGGTTTTAATTCCGGGGAGCGTTTGAACATGAGACTGACGTTATGAGCATATTTATCCTCACCCTCATATTTTAAATGCATGAGTTTTAAGCCTTCTTCCGAGTGGATTATGAGGCGTTCAAATGGCTGTTTACGCGCGATAAGAAGCGCAATGCCTTTCCGTAAGCGTTCGGTTTCTTCGTCTAATTCTGGCACCTCGTTTTCGGGATTTATTGACGTAATGCTTTGTAAAATTTCTTTTTTTGGTGCGCTCATCCAAAAATAATAGGCTAGATAGATTAAGTTTCGCTCAATAAAAAAGCCCGCTTCAATGATGCGGGCTTTTCTAATACTATTTGGTTTTGAGCTAAGCGGCTGTGGCCTCATTGGCGAGATTTCGCAACACGTAATGAAGAATGCCGTCATTCTTGTAATATTCATGCTCATTATCGGTGTCGATCCGAACATTGACTGTAATCTTGGTTGTTGCCCCATCGGGGGAATTTATTTTGACATCCAGCGTGCCACGTGGCTTGAGGTCGGCAATACCGGAAATAGAGATGGTCTCATTGCCAGTCAGGCCAAGTTTTTCCCAACTCTCACCGTCTTGGAATTCTAGGGGCAATACACCCATACCGATCAGGTTAGAGCGGTGAATACGCTCAAAGCTCGATGCGATCACGGCTTTTACACCCAAAAGGATTGTACCTTTCGCGGCCCAGTCACGCGAAGATCCATTCCCGTAAAGCGAGCCAGCAATCACGACCAGATCTTTGCCGTCCTCTTGATATTTCATAGAAGCATCAAAAATGGACATGATATCACCTGTCGGGACATATTTTGTGACGCCCCCAGTTGTTCCCGGTGCCATGAGGTTTTTGATCCTAATATTGGCGAAAGTTCCGCGCATCATAACTTCATGATTGCCACGACGAGACCCGAATGAATTAAACTCATATTTAGGCACATTATTGGCCTTTAAATAATCTCCAGCAGGCCCATCATGCTTAATCGACCCCGCTGGCGAAATATGATCTGTCGTAATGGAATCGCCGAGAAGGGCTAGGATATTGGCGTTTTTGACATCTTCGACCGCGTCGGGTGTTGTCGTCATCCCCTCGAAATATGGGGGGTTGCGAACATAGGTGGATGTGTCTTTCCAATCATATGTTTTACCGCCAGAGACTTTGATTGAGCGCCAGGCTTTGTCACCCTTATAGACATCGGCATATCGTTCCGTGAACATTTGTCGTGAAATGACTTCGCGCACCATTTCAGCGATCTCGGCTGAATTTGGCCAGAGATCTTTGAGGAAGACA
>CAYRMO010000022.1:0-30606 GCA_964425355.1 uncultured Algimonas sp. | reverse complement strand
AACATGTCGCACGCGATGCGCAAATTCATGACTTTGTCATGAGCTTGCCTAAAGGCTATGACACAATTGTCGGCGAGCGCGGTTTGAAATTATCTGGAGGCGAAAAACAACGAGTTGCGATTGCGCGTGCGCTTTTGAAAAATCCATCTATATTAATTTTGGATGAGGCGACATCAGCCCTAGATAGTTCGACTGAAAGCGAGATCCAACAGGCCCTGGACCGGATTGCATCAAACCGGACGACCCTTGTCATTGCGCACCGCCTATCAACAATTGTCAATGCGGATCAGATACTCGTTATGGAAAACGGCCACATTAAAGAACGTGGCCGTCACGAAGACTTATTAAAATCAAAGACCCTTTACGCCCAACTCTGGGCCCAACAAAAAAAAGAGGCCGCTTAAAAAAGAGGCCTCTTATATTTTTATTCCGGAATTTTCTTCCTAGAATTTGCTTCTTAGAACTTTCTGGCAATCGCAAGTGATACAGAATCTGAATCAGGGCCGTCCAAATCATAGCGCGTATAATCGGCACGCACAGAGGTTACCGGTGAGAATTTATACTCAACACCAGCACCATATGCGATCCCGTCTGTTGTGAAATCATCCTCAACCGTTGCGCCCATTACATCCGCTTCAGCAGAAAGCTCTGTCCGGTGATAGCCATAACGGCCGATCAAATCGATTTTTTGACCGACTGGATAACGCGCTGTTGCAAAAGCCGCGATTTGATTGTCGACACGTGTTTCGGCTGGAACGAGTCCCGTACCAAAATCAAAATCATCATTGTCGCTTGTGACGCCAAAAGAGCCTTCGACTTCTGCGCCGAAGAAACTCGCGGATTGCCAGCCCAGACGTCCCTGAATACCATAAAGGTCTGTATTTGTATCATATAAGACACCGCCCAATGTCCCATAGAGATAGGATTGCGGCGACTGTGCAGAGCCTCTTAGGCCCTGATGTCCTGCATATGCGCTTGGCGCCGCATAGGCTGGAACCGCTGGCGCTTGACCATAGACAGGTGCACCCTGAGAATAAACGGGAGCTGCCTCAACCGGATAGCTATAAGGCTGTTGATATTGCGTCGTTTGCGCATGACCCGCCTGCGTATAAGCTGGAGTTTGAACCGCGTGACAGTTTGATTGTGTAACAACGGATTGATAGCTTGGGGCTGGCTGACAATCTGTCGTTCCACCATAAGCATATCCAGATTGTTCACTATGATAGTAACCACCTAAGTGATCATTTTCGTCGCCCCAACCGATCATTGAACACGCGCTGAGCGAACTTCCTAATAGAAGCACACCTGCAAGTTTAATCCCTACCTTCATGGCAAATTCCTTTCAGCCCACCATTATTTTGTGCGGTTCTATATCGAAAGAGGCTTAAATTCTGGTGAGTCGCGCGTTAAGGGCTGATCAATCATGTTTGTTAAGGATTTGGATAGGGGTTAGACCCAAGCCTGTGATTTTCAGGGTTCACCTCCAACCCTTATGCCCCAATATCCAGTTCTTAGGCAGACTTTAGGATGTTAAAGCTCCAAGACCCCCAAGTTTATTACTTATTGCTTATCGCTTATAACAGCTTGGAGATTTATCTCTGATACACAGTTCAATAGCCTGCTTATCAATTGGCGTTTGCTGAGCCGCGTTAATAGCGGCCAGGATATCAGACGCGTTGTCTACGGTTGCCAATGACCAAGGCCATGCCCCAGCAAACCCATTGGCTAAAATATCAGAAATTGAATCTTCTGACGGATTATCGGATGTCCCTCTAGCTTGGTACACAGCGTACTCCCCTATGATGATCGGAATATCGAGATCATAATCCGTTTTCGGCGTCGTATAGGGGTCTTTTGCCCATCCCTCATACCAATGAAGCTCAAGAAAATCTAAAATACCTTCGGGCTTTGCGCCGTCTAGAGATGTGAGGGTTTCATTGGTGAAATCATTATATAATTCTGTATGTGTGCTGGTCGTGACTTTAACATTTGAATCTAAGCCATGTATCAGAGCCGCCGCTTCATTCACGAAACGGACCGCATCTTCATGTATAATAGGAAATTCCGTGTCACAAAACATATAAGTCTCATACATCCCTTCGGGCTCATTAAATATCTCATAAGCAAATAGAGCGGGGTGATCTTTCAGACCCGCGACCATTGGGGTCAAAGCTGTGTCAAAATAGGCCTGTCGTTGCGTGGTTAGCATTTCGTGATTTCGGAACATGGATCCCGTATATCCAAATTCTCTCTGATAACGATCGCAAACCATATCAAATGAGAAGAGACTAAATGTGACAAGAATCCCACGATCCCACGCACTATCAAGGACCAGTTTCATTTGATCGACAACCTGTCGATTGCTTAACTCTCGGGACAATCCAACCGTCTGTCCATTTGGTTCGATGTGAGGTGAAATCTGCGCTGTCGTATGAAGCCAAATGCGCGCCGAATTTCCACCATTCCTAGCGATTTCATCAAATTTAGCCTGAAAGTCTATAAGGTTTGTGTTTGGATTTCTAAACCCGTCACTACGCCCAAAATCAGATGAGAAACGGCTATTCGTACTCCAGGCAATATTCGCCCCTACTAGATTAACGGCTTCGCCAAAATGATAGAGTTTATTTGGGTCTTCGGCCCCATCACTATCTTCTGGCGCTTCTTCCTCAATATCAATATCTTCAACAGGATCATGAAGTAAGTCGTCAATATCGTAAGCTGCGTTTTCGCCGATAAAGAATAATATCTCTATAGAGTTTAAACGATCGACGTCTCCATTTGGTTTTGTAACTAAAACCATGCCATCCGCTTGTTCTTCGAAACTATATTGTTCTGCCTTATGTGGATAATTCACTCTATCCACACCTCCATTGCCAGAAAAGAAAGCTCGGTGACTGCTAAAGCCGCGATAGATATCGTCAGTTTCAGCTCCGTAAAAAACCCTGACATTCAGTTCGCCTGCAAGAGGGGCAAAAATATCTTTAAGGTCAATAATTTGTCCTTGCTGTGTAAAGCTGACCCCTTCAACTTTATCCAAGATATCTCTTTTTCTATTTCTGTTCCAAACTTGAACAACGCGATGCGAAGTACGGAAAAAACCATAATTAGCAACAGAGCCTTCAAAAATTACGTGGTCATACCCCCCTCGACCAAAATAAGTATTTGATTCGCCAACTACATCCGAAAACGTATTATCTTGGGCATCGCCGTTAAAGGTTTGTGCGTCTGCAGAAATAGAGGTTGTCAATATCGCTGCCAAAATCAGCAGAGATTTAAACCAAAAATGTTTGATTGTACTCATCCCAAAACTCATCCCCAAGCTTTACCTATTTCATTTTCTACTGGATGAATTAACCCTTACAAAGGTCATTCCCTTGCATGGAGAAGCTTATATATTCACTCTCTCTAAACCCGATAAAAATTCCGAAACTACAAACTCGGAATTCCTTCATGAGGGGAAGGCATAAAGACGCTTTCAATGTTTCGCCTTGAGCCCCGCCTGTATAATTTTAACAACAAAAAACGTAAGGCCGTGAATCGATCGGCAAAGGAAAGCTGACTCCCCACTAACCGAGCCACGAACAATTACTAATCAATCCTGTTTATTGGAGTTTCAGAATCAAATCATTGCCGTGGTCAACGCCCTTCTCTAGACAAGATGGAATCATTTGGAGGTCCCTATGTCACTTAAGGGTAAAACAGTTTTCATGTCAGGCGGATCGCGCGGCATAGGATTGGCAATTGCCAAAAAATGCGCGGGTGACGGCGCCAATATAGTCATCGCGGCAAAGACCGATAAACCCCACCCTAAATTACCCGGTACAATCCATACAGCCGCCGCCGAGATAGAAAAAGCTGGCGGGCAAGCGCTGGGCGTTGTTTGCGATATACGCGATGAAGACACGGTCAAAAATGCAGTCGAACAAGCCGTTAAACGCTTTGACGGTATTGATGTTTGTATTAATAATGCCTCTGCGATTTCACTTACGCCGACAGTGGCGACGCCTATGAAGCGCTATGATCTGATGAACCAGGTCAATGCGCGCGGGACGTTTCTGGTTTCTCAGAGCTGTATTCCGCATTTATTAAAATCAGAAAATCCACATATTCTCAATCTCGCCCCGCCGCTGGATATGAACCCGAAATGGTTCAAAAATCATACGGCCTACACAATGGCGAAATATGGCATGTCTATGTGCACGCTCGGCATGTCAGAAGAATTTCGCGGCAAGGTCGCGGTCAATTCGCTTTGGCCGATGACGTCCATAGATACGGCAGCTGTTCGCAATGTGTTGGGTGGGGATTCAATGGCCCGTATGAGCCGTACACCCGAAATTGTCGCGGATGCGGCTTATGTCGTGCTCAATCAGGATGCAAAAACCTATACGGGGCAGTTTATTATTGACGAATTTATTCTTAAGGAAACCGGCACAACAGATTTTAATGCCTATCAAGCGCCTGATTATGACGGGCCGCTTATGGCGGATTTCTTTGTCCCGCAAGATTGGTTAGATAAATCTGTGTCCGACATCACTCAAAATCCAGGATATCAAGAATGACGAATAATGCGATTGAACCCTTGCCTGAGCAAGTTCAGGCGTTCCTAGCGCAACATCCCGAGGGTGAGCCAGTTTACATGCTCAATCTGTTAAAATTTAAGACCCGTGCGACCTATGATGATGGCGAGGATATTTCGGGCAAAGCAGCCTATGGGCGCTATGCCAAAGCCTTTGGGGCCTATGTCGCTTCGCTGAATATTGAAGGCGCCTATTCTGTATTTGGCGGCGAGATCGGCGCTTGGTTGATTGGGCAAGGCGAAGGCGAATGGGACAAGGTCGCCATATTTCGCTATCCTGATGCAAAGACCATGTTTGAAACGGTCAGCTCAGAGGCGTATCGTAAAATCCATAAACACCGCAAAGCGGGTCTTGAAGGACAGCTCTTAATCGCGTGTGATGCACTTGGAGTATTTGATGCAAACTCTGCTGGTAAATAAATCTGACCCAACCGACACGGCCTTAATTCATGTTGATAATGCTGCGCTTTCGGACGGCATGGTCCGCGTCAAAATCGGTCCATGGGCTCTGACGGCCAATAATATTACCTATATGATTGCAGGTGAGCAAATCGGCTATTGGAAATATTTTGACCCACAGGCCTATGGATTTGGTCTAAAAAATATGGGCCGAATGCCGGTTTGGGGTTACGGAATTGTCGAGGAAAGCCTGTGTCCGGATGTTGAGGTCGGGACAGAAATTTACGGCTTCTTCCCTGTCGCAGACAGTATTGACGTCAAACCCGTTAAGCTTAACCCGCTTGGCTTTCAGGACGGGCAAGATCATAGGGTTAATCTGCATTCTGTTTATAATAGTTATATCTATACGAAAGCCGATCCCAGTTTTGGTGCCCATAAAGAGCTACAACCCGTTTTAAGACCGCTCTTTACCACAAGTTTTTTGATTGATGATTTTTTGCAGGACAATGACTTTTTTGGTGCCGAGCAAGTCCTCTTACTATCCGCCTCTTCAAAAACCGCGCTCGGGACCGCATTTTGTCTGAAACAAGGTGGCCGTATTAAAGTGGCTGGCCTTACCTCTGAGAAGAATAAGGTCTTTGTCAACGACACCGGTTTTTATGATGACGTCCAAAGCTATGACGCGATTACAGACCTCAATCCGGATGTGAGAACCGCCATTGTGGACATGGCCGGAAATGGGGACGTCATGAAAACTGTATACGACCATTTTGAGGAAAATATTGTCTATAATTGCATGGTTGGAAAATCCCATTGGACCGGCAAAAGGCCGCCCTCTCCGGGTCTATCGGCAAAGCCCGTCATGTTCTTTGCACCAGATCGCGCCAAGCTAAGGTTTAAAGATTGGGGGTCTGACGGATTTGCCAAGAATTTGGCGGGAAAGTGGCTGCCTTTTTGTGACGGGGCTGCGAACTGGCTCAATGTTACCCAATCAACAGGCGCCGGTCACGTGCTCAAGACTTATAAAGCCTTATTAGAAGGCGTATCAGACCCGGCCCAGGCCTCGCTATTTAAACTCTAGGACAAATCATATGGCTTATACATGTTTTGACGTCTCCATTGCCGACAATGTCGCTCATATTATTTTAAACCGTCCGGAAAAGCGCAATGCGATGATCGCTGCGTTTTGGACAGAGCTACCAGAGATCATTCAAGATATTGATGAAAATTCAAAAGCGCGCGCGATCGTCCTGTCTTCGACGGGGCCCGTCTTTTGCGCTGGGATCGATATTGGCATGTTCCAAAATGATATTGGCGGCACACAAGACAAAAATCATCCACAGTATGGGGCCGGGTTTTACCTTCAGGTTAAGCGCTTACAAGAGGCGCTTTCTGTCCTCGAAGATTGTCGCATCCCTGTCTTGGCCGCCATACAAGGCGGATGTTATGGGGGCGGCGTCGACCTGACGACGGCCTGTGATATGCGCTATGGGACTGAGGATAGTTTTATCACAATTTACGAAATTAATGTTGGAATGACTGCAGATGTCGGCACCTTCCCACGTATTCTTAATCATATGCCCGAAGGTGTTGTGCGCGAGCTCGCCTATACGGGACGAAAAATGCATGCGGAAGAATGCAAAAGCCGCGGTCTTTTTAATGAGGTCTATTCGGATCAGGAGACAATGCTCGACGCCGTCATGAGCATTGCAAAAGAGATCGCCTCAAAGCCACCCTTAGCCGTCTATGGGTGCAAACGCATCATTACCTATTCCCGCGATCACAGCACAGAAGATAGTCTGGATAATATTGCCATATGGAATATGTCTATGTTGATACCAACTGAGATGATGGAAGCCATGATGTCTGGAAAACAAAAACGGGCTGGTAATTTTCAGGATCTTCCGCTCGCAATAAAGAAAAAATAGCAAAAAAATGACCAGGCCCGAAAACGCCCCCTCGAACCTGGTCCAGATTCACAGTAAAAAACAATAGAGCGCCCCGCTATATTATATCGAACTGTGAAATTCTCTACTTTGAGTTTCATAACCCTTGAATATTCCCATGGCTTGTCAGATTATGTGCTTGTAATTTGTCTTTTTGCGCCAATTTGTCCTATTGATTGAAATGACAAATAATTTAGCCCATAAATGACAAATTCAAATTCCTTTTGAATTTTTTTAACCTGGGCATTTAGATGAGGGAGCGCATTGGGATATGAAAAATACGTTGTCGCACCTCTATTTGGGCGCGCTCTTAGACGTGATTGAGACTGTTGGTTTTTCCAGACGCGATGCCGATAGTTTTCTGAAGTTGCCGCCGGATTGGGCAACACACCCCTTGCAAAGACAGCCCATTTCAAAATTGGCAGCTTTACTGGGTCACGTGGCTGCAACGCTGAATGATCCAATAATCGGGTTGCGAGTTGGGCATAAATTCCGGATTTCGACCTTTGCGAAAACAGGAAGTATATACGGCTTTTGCAAAGATCTTTTTCAAGTCATAGAAATGAATGCGGCCTATCAACAACTCGCGGTCGACCTTGGAAAAATTGAACATGGTCAAATTGGAAACAGGCATTTTGCGCGCCTTTATCCATATGACAGTGATTACCAGACATATCGACACGTGATTGAGCTCGTTATGGGGTCAAGTTGCACCTCTTATCGCTGGTTATCTTGGTCCTCTGGCGAAGATTTTGGAGGCCTAATTTTACCGTATCAAACCCCCGCTAATGAAAGTGATTATGAAGACTTGCTGGGTTGCCCTGTTACGTTTGATCCCAATAGCCGCTTTGCCGCGCTTGAATTTACGCACAAAGCAATGGAACAGGTCTCCCCGACATATGATCCTGAAAAGCTTATGCGCGCCTGCGCGAAATTGGATGAACTTTTAGGCGCAAATTCCGCGCAAGCCAGCCAAGAAGCGGCGCTTAATGCTGCGATCCGCGGATCTATTGATGCAGGTCACGTGACAACGCAAACTGTATCACGTCGCATGGGGCAAGACTGGTCAAAAATCAGACCCAAGCTGGCTGATCCCGATCGCAGTTTTCGAGATCGCACAGATGCGGTCAGAATAAAAATGTTCCTCGAGCTATATGAAGCGGGGCAAAGCTTTGCAGAAATCTCGCAAGCCCTCGCCTATAATGACCAACCCGCCTTTAACCGCGCCTTTAAACGCTGGTTCGAAACGAGCCCGAAGAAATGGGCGGAGGAGAGAGATGGGGGTTAGGGTAAAGTGTATTTAGACCGCACAGTATATCCAGTATCGGACACGGCTATTCAATTGTTATATATTAAATGAAAACCCTTCATAACTATCTGCATTTTCTACCGCATCAGATATAGATAGGGTAGATGGTGCACTTCCTGTTCCATGATAAAAATAATATACGTTATCGTCCGTTCCCGCCGAGTAATGAGAAAACTCATGGACCATGATCCCCGCAATTTGCTTATTGGGCATACCTCGAAGATTATTCATGCATAAGTGGATATCTGTCCATATCGAGTATACATACCCCAATGTTCCGCTGCATTCATCTTCACATTCATAAGTATAGTTGTCGGCGGAAAAGGTAGATTGGATACTCCGATACACGCCAAGCACAGTTGAAATTGTTGACGCACTATGGTCATTAAAATGTCTATCTAGCAAACCTTTGGTTCTTGTGGTTACAGTACGTGCACTAAGGGCTGCGATAGCATCATTGACCATACTTTTAGCTAAATGATCAGCCGGCCAGATATGTGGTCGCAAATCAAGCGCCATATCGCAATCTTCATGCGAATATCTTCTAATCTTAGAAGCAGAGTCCCCTTGCAGCGTATGGGTGATCTCATGCGCCATTAACATACGGCCAGACTGCGTGCCGGGCTGATATTCACCATTTGCAAAAGCAATATTATTCCCGAGGCTAAAGGCACGTGCATTTATTGATTGCGACGCGGTGTCCGCCGTCCCCCCTGTGTGCACACGAATGTGAGAGAGGTCTTGTCCGAAACGTGGTTCGAAAAAGGCACGCTCTGATGCCGGGAGCGGCGTGCCGGATCCTAGACTATTAATCGCTGAACTGGACTCTGCCGAGGCTGTATGTCCGCCCGTGCGGCCCGTTTCCTTCATGCGAATGTCTGGGGTTTCTTTGCGTTGAATTTTTTCTTCATCACCGCAATCTGTGCATTTCCGATTTATATCGCTCGGGTTTGCTTTTGTTGATATTTGCGCGCCTTCACTTGCGGGCGCTGGCATGCGCATAACTTGATCCGCAACACGGTCCGCCTCGACTTCTGCCGGATCATTCACCGCACCAATTTTGAGCTTTGGCTGAACCCCTGCGCGTAAAATATTATTTACAGCTTTGTTAGAAGCGCCGCCAGCTCTAACTGCGTCATGAAATTTGGGAGAAATATTTGATTTTGTAAAAGTTTGCATAATTTTGCGCCTGAAAATAGTTCAATAAAATTCCAGTTAATTATAACATATTTTCGTGTCTCAACCAAGGGAATTAAATGACTCCAAAACCAGATAATTTCTCTGGCGGAAAATAAACTTGTGTTTTAAGAATTACCAACACCCTGTGGTACCATGACATGATCCGCCAAGGTAACGAATAGTGGTTCCAACTAGACTGCAAGGAATAACGGGTATAGTCGCGACGGCCATCCATGCGGGGTAAGGGGCCGGCCCATGCGTGCAACAACAATCTCTATACGCTATTACGTGGTCCGTATAAATTAATGGAGTCAGAACAGATTGAACAAATGCATGATAAACTGGGGGGTCCGAAATTTCTTTAGGCTTCATGGCTAATGCGGTAAGCTTAATAGCTCTCGGTGTTCTTTCCAATCGATCTTGGAGGGTGTGCCGCACGCAATTCGCAGTTTTAGTATTTGGTGTATGTAAACAAGCACATGTTGCATTCCATACATATGCGGTCGGCAACCACCACGCGTTTCGAGAATAGGCATTGCAGTTTGAGGCCGTAGGCGCATAGGACCTATGGCTGGCACTACAGTCCGGACCATCATCGTCATATTGTTCTTCATACGCTCTTCTGACAACTCGATTAACCTTCCCATCTCCTTGTAACGTATGGGTAATCTCATGCGCCATAAGCGTGCGACCAGAGTGTGTGCTGGGTTGATATTCGCCACTTGCAAACGCGATATTATTCCCAAGGCTAAAGGCGCGTGCATTTATTGATTGCGACGCGGCGTCCGCAGTTCCGCCAGTATGAACACGAATGTGAGAGAGATCTTGTCCGAACCGCGGTTCGAAAAAGGCCCGCTCTGACGCCTGAAGCGGCGTACCCGAACCAAGACTATTAATCGCTGCACTGGCCTCTGCCGAGGCTGTATGGCCACCCGTACCACCCGTTTCCTTCATGCGAATGTCTGGGGTTTCTTTGCGTTGAATTTTTTCTTCTTCACCGCAATCTGTGCATTTCCGATTTATATCGCTCGGGTTTGCTTTGGTAGAAATTTGCGCGCCTTCATTTGCAGGCGCTGGCATGCGCATTACTTGATCCGCAACACGGTCAGCTTCGACTTCGGCTGGATCATTCACAGCGCCGATTTTGAGTTTGGGCTGAACCCCTGCGCGTAAAATATTATTTACAGCTCTACTGGATGCCCCGCCCGCCTTGACCGCATCATGGAATTTTGGGGAGATATTTGATTTCGCAAATGTTTGCATATTTTTGCGCCCAAATAATTTTTAAATATTGAAATTTCTATAGCACATTTTTATTTAATCTCCAAATATCAATCCCAATAATTTACTTGTACATAAGGCCATGGAGACAACCATATATTGATACCTGATTCTCGAAGGACGCGTTCGGCGAATGAATTACTATTTGGTCCACCTGTTGGGTCATAACTATGACCTGCTCTATCATAGGTTCGCGTGTTAATTTTCAGCCGATGTATAAAATTTTCGCAATCAGAAGGATGTAATTCCCATTGGACACCTCTGCTCTCCCAACTACCAGGTTTTATCCAGGCTCCAGTTATAGAGCCTCCAGAAGTAAGCCCGGCTTCGATTACTCCATAGTCTGACGCATCATTATAATAATTAATGTAGAGATGGCGGGCACCAGCACACCAGTCGCCTTCGCCCACACATAATCCAGCCCAATACTCAATTCCACGACCACCCAGTATAACAGTGCAGTCATCTATATCCGCGGGGGATTTGCCGGTGCTAGGAAAAGGATCGCCAGAGTCAGACTCGCTACCGCCCCCAGATTCTTGTCGCATTACCTTTGTCTGTCCCTGTAACGTATGTGTAATCTCATGCGCCATAAGGGTGCGTCCAGTAAAAGTGCCAGGTTGATATTCACCATTGGCAAAGGCGATATTATTTCCAAGACTAAAGGCGCGGGCATTGATAGACTTTGAAGCTGTGTCTGCAGTCCCGCCTGTGTGCACACGAATGTCAGAGAGGTCTTTTCCGAACCGCGGTTCGAAAAAGGCACGCTCTGAGGCGGGAAGAGCTATACCAGAACCCAGACTGTTAATGGCTGAACTCGCCTCGGGGCTTGCAGCGGTTTCGCCATCCTCACGCGATGATTTCATCACAATATCAGGGAATTCTTTGCGTTGAATTTTTTCTTTGTCGCCACATGCAGCACATTTGCGTTGAACCTTATTACCGCTATTCAAGTTGGAGATCGCCGGGCTATCATTTGCGGGCGCGGGCATACGCATAACTTGATCAGCGACGCGGTCAGACTCAACTTCTGCTGGATCATTGACGGCACCTATTTTCAGCTTGGGCTTAACCCCTGCGCGTAATATATTATTTACAGCTTTGTTAGACGCCGCTCTAGGTTTTTTTTATTAAAGATAAATTGTGCTTGAAATTCGTCCGCGCAAATGTCTGCATTTTATTACCCTCTCTAAATTGAAATCATTGGATGACACATTGAGTTCCGATCAACAAAGCTCATTCCTTAAAAATCAAAATTAAAGTCTACGATTTCATCATCAATTTTTTCTATTGTTTCGTCGTTGTCTTCGACAAACGAATTCAAAAAAGAAATAAATCCATCTGATAGGAATTCTGGGTTTGTTTTTGAATTTGGTTCGTCATGTCGCCAATAATAGATAGAGGAGTCATCAATATTATAGCAAAATAAGTCCCCGCCAGGAGAGGTGCCTATCGGGATTTTGTTTTTCGGCAAAAACTTCAATCGTTTATATTTGAAGAAATTATATACAATGCCATTTTCATCATCTCTCAACCCAAACATTAGTAAAACACTCGTTAAAAAACCAGAATTAAGCCGTATTTTAGGTTTCCGTTCAAATAATGATGCGTCCTTAATATACTCCAAAAACATCAAATAATTTTCGTCTAATTTTCTAGATATCTTTGTCTCTATATCTTTTCGAGTAAAGACTTTAGCAGATTTATTGTCTTCAATTCGCAAAATACCCAATTCTTCCATAATTTGTTTCATTCTAATTTCCTCTTCGCATATCTGAAGCTGATCCAACATGAGGGATATTACTATGCAATTTTGTAGGAATTAACTCAATAAGCGTATTACTCTTGTGATGTGGTGTTAACCCCTGTTCTCGTAGAAGATTTTTAGCAGCAGTCTTGTTTTTAAGCCCTTTTTGCTTCATTATTTTTATATACACTTTATCGAAATCTGCGTCCGTTCCATCTAGTACACCTGGCCTAAATTTTACATCACCTTTCTTCCATGGAGAGAAATCTGGTCGATTATTCCTAAATACCACTGGCTTTCCCTTTGTGATATCTAATACATCTTGCAGGTCAGAAAACCATTCTCCATTTCCAGGCTCTCCAACCCATTTGCCATGTTTTCGGGGAAGTCTTGAAACAGAACTTGGGTCGAACTCCGATTTTTTGATTTTTTGCTGTGCCCCTTTTTTATCAATATAGTACCAAGAACTTTTAGGCTTTCCATTTGAATCTAAACGCCTGAATATTGGACTGCCTTCCGTAGAAAATTTTGTAGCTTTCGCGTTTGTTTTCCTCAACGCCCTTTTTATAGCGTCATTCTGAGCGGGAATCCTAGAATGTATTTTTCCAGGACTGTAAAGATCTACACTACGGTTTACGTGACCTAAATCTACTTGGCATGGCGAGTTACACAGCAATGCATCGCGTTTCTGATGAGGGAGTAAATTTCTTAGTTTATTTAGAACTCCGTCAGGAAGGGTCCGAAGTTTATTGATGCCATTTCGCGTCATGTTCAGAGCATATTTCGCCGGAATCAAAAGCGCATTTAACGCCCATGCGCGAGCTTTGTCGACCGCTTTGAATGCCTTCCCAGCAAGCTTTATAACTTTGGCAGCCTTACCTCCGATCTGGGTCGCTTTTACTAATTTGCTCGTTTTGCTAACGATGTCCAAGACTTTCTTGCCAAATTTTGTGGCTGTCAGCGCGGCTTTAGCTGCCGCTGTCGCGCCGCCGGTAAAAAACATCATAACAGCTTCAGCGACGATATAACCAACCACGAAACCGGCGGCATGTCCGGACTTCCAGGGATTGTCTCCTGTTAGGTCCGCATAAAACTCATTAAATTTGTCTTTCACATATTTTTTGAGCCCGGCCCATAACTCGCCAGATTTGATGCTTTCCCACAACTTCAGGAGTTTGGGAACTAATGTCCCATCAAAAATAGATTTTACGAAATCATATATGCCTTTGACAGCGTCAACTATCAGATCATAAAAAGACTTGAAAAAGCCATGCACCAAACCACCAAGAAACCCGAGTGTGCGTGCGCCGGTATCATAAACGACATCTTTGGCCTTTTCGAAAAGGTCATAAGAAATAGACCCACTTCCGGCGCCATTTTCGCGAACTTCATCTCTCAAAGAGTTGAGATAACTTGCGGTCGGAATCCAAATATAGATTCCCTCGTCTGCTTTCGCTTTCGCCCAACTATCGGATAGATTTTTTTTAAACACACCTGATCGGGCTTTTCCTGAATTGTGCGGAATTTTAGTATTGAAATAAACTAAAGCGTTTACGGCATAACGATTATCTCCACCCCATTTATCGAATGTTTTTTTGGGGTACTGGCTTTCAACAATTTTTTGAACCGTATCCGTAGGTTTTACTTTATAAATTTTTGCACCTAGAATTTGCCGTGGGATAATCCATATATGGCTGTCCCAGACGTAAACGACTTTCTTTCCGCCATTTTCGGAAACATTGACTGCATACCAACCCACTTCTCCATCGGGGCCCGGTTGATGAGCAATAATGGTGACTTTTGTATTTTGGATGAGCTTAACTTTTGAAGTTGAAGTCGGATAATCGTGAGCAAATACGCCGTTGTCTTTGTAAACAATTCCGGGCTCGACAAAAGGTTTCCAAGTAGGGCCCAAATATTCCAGATTTTTCCGTGAAT
Organism: uncultured Algimonas sp.; assembly: GCA_964425355.1. Taxonomy (GTDB): domain Bacteria; phylum Pseudomonadota; class Alphaproteobacteria; order Caulobacterales; family Maricaulaceae; genus Litorimonas. The sequence goes on along the minus strand of CAYRMO010000022.1, from coordinate 16,231 downwards.
GGGGTATTAGGGATATCCACTGCCCGATTTTTAGATCATCGTGCTTTATGTCCGGATTGTATGCCTTGAGTTGATCAAGTGTAATTTTTCGGCCAAATTTCTTGACGCTATCTACAGCCAGCTGAGACAAAATTTCATCTTTTTGAATCTGATAAACAGACGGTCCAGCCACCCCCATATCAGGGTCACGGAAAGTCGCACGACGCCCTAAGACCCCACCCCCTTGCAAAGTATGCGTAATCTCATGCGCCATCAGGCTACGCCCCGACTGCGTACCGGGTTGATACTCACCCTTCGCAAACGCAATGGAATTACCCAAACTAAAAGCGCGGGCATTAATCGCGCGGGCGGCTGTGTCGGCTGTGCCGCCCGTGTGAATTCTTACACTCGATAAATCTTGTCCAAAGCGCGGTTCGAAAAAGGCGCGCTCTGTCGCGGGGAGCGGTGTGCCGGAGCCAAGGCTGTTAATGGCAGAGCTTGTTTGGGGGTCCGCCGTGAAGCCACTGCCTCCACCTCCTCCATCATTATGACGCCGAATAATGGGTGGTTTGAAGCCGTTATCCGCTTTTGCTTTGCGTTTGACTTTCTCGTCATCACAGGCCGCGCATTTGCGCTGCACGATCTTCGGACCTGCATTTGATCCCGAGCCGTTGGAGTTTGGCGGGATTGGGTTTGACGGAGGCCCCTCTGGCGCCGCAGCCGCGAGCGGCGCCGGCATCCGCATGACCTGATCAGCAACGCGATCAGCTTCTATTTCAGCCGGATCATTCACCGCCCCAATTTTGAGTTTAGGCTGCACGCCTCCGCGCAAAATATTGGCGACAGCCTTGGACTGACGGGCAGGTTTCCCTGCCCCATTGCCAGTTTTTGAACCAGACTTTAGCTGTGTCGCATGAACGCCCATCAGTTCTGCTCTAGAGCTTCAGATGGGGTTTCATTTTATTGATCTGCGTCAATCTTAGACCAGCCTTTTTAAGGTCCTCAATTTTGTCATAAGGCCGTGCTGCCATAATTTTTCTGGCTTGCGTTCGGCTCGATATACCCGGAACCGAAAGAAGCTCTTTTTCCGTCCCTTTATTGATGGACACTTTCGGGGTTTCCTTAACGGGCACGCCCCGACCAAAGCCTTCAAAGTTCAGACGCCTTTCTAGAACGGAGGTTCGCGTTGCATCCGTTATATTGAGCGTCTTTAAGACCTGTTTCACATCTTTCCATTGTGGTCGTTTCGCCAGGATTTTGGCGGCTTCATTTTTATCAAACGCGCCACTGCCAACGAGTTGGTCAAGATTGAAAATATTGACTTTGACGTCCTGTTTCCGTGTATCCACCCTTGCAGGGATCGGGTTCAATTGAACGTTTTTAAGGATGGCCGGATTCATGACAACAGGATTGAATATTACCGGCGGGCTAACAACTTTTGTGTTTGGATTCGTAATCTTGATTCCATCAATTACGCGTGGATTAGCCAGAACAATTTTCCTAAACCCATCGAAACTTAATCGCGGAGACAATCTAGCCCTAATTATACTATTCGAAATTTTTAACCGCTCGAATAAGATCTTCTCATTATCCCAATGTGGTTGGCTTTTGACAATTTGAGACGCCTGTAGCCTATTGAACAATCTCGTATTGACCAATTGATCTTCGCGCATTTTATTGACCAATATATCCCGCTTGGGTGCCAGGGGCGCTTTATATCCATCAAATGAAATTCGAGCATTAAGGGTCCGGAGGCGACTTTGAACTCTAAAATCTCGGCTGGGCGATAGGTCAAGCGCTGTTGAAATTTGCTTCAAATCTTTCCACCGCGGCTTATTTTTCACAATTATTTTTATTTCGTTCTCTGTGAATATTTTTGATGCGCGCAATTGTGCGTCCGTCGCCTTATTGACAAAAACATCCTTTTTAACAGATGGGATTTTGGCTTGGTAGTCTGCAAAGTTAAGGCGCGTTGCCAAGGTTTGGCGTTTGCTTGTACCGGTGATTGATAAGCCCTTAACGAGACCCTCAATATTTTCCCAATGCGGTTGATTGGCCAAAACTTTCTTGAGTTGCGTTTCAGTGAATAATTTTGTTTTTACCAATTCATCTTGATTCATTCGATTGACGAAAACATCTTGTTTTTTGGGTCGTGGTTTATAACCGTCAAAAACGATTTGACGTTGAATATCCGCAATCCGGTTGCGGTCACTGATTTTCACAGCCTTGAATATATCCGTATGACGTTCCCAATGCGGTTGGAATTCCAAGAGACGCGCGGCTTCATTTCCGTTAAATAGATTTGCTTTTGCCAGCTCCTCTTTGGTAACCGTATTAATTGGAACCTCTTTTACCGGGTCGGGTTTGTTTATCGCGAGATAAAACCAACTCTTAAATTCGCTTATATGACCGAGGCCTGCATCTGACCAATCCAATGCAATGAATTTGTTGTCACTTGTTGGATTAGTGGGCACAAATGCGTCAAAGTTCTGACCGGATTTTGTGAAAATAAATCGCCCATCAAGTTCGATCCTCAAACGAAATCCACGCGGCAAGCAAGCCGTTGCTTTATTTTCTTTTGCAATTTCTTTGAGTAAGGCTTGGTTAGGTTGAACAATTAGTCGGTTTCCAGCGACGTCAAAGTTTGAACAAATTTCGAAGCTTTGAATGAAGGAGCGCTTTGAATTTTGAGTTCCACTGTCTTGGGCAGAGTCAATAAATAACCGAAAAGCATTTCTGTAATCGGGTCCAGACCTAAGCGCGTCTGAAAAATGCAACTCTAGGCCTTTTAATACGCGATCTAATTTAACCGTATTGTCATTATGGTATTGTTTTCTATCTGCTCTCCAAAACACGCCCTCTAATTTTGGTAAAATTGGTTTTTCTGGTTTTCTGATTTCCGCGAAACCGCAGTAAAACAGGACGCCTGAAACCCCTTGCGGCGCGTGCGCAAGCTCGACGCGCACCATGCGTGGACCTTCAACCGACCGCGGCGTCCAATAAACGCTTGCATAGCCCATATGGTCGGTTCGAACGGTAAGTTGGATTGCGCCCGCATCGCCATTATTCCGGTGTACGAGGTCGGTTGGGGTAACACCTAAGTTTCTTATCGAAGGCGCTGACGGCGTATTTTCATGATCTTGCTCATTTGCAGGTGATTGAGACTGTACAAATTCTGTTTCGGAAGCTGTTTCCTGTGTCTCCCGTCTGACTAAGCCGGGGTTTACGAGAGGATCAAACGGTCGGGGTCCATCAATTGGTATCCGTGGTATTGGAAATGTTGGTACATCTCGTGGGATTGGAATTTTTGGAATATCTTTGATAGGAATATGGGGGATTCTTCCGATATTCGTGCCAGGGTTTGGCGTAGGCCCAGTCCCCACATAAGGATAAATGCAGCTAAAGACCACATCTGTATTGGGAACTGGTCGGCCATGATGATCTTCTACCAGAACCTTTATTTGAGACGCGAAGGTTTCCTCTAAATATCCAGATTGTCCCGTACCACAAGACATCTTAAGTGTATGATATTCTGGAATGGCTTGACACAAAGCATCCAGCGCATCTTGCATATTACTGGCATCTTGGATTTTATCACAGTCATGCGGCATATAAGAAATGTCTGAAGCGTGTAAACAGGTCAGGTCGGGGAATTCCAAACGACTTTTATCTTCGGGTTGATCAATCCGGATATAGGAGTCTTCTTCTTCCAAAATTAATTCGCCTAAATAGCAATATTGGTGATGAATCCCAAGCGGGTACTCTGAAAGCACACGAATTTTTTCGCCTTCTGGTGCGTTTGACCTAGCCAGAGCCAACCAAAAATCTCCGACCAAAATTGCGCGGTCTACAAGATCAAGAGAGATAACAAATTCAGAGAGGTTTATGACATAAGCTTCGTCTACAACTTCAAACCGGCCATGTTCTGATCCGGCCGCAGTTTTAGACAAGCTAACCCCGCGATCCCATCCGGATTTCAATGCATCCGTCATAAGATCAATTCTGGCGAAACCGTCCCAACGTCTGTAATGCGTCGCCTGTGCAGGACGATCCGCCGGATCTGTTACGATTTTACCCCTAGCTGGCATGTGGGAATAGCCACCAGCGGGAATGCCCATATTTTGCTCGGTCTCTTCATTAAAGAACTCATAGGCAAATGATTTGTCTAATTGCGGGAGCGCCGTGCCTGAAGGCGGTACTTTATACGTAATCGCCCCATTTTCCCGCGACCATTTCAGTTGAACTTCGAGCGGGTTTCCCATTTCATCATAACGAATATTATGAACTTCCACACGGAATAAGAGGTTGGATGTGGTGAGTGAAATATCAACCAGATCCGCACACGGATCACATTTATCTTCTAATTGCGCACCGGTTCTGAGCTTTATATCAAATTTTCCATTCCCCACTTTTGGTAAGCTTAATTTGGTTCCACACTGATCAGGATCCATGATCAAATCTGAGGACTGGCAGAGTTTAACTTGCGCTACGCGCTCAGAAACGCACGCACCCAACGCGCCATTGAGTCCCGGATCAATAAGATCCGGCAACATATAGGCATCCTTTATTTGGTCCCAAATATCGACATAGACAAAGGCTGTCTTTGGAACATCATAGTCACCATGCAGGAATTTTTGGTTAAAAATCGAAAAGGCGGCGTCCTGAAGTCTGGGCAGGGCTTCGGCCACGACACCATCTGCAACAACAACACCTCCCTTTGGGCGAAAACGGGCCTTCCAGCCTTTTAAAGGCTCTGGCAGTTCTTCGACAATGTCGATTAGTCCGTCACGGCGTGGCGTCCCGTTAAAGGCCGTCCTAGCGCCTAGGTTTTCTATTTGTTGTTTAAGGTAGGTCGTAATTGAATTTAATTCAGAATCTTGAATATGTTGACCCTGCTTAAAATAAATGCCTGAAAATGACTGGTCGTCTTTATACCTAAATCTTGAAATTTCTGCTTTCATGACTAATCCTTTTTGATCTGTCTGGAAGGCGGACAACGTAATATATCATCGCGTAATACGACTGGTCGCAGTCCTGCTGGTAAATATTCATGGAGCTTTTGCTCCAAAGCTATGAGTTGGGCGCTATATTTCCATTTATGAAATGCCCCTAATTCACCACCATCCTCAGCGCGTTGAGAAATGGAAGAGGGTGTTTGGGGATTAAGAACCCCATATCCTTTGGTACAAAATTTCGTTTCGTAAAATGCGGGTTTATCAGTTGTTAGATGATTGTTTTTACGGCTTGCGACTGGCATGAGCTTATAATTGGCGCGACCCAATCGCGTAAACCGAATACATGATCCGTCCATCGGATTTAGTTTCAATGCGGGCGAATTATCAGATGAAAATTTTATATTCCCTGTGAGGATCGAATCTGTGATTTGAAGCCATCTCATATTTGATGACCGCATCACGGTTATATACTCACCCCGAATTAGAGCTTTAGGGGCACTAATAGACCTAATCAGACAATTCTGAAAATTTAAGTCTGGTTGATCAAAATTTTCTGGCCCAATCCCAACGGAGCTTTGAGCATGATCTCCAATATGCGCGACGGCAAAAATCAAGCAATCGACAAACGCTCCAAATCCATTGAAGAACTTAATAGGTTTTCGAAAACTGAGCCTCTCAAATACTCTTTTTTTGGAGTCCTTGAAATCAATTTTCTTTGTAATTTCAATTCTGCCAGCTGTTTTATTCCGAAAAATCGTCCACCCATCAGGGGTTTCTATTTTCTCAATAAACTCAGATCGGGTTTTACCATTTGTCCCTGGTATAATAGTGTCGAGATCATCATCCCACGCAAACTTGATCAAAGCGTCTGAGCACATACCAATGGGTGGCGGGAGATAAATAAGTAAATTTTTTGCGTGATAATGGCCAACTTCAGAATCTGCGTCTCTAATATCGACTGTGCGCTGGCTTACATCCATATAGGACCCAGGTGCACATGAAACGGATTGCGGATGGACTTGGCGCCAAATCCGTTTGTCTGACTCTGGTCGATCGGCCGATTTCGGGGCTGTGGATTGCCAGGCATGACTAGATTCGCACCAGCTTTGAGCTGCTGGATTGCCAGACGTCGTTTCAATTGATCTGGAGTGATATCTAAGGTCTGGCGTAACGGAGGGCGAGCCAGGATGTCTTGAAATCACACTTGCGCGTCCCGCATCGCGTGGCGTATCAGATCCGACATCCGGATAATGAGGTTCAGTTTCCCCCAGCGACATGGCGGGCAATAAAGGCAATCCAATACGCGCTGTGGTGGCTACGCGCTTCCACCCCTCTTGAACAACGCCATCTTGTAAGGTCAAAGCATCCGTAATTTCATCAATAACGGCCATTGTGCCTTTTCGCTGCGCCCAACGCACAGCGTTTGAAATTTCTTGACGTTGGCTATCGGGATCTTGAGACGCAAGATTTACAGCGAATAGATCTGCAAAATATGGCAATAGCCAATCTTGGCATTGCTCCGTTCCGTCATTTTCCGGGAACTGGTCTAAATAATTTTGATGTAATGTGTGGCGTGTTTGATCAAGAACATCGCCAAGGCTTTGGAGATAGTCATAGAGATGATGGCGTTGATTTTCAGCCAGTGTGGAATCTCGATCTTTTTCGCGATAAATCTCTGGCAAAGATTGGTAAAGTCGATCTCCAGAATTAAGTTTATAATAGGCACTCATATTAGTGCCTCCTTATCCTCTATGCCGATGACACCAGGACTGGAAAGATAGACAACTTGCAAATCATAAGGCCAGATTACCCAAACGTCCGCGCCATTTTTTGATTCTTTTCTGACGCCTTCATATAAATATCTATCCTCATCTATTAGAGGCTCTGGCTTTACGGCCAATTCAAATTTCAACCTCACATCAGAGTTCACAACCCCAGGAACCGTTTCGACGATTTTGTAAAGGCTAGAGCTATAGATTGGCTCTCCTGGTTTTCTGTTTTCCAACTTAAATGCGTTCCAAACCGCTTCGCGCACACGCTTTTTAACAAGGTCGGGGTCAAATTGCTGGCTATTAATTCGAACCGTAATATCCGGCAAGAACCGAACGGGTATGAATCGTCTTATGACGAAATCCATATTTGGAGAAGATAAATTACTGAGCCGAGAATATAGGTCTGTCTCAAGCTGCCCTAAAGGCGCATCATTGGCTGGAACAACGCACATACCAACCGTGTTTTTTCGAAAATCATAGCCATGGGTTTCATAAGCTTTTGCGTGCCATATACCGGGTGTATTTCGAGCAATATGTTCAAAATCTGTTACAGACACACCTCTTGAAAGCGACTTAAGGTGGTCAGGTGCATTTTGACGGATGAGCGTTACATCCTCTATCTGTTGACCGCCCGACGTCGATAATGGCTGAATCAACTTTTTAACGCGTTTATGTGGCTTGGATGTTTTAGAGAAACTATAAGGTGGAACATTATTGCCATTGCCCCCTGTGCCTTTTCGGTAAATCACCGTCACATTATTGCGTCCAGTTTGAAGGCGTCGCCCATTTCGACCATCTCCGAAAATAATTTTTACAAACCCACCCTCCGTCATTTCGGTTTCGTAATGCGGATCGACATTCTCAGAGTCAGACAGACGTGACACTTCTTCAAAAATTTGATCTTCGACTTTCAATATAAAATCAGCCCGAACGCCAGCTTCTAGACGCGCATCGGATATAAAAGCCGTATCAGATCTTTCGAGTATATATTCTTGTCTAATCTTTGAGGCGTCTCCAGATCCCAGAATATAAACGGGCTGCGTTTCCCCATGTCCAAAATCAATGACATTAGCCCGGATAATGACTTCCCCGCGCCGGAATTTATCATGCGCTGCAGTTGGCAAATCAAAGGTAATTTTAGGGTTTGGTAGAGCTTGACCATCGACACTATTAACACGCTCGACTAAAACAATTTTTCCGCTAAAGGCAGCCGGTCCATCTTCATACTCGGATTCGAAAATAACATCTTTTCCAGGTACGAAAATATCAGGCAAAAGCTCTGTCGGAATATCAAGTTTAACGGGGCCTTGGACGCTTGCTTGTACTGGATCCCTATCGTGTCCTTTGGGCCGAATATCATAGTTAAAGGGACCATGTAGAAATTCAATATTAGATAAATCTGTCGGTGGTGATTTGAGTTTGAGTAGGAAATGATCGTCCTTCTCTTCGATATTTGAGATTTGAACGGCGCTTAGCTTGCCTTTTCGATCTTCTGCAACAAACCAATCTCCTGTCCGAGTTTTGCCGATACCGCCTTCAATCCGCAACTCATGTGTGACATCCGCCTTGAGGACTCGCCCCAAAGGTGAACTTTCTGAAGGGTCAAAAATATGTAAAAATTCGGCCTTATAGTCCTCGACAGCCTCATATGGCTTATTTAGAATCCTATGGGTCTGCGTCGTTACTTTTTTATTTGTTCCCAGTTTAAACGACTGATCCTTATTGGCCTGGATAACATAAATTTCCTTTTTGTTTTTGTTTTCATTTCCTATTCCAACCACCCAAGCCTCATGAATATCTCTTTGTTCTTTTGTTAGAAGTGTGGCGGGGAATAATTTTACATCTTCACCTTTTAGTTCTTCACCTGCAGGTTCTATCTGGCCAAATCTAATACGCCCCTCATCCACCCTATCAATTTGCGCAAAGCCTGTTTGTTCGCCCTTCGCCCAAGCCACGACCTGTCCGGGAAAAAACAATGAACTGTCTGAAACGAGCGCTGTATTCTCACCATTTAGGGCCGGCGTATAAACCTGGTCTGGCTCAATGAGTAAATGGGCTTCCCCCATTATACAGGGATTTAACTTCCCAACATTATCTGGATCGGTGAGACTCACCAATGGCGCATCGAATTGGTTGATCGTAACGGTGCGAGCTGTGGTACCCTGCACGAGAACCGCCAATTGCCCGACATTTACTTTTGCCTTTTCAGGTGCCTCCCATAACTGTGTCCCGGAAATATAGGGATCAAATTCGTTCGGGTTAAAATCGAAGTTTTTGAGCCGCAAGCCGTTTAATTTCGGATCAACTTCGATATCTGAAAGCGTTTCATATACCAAAGATATGCCTGTTTCGGTTGAGGCAAATTTCCCCTGTAGTCCTTTTTTTACAAGACCAGGGTCGGCCTCAGTATCCGCAATGATCGCAATTTTTGTCGACGCGGAGGACGGCGGTGTTGGCTTATAATCCAACATGGAAACAATCCGGCGCATATATTCCCATTGCGTCGCAGTCCCCAGATAGCCTTCATTCGAAAAGGCGTTCATATGTTCTGTCAAAATATGAATAGATCTGGATAAAGTTCGCGCGATCTCCCAACCCCAATCCTGACGACCAGCTTTATATTGGTCAATCATACGCTTTAATCGGATAGAATCACTTTCTTGGAACTCGCCGGCCTCAGACATTTTTTCCCAATCTGGAAAGGCCTTTGCGAGATTTTCTCGCATGGCTTCAAGATAGGTAACGGCATTACCATCAATATATCGAAATCGCTCTAAGCCACCTCGGTTCCAACGGGTTAGGTCTTTAATATCTTGAGGCTGTGTCATGCGCCCAGCCCCCCATTCATCTGTAGGGTGACATAACCGCGGCCTATTTGGATCGTTGCGGGATCATTGTCGCAAACCGCGATTTCCAAACCGTCTAATATAATTCGGCCAGAGGCGGTTTCATCTGGAAATTCCGCCCCTGTTCGTTTGAAGCGGATCAAACACACATTGTCGACACCATCCAAAGACATCAAAGTCGCGATAATATCAGAGGCAAAAATATCTTCCCCAAACCGGAGACGGCCAGGTTCAAAATAACCGCCTGCCCCACGCCCCAGTGCCGATAGAGCCGCCATTTTTACTTCTGAAGCAAAGTAATTATGGCTGACATTAATTGACGCCACAATCGTAATGCCGACAGGGATCGCATCATCTAGGAAAACTTCTTGTCCAACTTGGCGATACTGATTGACGTAAGCCCTTAAAATTGAGCGCGGTGTTTGTGGCTGGTTCCAATCTGGGATAGGGATTCGGCGCTCTCGGTTAAATCTATTTATATCAGCCCTCAGCCGAGAGATGAGACGGAATTGTTCAGAATTTGGATCACTTCCAAGCTGAGGTAATAAATCATCCAGTCGTTTCTGATCATTCCAAAGTATCAAAGCGATGAACATGCTGGACCAACTTCCGGTCCAGCGCGTCGTACTTTTCGCCCGCAATACAAGCGGGTGATCTTCGAGGCGCTCCGCGTAATCGCCTATAGATACCATACGATGCTGTGTGCGAATTTGCTGCGGCCCAGCCCGGCGCGCGGTTTCCATGGCGAAAGGGTTTGTTTCCCAAAAATTTTCTAGAACGTCATTTTGTTCCGCAGCACTTATGGTCCCATCAAGATCAATCTGCTCTTGGGCATGCGCCATGGCAACAGAGTCATACCCAACCAAAGAAAGGAGTTTTCGAAGGGACGCTGGATTTCGCGCCGTTTCGATAAATCCTTCAGCAAACACCCGATCAGCTGAGTCAGATAGCTGATCTAATTGAGCGGCTAAGGCTTCAACAATAACAACTTCTATATCAGCAGGCGTCCATCGCTTTCGTTCCGGAAATCTGGCCGCCAAATCTTCCATCATGAATTGTCGAAACCCGTCAAAGTCTCGCACACGCCAATCAAAATCATCGCCAACAGGCGGCAATGTTGACGGCAATTGCGTGACCCGTTCCGCACACCGAAAACAATTGGTTTGATCCGGGGGGTGGAAAATTAGTTTATTTTCAGGCGTTACAGCCATGTTTCTCCTCATCTATCAAAGTGATGTATCCAAGCGTGCTATGAGTTCGTCCCGATGACCGATGGCGGCCAGGGTATATGATATTTTGACATTTAATCTTTCGCCGTGATTTGGATCACTTGCGACGTCAATTTCGAGCGATTGTGGATCAACTTCGCCTCTTAGAGCTGGTTCTAAGGCCGCCTGTAAGCGTCTGAGCAAGAGTGCCCCTAAGACATCATTATTTGGTTCAAAGATTAGGTGTCTCACACCCGCACCAAATTCCGGACGAAACACTCTTTCACCAGGTGTCGTAAATAAAATCTGTTCAATTTGTTCTCGAATATGGGCAACTCGATTAGAGGTCTGCGCGCCTGTTTTTCCAATCCGAAATGGAAAGCTCATATAAGAAATCGAAGGTAAGCGGGCATCTCTCATGACGTTAAGACCTTTGTTGACAAGGTACTCATTTCACCCTGAGGAATAGGCGGGCCACTTGGCCCCATTGCGGTCGGGTGCATGTGGGTCATGAATAAGCTTAAGAAACTCTGGCCCTTAATAATGGGCTCACCACCTTGGCCTCCAAGCATAACCGTCTGGCCATCAATAACGACTTGCTGACCTTTGACGGTAATACCGGAGGCGGTCATTTCAATTTTATTGCCGTTAGAATCTTCAACAGTTGTGCCACTAGAGCTCATCGTCATTGTATTGCCATTGCTATCGGCGACAATTATTTCACCGGCATCCGCATCAATTGTGAGCGTTGCGCCATTTTGATCGGTAAGCGCCAAGCTACCCTTTTCATCTATCAAGAGCTCGGAACCAATCATATGTTTTAGATGGATGATTTCCGCATCCTCTTTATCTTCCATATGCAATATATGACCGGATGGCGTTTTTATCAGTCGCGCTGTGGGGCCTTCAGAACTAATTTCTTCTGGGACCTCGCTTTCGGGTTGCCAAAAGGTACCCGTCCAAATTGGGTAGGCGAGATTGCCTTGTTCAAATTCAACCCAAACCTGAGCGCCCACTTCAGGTATCATGAAAAATCCATATTCGGGCAATCCGCCAAACGGCATACAGGGTAAGGCCCATTCCAATTCTGATGTTTCGAGTAAGGAAGGCACAGTTAATTTCAGACGCCCTAACCGATCAGGGTCTTCATTATCCGTTACAAATCCGCGATATTTTCCAAAATATTCTTGGCGAATATTCTCATCACATCCTTCTGTGAAAGGGTCTGTCATCGATCAGCTCCCATCAGAAAATCCCCGCAAGAACGCTCGTATTATAGTCGAGGTCATCGCCAATACCGTTTCGAATTAAGGAAAATTTCTGTTTGTAGCCGTCATGGCTAAAATCATGAACAACGCTGTCTACATAATAGCGACCACTATAAGTTTTGCCGCCACCAGAAACGCCAACTGGCAATCCGACTTTTAAAATATGCGCATAGAGTGTCGAATCTAATTCACCCGTCGCCGTAATTCTATTCATCGCCTCTCGATTGGCATGGGCGAGAGCATATTTTTCGGCATCTTCCAAATGCGGCGTCCGATTACGGGTCATATAGAGAATATTTTCGCCCAAAGGCGCAGTAATATTTTGGGCGGGAGATGGCCCCATTACATCCAGGTCACTTTGAACCTCAATTTGTTCAACCGAGTCTCCTGACTCGGTTGCAACTGTTGCCATAATTTTATCAGCTTTCGTGCCGCTATGGTTTAGCTGAAAATCCAGACAATTCGTTTGATGGCCCGCATAAATATTTATATTGGGTTGCGGGTCAGCGCTTAGTCTCAAAGGCCCGAAATAGATCTTGTTGTCACGGATGTAGAATTCATAGTCACTGCGACAGGCTCGATCATACATAAAGCCAGCATCTGTATTATTTTGGACATTCGGAAATTGGGTTAACCCATTTTGATTGTCTGGGTCTGCAGTAAGGCCATGTAACGCTGCCATGTCGGTTACAAATCGAACATCATCCATCTGGTCATCGACCGACCAGCTTCGCTTTCTAAACTCGCGGTCCATCCATACTGTTTTATCTTTGCATTGTACTTCAACCGCGGCTTCCCCTCGGTTCTTTGTATAAGAGGGCGAAAGCGATGTAATGAGACCATCAAAAATCGGCACGACTTCAAGTGGACTAAACCGAGCCGAAATAATTAGGGTCTGTCCGACAGATATTTCTTCACTATCTTGAATGAACCAATTGTCATTTTCATCAACCGGAGCCGTAAAGGACAAAGTCGCTGTCGCGGCTTTGTTTCTGGATGTGTCTATATTGACGCGCGTCAAAACGCCGTGAAAGTTGCGTAACGCCTTGCCCGGAGCTGACTCAATGACACAGCCTGCAGGTTGGCGAAAGGGTCCATCTAATCCAAGAAATCCAACCATGTTAATCCCTCGCGCCTGGGATTAAAATGATCCGACCAATTCTGTCTTCACGGTTCAAAACATCAGATTCGTCGGAGTTTTCCCGATCTAAGACCATGTCTTCTGAATATAAAAACCGACTATTGGCATCCCCTAAACGATACCAGAGGCGAGGCTCTTTATAATAAAACTGAGAGAGCTGTTCACCTCGTTCTCCAGATTTCACCATATGTTCCGCCAAAGCTTCAACATGTGGAATATCGCGTGGACGCACACCGATGAAATCTGAATTGCCCCGTGGGTCAGGCGAAAAAGACTTTACAGAACGGTATCTGGACTTGTCTTTCATCTATAATACTCCACTGACAACACTGGCGCCCAATCGCCCAACATTTAGCGCACTCCCAACCATCTGACGGAGAAGTTCGACCTTATAGAATGGGTTGTTGCTCTCGATGACTTGCATTTGAAGCGTAGCTTCGGCGCGATAGGGAAATAAGCTTGGTAAATGAGCCTTCTCGTCAATTTGCACGCTGGTCAAAAAAACCGGAAGAATTTTCAAACCCCAAACAAATATCAAAACGGATGCAAATTCGCGTGTAAACGCAGCATCTTGGCCGTCACTTGAATCAAGCGCTGATAAAATACGCATGCCGCCCGTAAGTTGAATTTTAGGTTCAACCATAGACCGTAATGTATCTATCTCAGGCTGGATGCCAGATACTGTCGCGATAGGTTCTCCATCATTCATGCGGTCCGTCGCATCTAAAAGAATCTTGACAGAAAATGTCTCTGCACTCATCGATATGCCTTGAGCCGCTCTCGCGCTTTCATTCGGCGTCGTGAATCCATATCCGCCACGATTTGCTGTTGTTTGAGAATCATTGACCGTCGCCGAGCGAGTCCTGCTAATGGTTTCAGGGTTAAAATCGAAACTAATCACCAATGGCGGCAAACTCAGGCCATATTCAATAAGGAGTCCTTTGGTAGACTTCATGAGCACCCTCCCTGAGACTTAATTTCATAGGAGATTTGACACGCAATAAGGTCGGCGATTTTCTGATCAGATATTGAAGGGTCGATTTCTAAATCTGGAATCGTCAGATTGGCTATATCTACGCGACTTTTGAATTTTTGGCGCTCTAGGTTTTTGGAAACCTGTTCAAATATTCGACGCGCGCGATGACGCATTTCCTCCGGAAGTTCTAGATTAAAACGATCAATTTTTATCATGCTGTCCCCTTTTCAAGAAAAGGGGCAAGATCGCCGATTTCGCTATGTGATAGGGGGCGACCTTCTTTAGAAAGCTCGCACCAAACGGCCTGTGAAATGTGTTTCAGGCCGAGCGCCTCCTCCGCATGGGCGGCCATAACAGCACTATGGTGCGCTGCATTTCTTATACTGCCTCCATTAAGCCGTACACTTTGTGCAACCAGACCGAAGTCCATATTATCATCCATAGGCGCGCGCGGCGGCAAGCTTCGTTTCCAAAGTCTTTTTCGGGCCTCAATATCGGGACGTGGGAAATCTACGACGATCTGAAAGCGACGCGCGAAAGCCACATCCATTTGATCTCTCAAATTTGTCGTCAGAATACAGGGGCCTTTATGCGCCTCGATACGCGTTAAAAGATGAGACACTTCCATATTTGCATAGCGATCCCGGGCATCTTTGATCTCCCCCCGTTTTGAGAATAGAGCATCGGCCTCGTCAAATTGCAGGATCATATTTTGACCATGGGCGGCATCAAATAAAGCGTTTAGGTTCTTTTCCGTCTCTCCAATATATTTGGAAACCAACCGGCCAAGATCCACCCGAAAAAGCGGCCACCCCAGGGCATTTGCCAAAACACTGGCGGCAAAAGTTTTGCCAGTCCCTGAGGCGCCGCAGAATAAGGCAACCGGTCCGGGTGAAGCCCGCCCGCCCCATTCATTTTCAATAAGATCTCGACAATGAATATAGGATAGGTATTCGCGCAAACGCGTCATTTGGGACCTCGGCAATATT
Organism: uncultured Algimonas sp.; assembly: GCA_964425355.1. Lineage (GTDB taxonomy): Bacteria > Pseudomonadota > Alphaproteobacteria > Caulobacterales > Maricaulaceae > Litorimonas. Next base: position 1,097 of record CAYRMO010000022.1, on the reverse strand, counting down.
AGGTCATCCCAACTCGCCGGACTCTCAATCAAATGCGTGCCCGGTGGGGACACGATCTCATTTGACGTTCCGAAGATCTTTTGTGTGAGTTTCAATGCGGGTTCAATTTTTGTGAAGGGGCCCGCGCCGTCCGTCTTGATTAGGTTCAGCTTCTCTAATTTTGATCCTTTTTTAATTGCTGCGAACATGTCGGGAATGTCTTTGGGGAGGAGATTCAAAAGTTCTTGAATGAAATGTAAATTTGCAGTGGGTTTGTCATTTTGTCCCTGCAAAGATCGATAGAGCCAAGCGATGCGCGGTGATAGCAGAGGCGCAATAATACAGGCTAAAATATCGTATTCTAGATTTGAGAGCGTCTCATCTGTTAAGGTATTCCAATCGCCCGCTTCTCTTAATTCAAGCACATTATTTTGTTGCGTTTGTAAACGCTCAAGCAAGACATCACTGATCTTACCTGATTTACGATTTTCTTGAGCAATATCGACCAATATATCGATCCTGTCCCATTCTGGAGATAAGGTGGACATCATCATGAACCACCCCCATCATCTGCTGGTTGCGGGATCGAGCTTAGTTTTACACTCAAAATATTTGAGCGCGTTGAAATGGGCAACCCATCTGAATCTGCGAGGTGAGAATCAACGTAAATGAGATAGTCACCATTTACAGAAGGCAGGGATAGGCTTTGCGTTTTTGACCCATTTACCGCGATTTCAGAAATTTTCTGATCCGTCGGCGAGATTTGTCGTAGGATTAATTTATGCGGCGGCTGCAATTGAGAAGGCAGCAATATATCAATATTTAGATTTGGATCACCTGTTTGTAGAGCTATCCCACTAAAGCGAGAGACAAAACTATTATCCTGGCGACGCCATGTTTCTGCAACCCAACCAGCTTGTTGAGCATTATCCGTGAAGCTTATCAGGGGTTGGCTGTTCAATGGTTGAGGAGATGGAGAGGTATCAATCGCACCAACGCGTCCCGAAATTTCCCCCACGCGGCTAGGCATTGATGGCATGACACCCGAAATCATCGGCGCAAGCGCGATTTCATAGGCGAGAGAGGTTCTAAAAATAATATCGCCCTGCGTGCCCCAT
>CAYRMO010000021.1:0-31513 GCA_964425355.1 uncultured Algimonas sp. | reverse complement strand
CCGCAAACCTGCTATATTATTGAAATATAAGTGAAAAATGGTGCCCCCACACGGACTTGAACCGCGGACCCCCTGATTACAAATCAGGTGCTCTACCAGCTGAGCTATAGGGGCACTTGACTGGTGTGGCGCGGCATTTACCGCCCCTTCACGAGTCTGGCAAGCGCTAAAAGCGGGTGATCTGTAAAAAATCACCCCTGAACGCATATACCACTGTCGCATATGCGGATCGGTCCGATACCGCGCGGGGCAATTCTACCGATGGCCTAATTCTGATTGGCGGCTAGACTGTCTTTACCCCGAAACAAGGCGTAGATCACTGACATGGCCAGCCAACCCAGCAAGATATGCCCGTAATCGATTAGAATACCTTTCAAGCTATAGTCGCCATAAAGACAGGCATACGCTAGAAGCGGTCCGCCAATCATAAGGAACGCCCAAAAGGCAATAGATAGGCATGTGCCGATCCGCTTGGCGCCTGCATGATTGATGATCCATAAAATTCCAAGGGCTTGGGCAAGTGTAATTAACAGGCCAAATCCCATGAGGGCGGCTACACCTTTGTCTTTTGCCATCGTGTCGGCTTGCTCTGCTGTCATATTTGCGGCCTCAAGCCATTGCGCTTCGAATATAAACCCGTACCAGGCAAAGCCGATCATATAAAAAACGATGGTTGCTAAAATGACTGCGAGCCAGCTTGTATTGAATATTTTTGGCATTTTTCCCTCCCCAGTTTCGAAGATTGTAGCTGAAAATAGGATTTTGCGCAAATTGCGTGATTAAGTGCATTTTGAGATAGATTAAACCCAAAAATGACTCAGAAAATGGGCAAAAATAGGCCCAATTTCTGAGTCTTACTCATCTCAAATTGCACTAGATGGCTTGCATGCGGGGCAATGCACGATAGAAGGCGCTCATGACTGATCGTATCCTTATCACCTCTGCTTTGCCCTATATTAATGGCGTCAAACATATGGGTAATCTGGCGGGTTCTATGTTGCCGGCCGATGTCTATGCGCGCGCGATGCGCTTGATGGGGCATGAGGTGCTCTATATTTGCGCCACAGATGAACATGGCACGCCGGCGGAACTTGCCGCAGCGGGCGAGGGCATGGATGTCGCGGCCTATTGTGATCTCATGCATGAGAAGCAAAAATCGGCGGGCGCGGATTTCAAGCTGAGCTATGATTATTTTGGACGGTCTTCATCGCAGAGCACGCGCGAGCTCACACAAGCTTTCGCGCTGGCGCTTGAGGAAAACGGCTTTATCGAAGAGCGGGTCTCGCAACAGGTCTATTCCGTGGCAGATCAACGCTACCTGCCGGATCGCTATGTCGAAGGCACATGCCCGAATTGCGGGTTTGAAAAAGCGCGTGGCGATCAATGTGATAGTTGCGGCAAGCTCCTGGACCCCATTGATCTGATTGATCCTTATAGCGCCCTGTCAGGCTCGCATGAGGTTGAAATTCGAGACACTAATCACCTCTATTTGAAACAATCTGTCCTCAGTGATGATCTCAGGGCCTGGGTTGAAAGCCACCGTGCCGATTGGCCGGCCTTGACCACATCTATTGCCATGAAATGGCTGGATGAAGGTTTGCGAGACCGCTCGATAACGCGCGACCTCGCTTGGGGTATTCCGGTCATTGATAAGGACGGCAATATTCGCGACGGCTTTGAGGGCAAAGTTTTCTATGTCTGGTTTGACGCCCCCATTGCCTATATTGGCGCGACACAGGATTGGGCCGCGCAAACGGGCGGGGATTGGAAACCCTATTGGCGTGTCGATAAGGGGGCGGATAAAACCCGCTATGTGCAATTTATGGGCAAGGATAATGTGGCCTTTCACACGCTCTCATTCCCCACGACGATTATGGGGTCCAACCAGGACTGGAAATTAGTAGATGAACTCAAAGCCTTTAATTGGGTGACTTGGTATGGCGGGAAATTCTCAACCTCTGAAAAACGCGGTGTGTTTATGGATCAAGCCATTGATATTGCCCCGTCTGATTATTGGCGCTGGCACTTAATGGCCAATGCGCCCGAGGGCTCAGATACCGCCTTTACCTGGGAAGAATTCCGAGCCAGCGTGAATTCCGATTTGGCCAATGTGTTGGGTAATTTCGTGAACCGGATTACGAAATATTGCACCGGCAAATTTGACGGCAAAGTGCCTTCTGGCGGCGAGGCCGGTGAGGCTGAAGATTGGATCGCGAAAGAGCTAAAAACGCGGCTTCCAGCTTTGGTTGGTTTTTATGAAAAGCGCGAGTTCCGCAAAGCTATGGCGGAAACGCGCGCGATCTGGGCAACGGGGAATGAATATCTAACACAGGCTGCGCCTTGGACCCATTACAAGACAGACGTTGATCAGGCGGCTGTCGGCGTGCGGGTCGGGCTAAATCTTGTGGCCTTGTTTGGGGTGATTGCCCAACCCATTATTCCGGATGCAGCGGCCAAAATTTTGGACGCGATGAATATTCCAGATGCAAACCGAACGTGGCGTTTTGGCGAGAGTGCGACCCTGATAGACGCGCTTCCGCTCGAGCATCCCATTGCCCCGCCTGAGCTCTTATTTACAAAAATCGAAGATACAGATATCGCCGGCTGGTCAGAGCGCTTTGGCGGCGAAACGACCTGACGATTAAACTGGTTTTGCGCGATAGGGGAGACTTGTCATGAATATGATCGACGCCGTTCAATCCTGTCTTCGGCAATATTTCGGGTTTACGGGGCGGGCGCGTCGATCTGAATTTTGGTACTGGGTTTTGGCGACTTATATCGGGCGATTGGTGTTGTATTTATTGAATCGTTTTTTCCCTGTATTGGACGGGGGCGGATTGACGCTCTCAGCTGTCTATAGCATTTTCATATTTTTGCCTGGCTTCGCCGTCACGGTTAGGCGGCTACATGATACGGGTCGATCGGGATGGTGGATTGTTGGTTTTTGGTTTTTCCTTTTCATTATTTTTATTATCTCGATTGGTGTGACTGCCCATTCAATTGAAGCTGGGCAAACCTACCCAGGCAGTCAAGTCCTTTTGATTGTCTTAATGATTCTGGCTTTCATTTACGCTGTCGCCTTGTTCATCTTCTTGGTTACGGACAGTCAATCCGGCCCAAACGACTATGGTCGAAACCTGAAAGAACATCAAAATTTTGATATTTTCAACTAGCCCATTTTGGATTTTGAAATGCCTTGTGCCCTAACGGGTCAATGCATATGAAAACCTATGTTAAACCCCATACAAGCGATAAAAACATTCTGGCGCCACAAATTTGATTTTACGGGACGGGCCTCGCGATCTGAATATTGGTGGACATTTTTGTTTACCGCTATCTTTGTCTTCGGTTTTATATTTCTCGAAAACTGGATATGGCCATTTGGGGTTTCGGGTAATCTTGGCGAGGGCTATGTCGATCATGGATGGGATGGGGTTTTGAATGATTTCGATGCCTATCCTCTCACTAATGTCGTTCAAATTATTTTATTCTTCCCCCTCTTGTTCCAGAGCATGCGCCGACTACATGATACGGCACGGCATGGGTGGCTTGCGGTCACAGTGGCTGTTTTGGATATCCCAATGGCATATATCCCTGTCGAGCTAATCAGCCGATTTATCCTAAAATTCACAGGTGGGTTTCCTGGATGGAGCGCTCTGTCGAATGAACCTTTTTCGGGGGCTGACTATGTTGCTCTGATATTTTTTGTCTTGCTTATAATTTTGTCGATCTGGCAATTTATTCTAAATGTCTTGCCTTCACATAGAGGTCCAAATCGCTATGGTCCAAACCCGTTGGGGCAAGGCAATGTCGATGTTTTCGCGTAGATTATGATTGCAAGGTAAATGAAATGGTTGGATTTGGTGAAGCCATTAGTTTGTTTTTTCGAAATTATGTAAATTTCGAAGGCCGGGCCTCGCGAGCGGAATTTTGGTGGTCGGCTCTGTTTCAAATAATCGTTTATATTTCTATTTTTATTTTGGCGGTGATTGCCCAAGCTTTTTTGGGAAGCCCCGCAACGGACGGTTATTCTAGTCCAGCAGCTATCATGATGATTTCAATGGCTATTTTTTATTTGATATGTTGGCTTCCACGTTTGTCGATCAAAGTGCGTCGATTTCATGATCTTGATCAAACAGGCTGGCTTGTTTTAGTGTTTATACTTGCGAATGCATTTGTCATTTTTTCTTGGTTCGCACAAATGATATGGTTTGCTATGCCTGGGACACAAGGTCCCAATCAATATGGGTCTAATCATTATGGAAAAGACCCGTTTGGATTTGACGCGGATATATTTGGATGATGCTTGATTTTGGCGAGGCGGTTAGACGCTTTTATAAGAATTATTTTAACCCGGAAGGCCGCGCGCAACGCTCAGCCTATTGGTGGTACATTCTATATGAAACCATTATGACGGGTGTCTTTTTTACAGCCTTTTTCATGGCCGACGGTGCGGTAGAATTATTTCAGGTGATTTTCTTGGAGAAATCGCAAGACACAGATGTGATCATAGCCAGTTGGACTGGGGTTGCAGTTAGTGGAAAAATTTCGATCCTCGTACTATTCGTTTTTGCTCTAGTGAATTTCGTCCCAAAAATTATGCTGGAGATACGTCGGTTCCATGATTTGGGGCAATCTGGATGGTTTACAGCTGGATTTTTAATCTTAGGCATGTTGCCTATATTTGGCCCTTTCTTTTCAATCGGAAAATTGATTTGGCACGCTTTACCGGGAACTGAAGGCCCTAATCAATATGGCCTTGATCCGCTTCGATAGGGCTCGTGAGTTGAGAATTTTTAGGGTCGTGAAATCTGAGTGGTCGTAGATAAGAATTTCGACTGCTGCGGTGCGCTCATAAGCGTAAGAACAAGAATGCCGCCAATAGAGAGTGAGGCAATCAAATTTGTTCCACCGTCTGAAAGGTGTCGCAGGGTAAGAAAGGACAGGCCCCAGATCACCGGGAATATATAAGCCGGATTTGGACCCCATTTCTTTACTATCGTGATGATCCAACCCAAGGATAGGCCAAGGATCCCCAAAGCCGTCCAGACACTATCCCATCCCAGCGGTTCGACATAGCTCCAGACCACGCCATTAAGTCCCACAAAAAAGGCCAATGAACACCAGCCAGCAATAAGGCTTATAGGCCATAAGATTAAAGCCCGCTCAAGCGCGTCTAAATTGTGACGGGTTTGGTGGATCTTGGTCATACCGATGACGAGGGCGACCATGGTAGGGAGGAAAATCATTGAGGCAAGCATTTCAACGCTTGAATCTGGTGCGAAGGCGGTTGTCAGGCCCCAAGCAATAATGCCCCATAGCCCAGCCGCGATCCACCAGCCGGATTGGCGAAAAACATCTCGGCTTCGATTGACTCGCAAAGCTTGCAGACACCCATAGGCTATAATGCCAAGGAAAATCGGAAACCAAATCGCAAAGGCAAAGGTCTGCGGGACCAAAAGGTTGAGGCTTAAGTCTGAAAATTCACTCTGATTTCGTGCAAAGTCAAGGAATAGCCAAAGCGATGATGCCAACCAGATAAGCGGAGCCGCCAGTAAAATGGCAAGCTGACGCCATAGATCATGGGCGCTTTGCAAGGTTGGGTTAACCGCGTTCATACATTGTCTACGCTTGAATCGAAAAAAAGGCGTGGATTTTCTACACATCACCCAAAATATCTGCTAGATGTGAGCAATAAGATAGACCCATCAGAAAGGATGCCCATGCAAATCCAAATCGCCTCCAAAGGAATCGATGTTAGCCAAGCTCTCAGAGAGCGCATATCAACCAGATTAGAGGAGATGATGGATAAATATATTCACCGAGAGGGCGACGCCCAGGTGAGTGTCGCGCGCGAGGGCTCCGGATTTCGGGTTATTTGTTCTGTACACCTCCCATCCGGAGCGACCATGGAAGCGCAAGGCGAGGCGCACGAAGCCTATCCTGCCGCTGATGAGTCGCTTACCCATATGGAAAAACGCTTACGCCGCTATAAAAGGCGCCTCAAAGATCATTCTCAAAAGGCCAAAGCCAAAGAGGCGGCCTTATTTGTTGTTGAAAACCCGATCGCGCCGGATTTGGATTATGATGATGAAAGTGCGGATCAGGACGTAAGTGATGAACCTATGGTGATTGCTGAGAGCACCCGCAAAATCAGAACCTTAACGCCTGGCATGGCGGCCTTAGAGCTCGGTCTAGCCGATAGTGGGGTCGTTATTTTCAACAATGCCCGTCATGGTGGCCTCAATGTCGTGTTCAAGCGCGCCGATGGCCATATTGGATGGATTGACCCAAAAGACGACTAAGCTTTCATCCTTTTACTAAGATTTTACGCAAGCGCTGTAGACCTGATTTGACCTTTCAAAGTGTTAGGTCTATGGGCGCGACGCTTTCTTTGAACAAGACAGCATAGGTTGCATCTAATAATGCGGGTTAGCCGTATCATATGTGTGCAGCTTAGAGATTGCATAGAGGCAACCCAATGGGCGAATTCCTATATTCAAGTGAAAGTGTAATTGTTGACCTGACTATCAGTTCACAAAAACAACTTTTTCAAGAAATGGCAAAAGCGATTATCGAAGCCAATGAGCTTGATGTTGCGCCGCGTGATATTGTAAGCGCCGCCGTTGAGCGCGAAAGATTGGGGTCAACCGGAGTTGGCAATGGCGTTGCCTTGCCGCATGCGCGTATTGACGGGATTGATCGCGTTATGGTTGGTTTTGCGCGTCTATCTGAACCTCTTGACTTTGATAGTGTTGATAATCGTCCCGTGGATTTGGTTGCATTTCTTTTGGCGCCATCAGATGCAGCGGGTGCCCACCTCAGAGCCTTGGCACGTGTCTCACGTCAACTTAGACGCGAAGAAAAACGGGCAAAATTACGCGCGGCGCCCGATGCGCAAAGCCTGTTCACGCTTTTGACCTCTGATCAGTTGGAAGCTGACGCGGCATAGTCGAAATTACGTCTGATTTTGAATTTCTTTTGAGAAGTTTGCGCTTGCCAGATCACATGTTTCCCTGACATAAAACGGCTTGACCTCTGATCAAACTGACCTGGAAAGCGAACGTGAAGCCATCAAATCCCTCTCGATTATTCAACCGCGAATTAAGTTGGTTGTTTTTTAATACGCGGGTATTGGAAGAAGCTGAGAATACGGATGTGCCACTGCTTGAACGCTTGAGGTTTCTGTCTATTTCAGCGTCCAATCTTGATGAATTTCATATGGTGCGTGTCGCAGGTCTAAGAAGTCAGCTCAGTGCCGGAATCTTGACGCCCGGCGCAGCGGGCTTAATGCCGGCACAACAATTGACCAAGATCCACAGGCGTTCGATGAAAATTGTAGAGCGTCAGAATAAATGTTGGAAATCTCTTCGAAAAGAGCTCGCAAAAGTCAAAATCAATGTCCTCCAGATTGGTGATCTTGCCGACGATCAATCCACAATCTTACGAGAGTTATTTGACACGCAAATATTGCCACTTTTGACACCCCTTTCAATTGATCCCACCCATCCATTCCCGTTCTTTCCGAATCTCGGATTTGGGGTCGTTTTATACCTAGAAGCTAAGGGTCGGGATCCGCTTTATGCTGTTCTGCCTGTGCCACTAAATGTTCCGCGATTTATTGAAATCTCAAATGGGAAAAAGATAAAAGACTATATTGCGATTGAAGATGTGCTTCAGCATTTTGCCTCCGATCTCTTTCCGGATTTCACGATCTCCGAATCCGGCGTTTTCAGGATTACGCGTGATAGCGGGATAACCGTTGATGAGCGCGCGGAAGACCTTGTCGAGCATTTTGAAAGCTTGCTCAAACAAAGACGACGCGGCCGTGTCATTCGATTAGAAATTAATTCCAATATGGCACCGATATTGCGGGATTTTCTAACACAAAGTTTTGCCTGTCAGGCCGATATGATTTCTGACGGAGCATCTGTACTGGGATTGGGCGATCTATCGTCCTTGATCTCGACCGATTCAAAGAACCTTTTATTTTCACCCTTTTCAGCCCGTTTCCCCGAACGCATCCGTGAATTTGACGGCGATTGTTTCGCGGCCATCGCAGCCAAGGATATTCTCGTGCATCACCCTTATGAGGCCTTTGATGTTGTCATTCAATTTTTGCAGCAAGCCGCGCGGGATCCAGATGTTGTTGCGATAAAGCAAACGCTTTACCGGACGTCTGACGACAGCCCGATTGTCACGGCGCTTATTGATGCGGCAGATTCAGGCAAAAATGTCACCGCTTTGGTCGAACTCAAGGCGCGTTTTGACGAGGCGTCGAATATGCGTTGGGCCCGTAATCTTGAGCGGGCAGGCGTCCAGGTTGTTTATGGATTTGTCGGGTTCAAGACCCATGCCAAAGTCAGCCTGGTTATCCGGCGTGAACGCGATGGCGCGAAACATAAATTACAATCCTATACCCATTTAGGGACAGGAAACTACCACGCGCAAAATGCTAGAATCTATACTGATCTGGCTCTGTTTACGGCCGATCCCATTATTGGCGACGATGTTGGCAAGCTGTTTAATTTTGTCACAAGTTATAATGAACCCAAAAGTCTCAAAAAACTCGCTGTCGCCCCACTTAGTCTTCGTCAGACGTTGATCGAAAAAATTGATCGTGAAATTCAATTCGCAAGAGCTGGTAAGCTCGGCTCGATCTGGGCCAAGATGAATGCCTTGGTTGACCCTATCATGATTGAAAAACTTTATGAGGCGTCTCAAGCGGGGGTGAAAATCGATCTTGTTATTCGCGGGATTTGCTGCCTGCGTCCGGGCATAGAAGGCTATAGTGAAAATATTCGCGTCAAATCCATTATCGGGCGTTTCCTTGAACATTCCCGTATCATCTGTTTTGGAAATGGGTATCGTCTGCCATCGGACCAGGCGCTGGTTTATATTTCATCCGCGGATTGGATGCCGCGAAACCTCAATCGCAGGATTGAGACCCTTGTGCCGGTGGAAAGCCCGACCGTTCATAATCAAGTGCTCGACCAGATTATGATGGCAAATTTGCTCGACAATACAAATAGTTGGGAATTGCAAGCGACGGGGAAATATCAACGCGTCAAGCCGGATGAGGACACGCCGCGTTTTTCTGCTCACGAATATTTTATGGAAAATCCATCACTCTCGGGTCGCGGCACGGCATTGGCGAAATCGGCTCCAAAAGATCTGGAAGACGAGACCGTTCCCAAGACCCAAATTTTTCGCCCTAAACTTGTAAGCTAATTGTCAAATATGGAAAATCTCAGGCAATTAGCCGTCATTGATATCGGATCAAATTCGGTCAGGCTGGTGATCTATGATCTCTTTGGATCGCATTTCACACCTGTCTATAATGAAAAAATATTGGCGGGGTTGGGACGGGACCTTAAAACCACTGGACGTTTATCCGTCAAAGGCAAAGCCCTATGTCGTGCAGCGCTTGCCCGGTTTTCAAAAATCATAGCGGCACGTGGCTTATCCACGCCTTTAATCGGCGCGACAGCGGCCATGCGTCAGGCTGAAGATGCGCCTGATTTCGTCAAAGAGATGAAACTTGAAACTGGGCTGGATATTTCGCCTGTTTCAGGGGTCGAGGAAGCCCGCCTATCCGCACTCGGTCTTTTATCTAGCAATGATCGGCGCAAAGGCTTGGGCGCTGACCTTGGCGGGGCAAGCTTGGAAATTATGCGGGTAAATCCAGAACTGCGCTATGAGCCTTCCGCATTTGACGGGGTTTCACTCCCACTTGGACCCTTTGATGCGATTGGCGGAAACCTATCCGCATTAACATCAAAGGATTATCATGGCCGCATATCAGAAATAGACAATGCGCTTGAAAATGTCTCATATGAAATGGACGAAACAGACACATTGTTTCTGATTGGCGGGGCGTGGCGAAATCTGGCGTCTGTTCACCAACATCAAACAGATTATCCATTGCGAACACTTCAAGGTTATCCTCTATCCCCGGGCGCCGCGACTGCCTTGGCGAATTGGGCCTATAATGAGGGTCTGGATACGCTTTTAAACTGGCCAGGTATGAGACGAGCACGGGCGGAAACACTTCCCTATGCGGGACTATTGCTGGAACGGTTACTTTTACGGTTCAAGCCTAAGGCCATCATTGTCTCAATGGCCGGATTGCGTGAAGGTCTAGTTTGGGATAATTTATCGCAGGAGATAAAGTCACGGGATCCATTAATTGATGGGTGTCGGGATTTCGCGCGGGGCTTTGTTCAAGCCGAACATTTTGGAGCACCCCTTTTCCGGTTTTTATCGCCCCTTTTGCCCTATTTTCCATGTGGATTTGGAGACCGCAATGACGCGCGCCTCTTACAAGCCGCTTGTCATCTGGCCGGTTTAGGAAAGAACCTACATCCCGACTATCGGGCCGAGCTTGTTTTTGAGGATGTGCTCTATGCACCCGTAGCGGGCCTAACCCATGCCGAGCGTGTCTTTTTATCTCTATCCCTTTTCCGGACCTATACGGCCAAGCGTCATGCGCCGGTTCCTGGGCTGACCGATGCGCTACTTATTCAGGCCCAAAGAGACACGGCCGCCTCCATCGGGGAAGCGATCAGATTGGCGATTGTCCTGACAGGTCGAACGCCGTCTCTCTTAAGCGACTTTGAACTTGTGATAGAAAATAATGTTCTGGCATTAAAGGTGAATTCTGCGCTAGAAGATATGTTGACGCCCCAGGTCCTATATCGATTTGAAAAACTGGCCAAACGTTTGGGGCTTGAGAGCAGGCTGCTTTAAGGCGATAATATTGCCGAGAAAAAAAGCGTTTTGAGAGGCTGTGGGCGCGGTTGGAGCTGTCTCGATAGAAAAACTTGCTGATCAGATTAATCATGTTTTAGTCGCACATCCAGAATTTATACGTTTGAGGGAATATGCTTGACAGAGTCTTGCGCTGAACAATAGTCATATGACTATGATCGACTATAAACTCATCAATCCAGAGCAAGGAACTTACCTCGAAGAAGAGACGCGGTTCTGGTATCGCGATGAAGATGGGAAAGCTTATCCCGTTGAGCTAGAATATTTATTGCCGGAAAATCGTATAGTCGTTGAAGAGACTTATTCTGAACAAGACGTATGGAGTAAAAAAGTTAAAACGCGAACTAATATGAAACTGCCTTATTTTCCGGGCGATATTTATTTCAATCATAAGGCGGTTGTGAGTGAAGATGAGTATTATTTTAAAGATATGCTTATCTCAACGACGTCAGCGCAACTAAATGGTGCAACGCTTATAAGTATTGGTGGGGGATGCGTAGCGCCTCGTGTGAACTCAACCATTTTTAAATTTGTATATGAGAACAAGACCTATCTTGTTGAAACAATTAATAATGGTAGCGGCTATTCGATTACGGCGGGTGGTAAGCGAGGATTTGGTGTCATATCTCGATTAAGCCGTATCTATCATCCCGCACCACCTGGCTATCAGATGCTAACAATCGCTGATATAGATCCTGAAAACCCTGCTGATATGGCTAAAATTTATAATCAGACACCAGGCGGCTCCAAGATGCTCACGGTAGCGGACATAGACCCGAAAACCCCAGATGGTATGCGTTTGCTAAGTAGTTTGGCGACATTGATGACAGCAAGAGATTTATACAAAGTAGGCAATAATATAGAAGAAGACAAAGCTAATCCGCTTTTAATGGGTCCGATGAATAATTGTGATATTGACCTTTTTGGACATAGTAGCTGGACCGTAGGACCATTCTGATGGATCCGGCCCAAAAAGCATTTTGGGAAGCCGTGGGCGCGGATGGACCTGTTTCGATAGATGATCTTGGAGAACGTATTGATGATGTTTTGGTCGCCCATCCAGAATTTATCCGTCTGGAAGGCGTACATAGCTATGCGCTTTATAGCGGTGCGGTTTTACATGGCGGTGCCACCCAGGCCGCCGTAGATTTGGCCGAGCGAACAGATGGGGCTATTGGAGTTATTAATAATACGCCGACAGGCCAAGCTTTGGAGCCTTTTGCAAAGCTAGCCAGCGGGATAGTTGCCAACAAAGCGAGGGGAATTACCTTTGCTGCCGCAAGCGATAACCTTGAATCATTACGGGCGCAATATGGGAACTATATTAAAATTCCAGATGCAGCCCAAGAAGACATCTTAGAACTTTTCGAAGCTAAAAGCTGGGATCTATTTAAACCTGCCTCAGCACATTTTGCGCATCATGCATCAGGTAACGTTATCACCATAACCCCCGATGCGACAGCAGACCGCGTCTATGCACAATCGGAAGTGCCCCATATTGCGGATGGCTTGCGACCTGACCCGGAGACGGGCATACGTCGTATCACCCATGTGAACGGCGTGGCCGCGGAGGTGTTTGATCAAACCTTAGAAAAATTACCGCCCTTGGAGGGGACACCTTACCGTGCAACAGAAGCCTTGCTAGACGGCGTTGGGAAAACGCAGGCGAGCGCTTATGAGCCACTTCGAGCAGAATTTGATGAGACCTTCAAAGCCAATTTTCGTGATGCAGGTGGCCGCGTAAGCGCTGATGTAGCCATTGATGGTTCGCAAGGATATTCCAGCAAAACAGCATTGGATGCCGATAATTGGGATAAAGTCTCGCCCGGATTAGACGGTAAAGTTGCTCCACATAGCTATGAAGGTCTGATAGAACAGCACACGGCTATCAAATATCAAGATGCCTCATTGGAAAAGCTCCGCAGCGCCGATGCCGCCGGAAAGCTGCGAACCTTTACAGATGAGGCGGGCACAACCCATGCTGTCGATCTACAAGGCCATGCAACTTATACATTGGATTTCGATGCAGATACGGGTCGCCCAATTATTGGCAATGGCGTGCAATTTCCAGATGCAGAAAGTGCCGGGAGGGCCTTTGGTCAAAGCCTTAGCTCCCATGGAGATTTGTCCTCCGTGCAACGGAGTTTGGCAGGAGCAGCGGAGCATTTATCTGATTTAGGGCGTCCTAAATGGGCCTCTCAAATCGATGATATAGCGAGTGAAAGTGGTAGGTTTTTGGGCCGTGCGTCCAAAGTGCTTGGTCCGCTTGGCGTTGGCGCCGCGGGCCTGGAAGTCGCAAGTCTTGAAATGAAGCTACAAGACTTTGAAGATTTTGGTTTGGTGGATCCTGAGGCCATGCTGGCCTATCGGGCCATCCTCGTTACCCATACAGCCCAGGCCACGGTCGACCCAACTTTAATTGGCGGAGAAGCGATTACGCAAGGCGCCTTTTTTCAATGGAAAGAGCATTACGGGATCGATGAAAAAGTTGGCAAGGCCTTAGCGCCAGGCTCGCTTGTGAAAGACGTTTATACGGCGAAAGCCTGGCTGGATGCCCAGGCAGATGCCGCTGGGGAAGCGGCATTAGAATATGCTGCGTCCGTTATAGAGAACCCAGGCCGTCTAAAGGAAGATATGGAAAACATAAGAAACGCTACGGCTGACGCCATTGAAAGCGCTTATGATGCTAGCGTTGAAAATTTGCAGGCCGCCTCCGAAGTGTTGGAAAACTATGCAAGCTCTAGAATTGAAGATCCGTCGCTTATTTTACAAGACCTGAAAGATGTCGGTGAAACCACATTAGATTTAGGGATAAAGGGAATGGGGACGGTAAACCCACTCTTTAAGCCCCTCGTAGCGGTCATTGAAAACTATCGGGCGGGGCCAGAAATTGAGGAAAGTGTTGATACGGGCGCGCCAATAGCAGGTGACCCGAATATAGAAGGCTCTCGCATTATCTCAATGCGCGAAGCTTTACAGGATTTGCATGATACACAAACTCAACTAACGGCGAGTGATCCAAAGGGAGAGTCCAATTTATCTCAGGTTCTCAATAACCCAGAAGGTCAGGCGATATTTATAGTCTTGGTGGATGCGCGTGTTGATGGATTGCGTGTTGAATATCCCCCAGAAACTGAACCCAATATTCGTATCAAGGGCTTGTTTGAAACTGCGCGGGCAGAAATTTCTGCCCGGGGTTTAGAATCAGAAATGGTAGCGGCACGTGAGATGTTGGAACCAGCGCAGACTGACTCTCAAATGCCTGAAAACCAAGTCGAAGACGTTTATGATGCAGCTCTATAGAGGTTTGTGTTTAGAGGTTACGATAAAGTCCATGTCTAACTACTAAGTAAGTAACGCAGTATGGCGCTCCTATTTTCCTCGGAAATTATCTGGCTCTTGCCAGAAGGCCCGTCTTATGCGTAAACTGAGAATCAAGTTTAAGAGGAGATAAGTTTTCAGTTTACAATCAGTTTTGAAATCGAGGTCTTTTCAAAGTAAGAAGAGACGACCATGAGCGCTTTAAATTCTGATTTAT
This sequence comes from uncultured Algimonas sp., assembly GCA_964425355.1. Taxonomy (GTDB): domain Bacteria; phylum Pseudomonadota; class Alphaproteobacteria; order Caulobacterales; family Maricaulaceae; genus Litorimonas. The sequence continues at coordinate 17,205 of CAYRMO010000021.1, read as the reverse complement.
CTGATCTGGTTAAGGCCGCGCCTGTCTCGACTGGAAATTATCCGTGTCTCATTTTGAATGCGGATTATCAGCCCTTATCTTATTTCCCACTTTCGCTTTGGTCTTGGCAGGATGCGATTAAGGCCGTCTTTCTTGACCGGGTCGATGTCATAAACCACTATGAGCAATATGTTCGCTCTCCAAGTTTCGAGATGCAAATCCCGTCTGTCGTCGCCTTGCGCGACTATGTGCCACAAAACCGGATTCCAGCCTTTACGCGGTTTAACTTATTTCTCCGGGATGGATTCATGTGTAGCTATTGCGGCTCGCCGCACGAGCTGACCTTTGATCATGTCATTCCGCGCCGGTTAGGGGGGAAAACAAGCTGGACAAATATCACCGCGGCTTGCTCGAAATGTAATTTAAAGAAGGGCGGACGCTTGCCGGATGAGGCGCGTATGTATCCACGGTACAAGCCCGTGCAACCCACAATGCACCAATTGCAAGCCCAAGGTCGGCGGTTTCCGCCAAATCATCTCCATGAAACCTGGCTCGACTATTTATATTGGGATATTGAAATTCAAACATAAAAAACTTGTTTGTCGTGATTTCTATCCTATAGAGGAATAGGGATTAAAGGGGAGAGACATGGTAAATCAATCACCAGATCAGCCAAATTATGAATATGAATGGCAAAATCCAAATCATAAAACTTTTGATTTTGGCAGAGTATTTGGCAATACATTTTCCAGTTTTTTTGGAAATTTCAAACGTTTTTTGATTCCCTTGTTGATTGCGACTGTGGCATTGTCTGTCTTCACGACCGTTGCGACGTCGGCCATGACGGATCAGTTACAGGCCTTTATTGAATCCCCGACCAGTGGGAATATGGGGGGGTATTTTACCTTCACATTTGGAACCAACCTTGTTTCGTTACTGTTTTGCGTATGGTTCCAAATTGTTGTTATTCATTCTACTTATTCGCATATTACAAAGAATGAGAGCTTCTCTGAAAATTTAATTCAGAAAGCGCTCAAGTTACTATTTCCAGTATTCTTTATGGCCATCCTATATGTGATCGTCTGCATTGTAGGATTCTATGCTTTTCTGATTGGTTTCATTTTCGTTTGGCCAGGTTGGGCTTTGGCAGGGCCAGTCTATGTTTTCGAGCGAAAAGGTGTTTTCGGGTCATTAGGCCGTGCTTGGACGCTTGCTAAAGGGAATAAAAGGTGGATTATATTGCTACTACTTGTTCTGAGCGTGATTTTATTTGCCGTCTATATGGTCGTGTTCTTAATAATGGCAGTCGCGGGCGCCTCTAATATATTCGATCCCACATCTGTCGATATTGCAAATATTGATTACTTTTCTCCGGTCATGATTGCTGCGACTGTCTTGTCGTCATTTGTTTCATTTGTTCTGTACGGCATATTCGCGTCAGCGCTCACTGCGGCCTATATTGAAATTCGCAACAATAAGGAAGGTGGGTCTGAGATTTCTAAAGTATTTAGCTGATCAGATGTTAAATGAGGTTCGTGGTTCAAGCCAAAAAAACCTTAGAAACTTTAACGGTAATTAAATGGTAAACCCAACTAGCAATCAAGTCGAATATGAGTTTGATTGGCAAAATCCGGCCTATGTGAAACAGCAATATCAGATTGGCCGGGTCTTATCTCGAACATTTATGGGAGTGTTAAAGCAATGGAAACCGATCTTATTGGCTTTTATTTGTTTCATAATTTGCGTAGTGATAATTTCGGGATTCGCCGTCCTGTTTTTTGGTGAATTATCTGCAGATGTCTTTGATTCGAATACAAGCCAAGTAAGCTCGACCATCGGATATATTTTGATATCAATATTTTACTTGCTCATATTTTTGGGCGGAATTTTTGTGATGATTGTGACGGATGCCGCAGTATTTTCTGAATATAGAAATCAACAAGCCAGTATTAGATATTTGTTGACCAAGGCTTCAAAAAAGATCATCCCCTTATCGCTCGGCCTGTTTTTCTTCGTTTTTGCGAGCTATATTGGATTATTGTTTTTTATCGTTCCTGCCTTATTCATTTATTATGGTTGGGGAATATTTGGTCCAATATATGTAAATGAAAATATTGGTTTGGTTGACTCTTTTGGAAGATCTTGGAATTTAATGAAAGGATATAAAAGATGGTTTCTCCTGACATCAATTATCTATTCATTTATCGTCAATATAGGAATTTATGTTTTAGCTCTGGTAATCACAATCCTGGCGGCTTTCGTCATTGGGGGAACAGGCGGAAGTGAAGTCGTAGCTCTTATATTTGGAATTTTATTTTTAGTCTTAATCTCAATTTTAATATTATTTGGTTTTGCGTTTCAAGCCGCTTTTGTGACCGCGAATTATCTCGAAGTTTGCGAATTGAAAGAACCATTTGACGAAGGCAGTATGGCTGCAGTTTTTTCTTAAGGTACGTAATTTGAGGGCTAGGTCTTAGGAAACTTCGCGACGTATTCTATCAACCATTGAGGCAAGGCCATTGGCGCGTTGTGTTGAGAGATGTTCCGACAAACCAAGCTGCCCAAGGATTGCTTTTGCGTCTAAGGCGAGGATTTCCGCGTTTGTGCGGCCGGAATAAATCTCAAGCACAATTGCAACGAGGCCTTTGACAATATGGGCATCACTATCGCCTCGAAAAGTAAACCGGTCGCCAATTTGTTCGGTAATCAGCCAAACTTGGCTGGCACAACCTTTGACTTTATTGCCTTCATTTTTTTCGTCGCTGGACAATTCCGGTAGGGATTTGCCCATATCAATAACATGCATGTAGCGATCTTCCCAGTCATCGAGGAATTGGAAATCATCGATCAAGTCTTGAATGTTGTCCGGATAGGCCACGATAGCCATTTAGTCACAAGCCTTCGTGTTTTCAACATGTCATATGGGGTGTAGCCAGATGTGGCTCATGCCCTGAGACGCGAATAGGTTATGCACAGGGTTAAAAATTTGCTTTTTATATGGTTAACACCATAACGTAGGTCTTAATTCCTACAGGGAGCTCTGACGTGCCGGCACAACGCACTTCATTTCTGGATCGAAATCCAGTGTTTCTACCGCATTTGGTATGGATTTTCGCTTTGATTGCGACGCTTTTTGTAGGCGCCTATCAGGGTTTCCATCTAAACGGTACGGTTCCTATTGCCATTGCTGCTATAACGCCCGCGATTATTGGCTTGATTTTAGGTCCAGTTTTGAAACGAGAATGGGCGCAGATTGTCCTGATCCTGTCGTGGGCGGCAATGGCTTTGCTCGCTTGCGTTACGTTAGGCTTTATGCCCATGGCGCTTTTATTTTTGAGCCTACCGGCGGTCGCGATGCTGTTTTACAGAGAGAAGTTTCTTGAAAGCCTTATCATAGCGTCCTTGATTGGAACGATTGTTTTTTTCGCATTACGATTAGGCTATGTGTCCCAGGCGGATTTGATTGAGACTGACTTAAGGCAATGGACGACCTTGTCGGGTCTTGCGGCGCTTCTAGCCTTTATATTATCGGCGATGTTCGTGGCCGCGACACGCCGTTCGCGCCAAACATCTACAATTCATTCAAAGACAAAAACAGCTTGGCGTGACGGCGTTGAGGGCGGATTGTTCGAATATAATGCTCACGGCGATCTTATTGGCGCAAACGAGCAAGGCGCGGCGCAGTTCAATGGCGATGCGCCCGCTTCGCTCTATAAATTTCTTCCGTTTGATCATGTAGACCAAACCGCATTGGGGGAATTGATAAAAATATCTGAAGAGAGTCAAACCCCTCAGAGTTTGAGATTCTCCCACTTTTCCAGCGGTGATCTCGCGAGTTACGATATGCGTATTACGCCATTGAAAAAAGGCGGATGGCTTGTTCATACCCATGATAGAACAGGAGAAGAAGCGCAATTAGAGTCACTTCGACGTCTCGGAATATCCGCCCAAAGAGATAGTTCCGATAAAACGCTCTTTTTCGCTGGCGTTAGTCACGAATTACGAACGCCGCTAAACGCGATTATTGGGTTTTCAGATATGATGCGGTCTCGCTTATTTGGCCCACTTCCAAGCAAATATGCGGAATATGCTGACCTGATCCATGATAGTGGGCAACATATGCTTGATCTGATTGGTGACGTTCTCGATTTGTCAAAATTAGAGGCAGGTCGATATGAATTAAATTATGATACATTTGACGCCGCTGACGTCATTCGATCATCTGTTAAGATGATACAACCTTCTGCCGATTCTGCCGAAGTGGCGATTGATGTAAATCTTGATCTCGATCAGGCACTTTTGATTCAAGCGGACCGCCGCGCCGTTCGTCAAATTTTACTGAACCTACTGTCTAACGCCGTTAAGTTTTCTGAAAAAGGGACGCATGTCGATGTCGATGCGCAAGCTATTGACGGGGATTTGGAACTGACCGTCTCTGATCAGGGTATAGGCATGACGGAAGAAGAACTTGCAAAAATTGGCGCGCCTTATGTTCAAGGCGAAGGTGGAAAACTTGCGGTCGAACGCGGTACAGGACTTGGTCTAAGTTTGGTCAAGTCACTTGCGGCTTTGCACAATGGCAAAACCGATATTATGTCTAAACCAGGGGATGGTACACGCGTGAAAATTACGCTTCCGCTGCAAGCAGAATAAAAATTTGCTCGTCTGATCCTGAAGATGAGGACCAGACGAGCTACATATTCATCCCCGGACCGGGATGAAAACTTTTGAACCTAATTTTTCAAAATCACATATTCCCAGGCGCTAGTGACGACCACCCAATCGAGAGCGTGGGCTTGACATACTCATCATTATGACAACGATTAGGAAGGTGAGGATGAGCAATACTCCAAATACGGAATAGGTTTTATCTGCAAATTTAACCACGCCCTTACCGGGAATTTTGTCGAGAAATGATTGGGTTGTTTTACGTGTTTTTGAACCAAGATTTCGTTGAAATTTTGATAGTTTGCGATCGGCCGTTTTCAAAGACTGTGGTGATTTCACATTTTGAACTTTGGCTTTAGTCCAACGCTTAAACGCAGTCCATTTCGATTTTGTACCGTTTTGCAATGTTTCAAATGATCCAATTTCAGGCGTTTTCACGACGGGGAGATCAAACTGAGGTAAGCTTGGTGTCTCAAGTGAAAATCTTTTTCTAAGACCGTTTGATGAATTGCCCTGTTTAGGTTTGGTTTTGTTAGTTTCAAATGTCTCTGCTGCAATCACGGTGTCATAGGTCGCGTCTGGGGCTTCAATCGATATTGTTTGAACGGGGGCTTCTCGAAGCGCAAGGCGGCTTGGTACAGCAGGGTTTAGAGCGGGTGAGACCGGTTTTGATTTTGGCCATTTTAGTTTGGGGAGGTTTACCTGTGGTAACTCCCAATCTGGTTTTTTAAATTCAGGCAGCCGGAAGTCCGGATTATCAACCTTTGGAATGTCTATTCCGAAAAAGGTCTGACCTTCCGACCTTAGCGGTAGATTTATGCCCAATATGGGTTGGGCAGTTTGCGCCATGATGACAGAATTTTTATCCCAACGCGAAACACTGCCACGCAATGCATTCCAATGATCATTTTCAATGAGACGAGACATGGCTGTCGGAAAATGCGCTTTTGGGCTCGTGGAAATAACCCCAACCATCTTATTGTGGCCATGGGAATAGAGTGCGGCGACGCCCCCGTGAGATAGTTTGCGCGAACTTGCATTGGCTGCAGCATATTGGACAACAAAATCGTCTGCACCGGCGCTCGCAAAACGTTCAATACCAGAGCTGAGCAAATTATCTCCGGATATTGTTTGTCCTTGCAGGGCACGTTTTAACGCTTTTGGCGTTTTCGTGTTTTGTCCTAAAATTGCATTTTGGAAATTTGCAGGCCCAATAATAAGCAGATGACGATCATCGGCGATTTCATTTTGGCGGGTATAATCGGCCTCTGTTAAGCCCGCACCAGAGGATTTTGCCAAACGTCCCAAAACCTGCAAACTGGCTTCGAAATCTGTCCTGGCTTTTGGCAGGGCGACGTAACTTCCTTGTTTGGCGAAAACACTCCCTGTTGAAGCGAGTCTCGATAGTTCTGATGCATGAGACTGCGTAGATGATTTTAAGATCAATTTAGACCCTGACCCTAACATGAAATTTGGGAAAGTTTCGTAAGGCGTTGAGCAACTAAACCCGTCTTTAGCTTCTATTTCAGGAAGCAAACTCAGAATATTTGATGTTGCGTTTAGCTTTCCCGATGGAATGTCAAAAACCACAGATTTACGAGGTTTATCTAATTTTGCTGCCCCCAATATGTCGCCATTCAAGGCGACTCGTAGGCGTGATCTGTCTGAGAGATTTTCGCTTGAGGATAGGCGGAGCAAAACCTCTCCTTTGGTTGCCGCGGGATCCTCAATATCAAAATGATATGACGTTATGCCTGACGCCCACCTATTCTCTGAGAAGGTCGTAATTTTATTTGCGCGGGCGAGGTCCGATAATTTTGTCTTTTTCTCGGCAAATACGCGCTCAGAATCCAGCCTGTATTGGAGATCAATTTCCCCAAGGCTTGTAATTGGACGACGCGTTCTAGGTAATTCGCGTGTTGAAAATATTTTTAATGTCTCAAGAATTTCTTCTGAAGAGTCGGCCGTGAAAATCAATCGATTAGACTTACCTCTTGGAATAAAGACGCGCGCGCCTTTTGAATCGAGGATCATCGCATCATCTGTATATTGATGAAGCTTGTCGCGCGTAACCATAAGAATGGTGAAGTCCGTATTATGATCTGAGACAGAAAATTTCGGGATAGAAGGCGTACGCAAAGAGATACCCTGTGCCGCCAGGGCCTGCATATCGGTGGCCAAAGGCCCATGGGCGATAAGTCCAACTCGTTTGGGGGAGAGGGCAGGTTGTTTTAACCGGGCTTGAAGGTCAGAAAAACTGGTATATCCGTTTCTTGTACGTCCTTTTATTGAGAGGTTTGATCCAGCCAAATCCACGGACCATTCGCCATGTGCGGGCGTGACACAGTCTTCGCCTCTTGGTGTTGGAAAAATAATCCTAAGTTTGTTTCGAGTCTGGCGTGCACGCGCTGTATTTAACGTTAGCGTCGCTTCAAAGCTGTGACCGCCTGAATTTATAGGAACTGGTTTTTCATTATTGAACTGCACTTGAATTGGGGCATTGGTAGGTACGCGCCCAATCGGGGTAGCCGACAAGTTAAGTAAAATGTCTGTCGCTCTCTCTGTTGGCGGGAGGTCGAAATACAGGTCTAATGTGGGTTGTCTCCAATCCAATGTGCGCCGTGTACGATGAATGTCACCCTGGGTTATTTCGGCAAGACTGGCGAAATATGAAGTCTTTTCACCTTTGCGCAGATGATGATTATTATCCAAATAGCTTGCACCATGCGCAGAGGCTAGCGGGAGCGCCGTTGAAGCAAGAAATGTCAATATTGCGGCTTTTGCCGCTGTTTTAAGGTGAAACATGGTCCGATGCCTCAAAGTTAATGTGAGGCTAACGACGCAATAATGATGCCAAGTAAGAGATTTAGGTGATTATTTTTGTTGAGACTCATCCTATAGGTGAACCCACATGCATAGATTGAAGACGAATATTCGGGTTTCCGCCCTCCTAAAACGCGCGCAAAGTGCGGGAGCTTTCGCCGCTATTATTCGCCGCGGTGACCCTGATGCTGGCACATTTTGGGTTCTTGTCAGGCAGGGTGATATTTATTCACGTTACGTCGAACAAATGGCTATGAGCGGTGCGCACGAATGGTTCAAAGATGGTCCATTTGCCGAATCTGAGATGAGCACGCGTATCAATAAAGCTGTTGATCGGGATCCCGATCTCTGGATTGTCGAGGTCGAAGATAGTGAGGGGCGCGCTTTTTTAGATGGATCTTTGCCTAAGGTTGAGACGGATGCCGAACTTGCAGCCAAAGCCTTATTCCGAGACCGATAGAGGCGGCCACCAACCCTGCCGTCAAACCATACCAGATCCCAACCGCTCCAATGTCACTCTTTAGGGCCGTATGATAGGCGATGGGAAACCCAATAAACCAATAGCTGATCCCGGTAATAAGGACGGGCCATTTTACATCGGCCAAGCCGCGCAAAAGTTGGTTACACGCGACCTGAACGGCGTCAAAGAACATGAAACCGGCTGCGAGCGGCAGGAATAGAACGATATAAATAAACCTGTCATTTTCCGGTGTCGCCTCTGATCCCAAATAGAGCCCAGCAAACCACTCTGGAAAGAGCGCAATGGGAATTGCGAAACAACCTATAGAAAAAACCGAGGCCAAAATGGTGGTTGAAGAGGCACGCCGTTTGGCGCCGTCATTTTCGGCGCCATGGGCAAGTCCAATTCGCACAGCGCCAGCCATTGAAAGACCGTAAGGGATCATAAAGGCCAGCGTGGCCACATTTAGTCCGACTTGAAACGCGCCCTGTTCGATGACCCCGACAGCCCCGGCAATCAGAATACCCGCATTAAAAAGCATGCCTTCAAAGGTAACCGTAATTGAAATCGGCCAACCAATTTTTAGTAAGTCTTTCAAGCGTTCCCAATCCGGCCTCAAAAGATTGCTGAAAAGATCGAATTTGCGGGCCCGGTCATCTCTTTGAATATAAATCACAAAGACAATGAAGCTAAAAATAGACGCGATTGAAGAAGCAATCGCGGCACCATTTAATCCCAATGCGGGCAGTCCAAATGGTCCGAAGATCAAAAGCCAATTGAGGAGAATGTTTAAAAGCGCAGCGCTTGCAACCAAAAAGAACGGGATGATAGTCCGTTCGATAGCGGCTAAGAAATTTCGCAAAGACATGACCGCCAGGGTGAAGGGAAGGCCTGGGGCTAACAATAGGACATAGCTTTGTGCGAGCTGTGAGACCTCCGGGTCCTGTCCCAGAAAAATCATGATCGGTTTTGTAAACAAGAGCAGAGCGACAATAAACGGCATCAAAAGAAAACACGTCCATACTGACATTCTTACCGTCCGCCTTATATCACGGAGCTCGGACGCATTGCGTCCTAAAGCCTGAGAAACGAGAGGCGTCACAGCAGCAATGGGGCCGCTGGCCAGCATCCAGATCAGGAAATAGAGCACAGCCCCTAAGCTCGCCGCCGCGATTTCAGACTGTCCTACTCGGGTAATCATGGCTGTATCAGCAATATAAGGCGAGAATTGGATTAATTGCGCCAAGGCCATAGGCACGCCTATGGTCAGCAGGGCGCGCATTTCCCCACCCCAGCTTTTCGGCAATATAGCCTTTTGCGATGTCTTCTCGTCGGACATGGCGGTCCGCTATCGCGTGAACTAGAAATTAGCAAGCCATAGTAAAAATTATGTCACTGACGACATTTTCTGTTTTCATTTTCACATTGATCTGACAAAGGCGCTCTATGACCGTTTTAGTAGATAATCGACCCTGCGCGACGCCTCCATCTGGCCCGTTTCATCCCGTGACAGAACGTTGGACACGTGAAGAGGCGGATCGGCTTATGAGCCTGCCTTTGATGGATCTCTTATTGCAGGCGCAATCGGTGCACCGCGAACATTTTGCGCCTAACCGCATACAAATGTCGCGATTACATTCGATCAAGACGGGTGGCTGTGCAGAAGATTGTGGCTATTGTTCGCAATCCGCTTTTTATGAGACAGGATTAAAAGCGTCTAAGCTCGATAGTGTGCAAATTGTTTTAGCCAAAGCCGCAACCGCCAAGGCAGAGGGCTCAGAGAGATTTTGTATGGGCGCGGCTTGGCGATCGCCCAAAGACCGCGATATGGATGCGCTATTGGCTATGGTCCGCGGCGTCAAAGAGATGGGTCTAGAGACTTGCATGACATTGGGTATGTTAGAGCCTGAACAGGCTGAAGCCCTATCAGAAGCCGGTCTGGATTATTACAATCACAATATTGATACGGCCCCTGAGGATTATGGGCGAGTCATTTCAACGCGCACCTATGAAGATCGACTGGCAACGCTACAGACGATCAGAGATGCGGGTATGAAAGTCTGTTGCGGCGGGATTGTAGGCATGGGTGAAACGCCCGAAGATCGTTTGGGACTTTTACTCGCCCTTGCGAATTTTGATCCAGCGCCGGAAAGTGTTCCAATTAATGCGCTGGTACCCGTCCCTGGGACCCCACTAGGCGATAGCGACCCTGTCGCGCCTTTAGATTTTGTACGCCTTATCGCGGTGGCGCGCATTCTCATGCCGACAAGCCATGTCCGTTTGTCTGCTGGGCGTGAAGCCATGAGTGATGAAATGCAGGCGCTTTGCTTTATGGCGGGTGCAAATTCCGTCTTTACGGGAGAAGCGCTTTTGACCACGCCAAATCAGGCGCCATCGCGAGATGCAGCGCTCTTTGCGGCTTTAGGCATTAAAGGCGAGACGGAAGGCTAATGCTTTAAAATATTTCGACGCGCCAACCCTTCCAACATTTATCAGTCTGAATTTACCTTTTTGGGGCGTATGGGGTCTTGATCAGTAAAGTCATCGCAGGCCAAACTTCGAAACCGGGACCCTTTATTCGGGTCACTAAAGGTCTGAAAACAGTTTAAAATTTCGTCTGAGCTTATGCGAGCGTGACGTTCCAAATAGGTACATTGCGCAACGCTTCCGATAAGGTAACTGGCTTCGATAACTCCGTCGGGCGGCCGGTTCTCAGACCCTGAATCTAGAATATGCATCCAGAATTTGTCTTTTTTCTCAGATAGAGAGTGGCTGATTTCATGTGCCATCGTATTAATCGCACAAGATCTCTCGACTATATTATCCGATTTATACCGCGCGAGGTGAACACGCCCTAATCGAATGTGACCTGTCACGTCATCAGGTCCAGCCCCTGTGCTGGCATGGCGAGACCCGATAAAGCCATGCGCAGCTTTATCTGGAGCTCGACTAGGCGTGTCGCCTTCAAGGGTAACCTTGGTTTTTGGCCACCAGAGTGCGGGCAGTTTCGAATAATCTGTATTGAGGACGCTTAATAGTCGTTCTGTTGGAAGCGTATCATGGGTTCGCGAGATCCACACCTTTGGGTATCGACTAGAAATTTGAATTAGATTGGTTTCAAATTCCCGCGCTTGTAGCACGCTCAGCGTATCATCAAGCCAATCTTGAACCAGTTTCGCCTCAGACGGATCCGAAATGTCGGTTTGGATATTTGGTGTAAAGCCAGACGATATAGAGACAGGGACAGTTTGCCCTGGCTCTTCAGCCTGTCCATCATGTTTTTGACACTGGGCCAAAAACAACCCCAATAGTAAAAAGCCTATAGGCCTAATCTTTATCAAGCTGCGTCACCATCATAAGTCAAAGCCATAAAGACATCTTCGAGGTCTGCTTCTTCTGTACGAAGGTCCGCAATTGAAATGCCTGCGGATTTGACTTGGTTGAGGAGCCCCGTAACCGAATCTTTGCCGCTCCGATATTCAATCGCGATTTGTCCTTCGCTGGACAGCTCGGCATTCAGATCTGTTAATTCAGCGGGCAGGGCGGTTAAGGGGTCAATAGGCGTTATGCGAAGGACCTTTTTGTCTAGCCGGGACAGGAGCTGACCTTTCGGTTCATTGGCCACGATCTGGCCATTATGGATAATCGCGATTTGATCACATAGGGCTTCGGCTTCTTCCAGATAATGGGTGGTCAATATAATCGTCGTGCCCGCCGCGTGTAATTTTTCGACATAGGCCCAGAGCTGACGCCTCAGTTCAATGTCAACGCCTGCCGTCGGTTCGTCGAGGATAAGAACCGGCGGATTGTGAACCAAGGCTTTGGCAATCAATAGGCGACGTTTCATGCCGCCTGATAGCTGACGCACATAAGCATCTCTTTTATCTGCCAGTCCCAAGGCCTCAAGAATTTCCATGCTGCGGCGTTCTGATTTAGGCACGCCGTAATAGCCAGCCTGAAGCTCAAGCGCTTGGTAAGGTGTGAAAAAGACATCCATCGTGATTTCTTGCGGCACAATGCCGATACTGGCCCGGGCTTGGCGGGTTGCCGTCGTGATGTCATGGCCACATATACTGGCCGCGCCTTCGGTCTTATTGACGAGTCCTGCCAAGATATTAATCATAGTCGATTTGCCGGCGCCATTTGGTCCAAGAAGCCCAAAAATCGATCCGCGTGGGATCACGAGGTCTATTCCGTGTAAGGCCGTCTTTGCAGGCGCTTTTTTAGAGGCGGCATAGGTCTTTTTTAAGCCTTTTATCTCAATAGCTGGATTGGTCATATTGACCGGAGGTTTAGACGTGGCGTAAAGCCGGATGCAACCCATAACCGACAGGAATTTGTTCAATGAGTCAGTTACAAACCGAAGATGTGGTAATTGTTCAATCTCGCCGTGTTATGTGCGAGGGTAGTGGCGGAGCGCTCGGCCATCCGAGAATTTGGCTCGATATGGGGCAAGAGACCTCTGTCAGATGCAAATATTGTGACCGCCTTTTCAAACTGGATCCTGATACCAGTGGGGATCACGGACACTAATCTGCTAAGACGCTAAAGGTCTCTGCGATTATTCTTCTAGAGCATATGTCAGATTGACCGTGACGCTGAGCGTTTGTTCCCCGGCGCTGATCGGGGTTGCCACACTCTCAAATTCCGCCCGCGCGGCTTGCATCATGATAGGTTGAGGACGCGCGCCGCCGCCTTCATTGATAGATAATAAGGTTCCTAATTTGACGCCAGCTGCAGACGCCATGCTTTCAGCTTTGGCTTTGGCTTCGACGATGGCGGCTTCGCGCGCGTCGTCTCTGGCCGATTTTGGGTCTTTGATGGTAAATTGGACTTGGTTGATATTATTCACGCCAGCCCGAACAAGCGCGTCTAACATTGGGCCGACCTGTTCAATATCATCACTTTTGACGGTTACCGTATTGCGCGCCTCATAGCCTGTTATGGTGGGTTTGCGACGATCTCGGTAGTCATATTGTGGTTGTAAAGAGAGCTGACTTGTCGTGATATTTTTCTTTGGGATCTTTGCGGCTTCTAACTCGTCAAATACAGCCGTCATCAGGCTTGCATTGCCGATCATAGCGTCTCGAGCCGTCTTGCCTTGTTGAACTACGCCCGCTGTCACGATGGCCCGGTCCGGCGCCACGTTAGATGTTCCCGTTGCAGAGACACTTATGCTGGGCTGTTGGACGGAATTACTGGTGATATAGGTGGGCCCGCCAGAATTGCAGCCCATAAGTAAAAGCGCCGAGGATAGTAAAATCAGGTATCGCATGATAATCCTTTTTCCGTGTCAGTCAAAGCTAGAGGTAGAATAGCAACTTGACAAGTCCGACTAAAATGAAGCGATCAAAATTTATACCAAACCATGATCCGTTCCGCAGACCTTATCCCAAAAGCGAAAATAGAGGCCGTAATTGCCTTTGAATTGCGTGTGGTGCAGATTGTGGTGGCTTGCTGTTATAATGTGGCGACCCCACCACCCTTTTATCCAGCTTTCGGGATACACTTCCCATCCCGCATGATTAAAGACGGCATTGATCGTCATCAGCATCAAAATAAATAAGGCCATACCAACATGAAGCGGTATGAAAAGCGCGATGACGGGCAGCAACCAAGCTGAACTTACCGCTTCGATGGGATCAAAAGAAAAACTGGCCCACGGCGTTGGTTGAACGGATTTATGATGGCCCGCATGTGTGTGTTTGAACAGTTTACGATGATGCATGATGCGGTGTGTGAGATAAAACCAGCTATCCTGGATAAAAAGATAGATCAGGCCTGAGAGTGGCAAATAAAGCCATCCCCATAAATCCGTTGGATGCCCGTCATAAAGCGCGCTGCCACCAGCCTTCCAGATTTCCACAACAATCGCTGCGGGCAGGGCATATATAAAGGCGCTTATGGTTGAGAGCGTAATCTCGTTCCGGATGGTCTCGCGAGTTGGTTCGCGTTTAGAAAGCCGGCGTGCCCGTTTGGGTGTTCTTTTCCACAGGGCCCAATGGATTGGCCAGACAATCGCAAAATAACGCGCAATTATGATCGCCGTGAACCCGAGATAGGTCATCAGCGTCCCCGTCAGTGGAATAGGGACGAGATTGAAAAACTGGCCAAACATTGAGCTCAGCTCATATGACCTTCAAACCACCGCGTAAATGCGGCGCGTTGAGCCTCACTCATATGTAGGCCCAGTTTGCTACGACGCCATAAAATGTCGTCAGCGGATGTCGCCCATTCGTGGTTGATGAGATATTTTGCTTCGATTTCATAAAGCCCGGCTCCGAAATTTTGCCCGAGCTCAGGCTGTGTTTCGCCGTCCCCTAAGATCAAGGTGATCCGCGTACCATAGGCGTGACAAAGCCGTTGAAGTAGATCTTCGTTTAAAGCCGAGTAGCGCTTTTGCATATCCGCAAAGAAACGGTCAAAATCTGCGTCATATAAATCTCCGCCCGGGAGTAGGGCGGATTCAGTCCAGTCCCCACCGGCATTTTTAAAGTAGACTGCAAGTTCTTGCATAGCCCGTTCGCCTAGTTTCCGAGACGTCGTAATCTTGCCGCCATAGATAGACATGAAAGGGGCTTCATCGGAAATTTCTTCAATATCTAAAACATAATCGCGGGTTACAGCAGATGCATCTGCGGATTTATCATCATAGAGAGGGCGCACACCGGCATAGGTCCAGACAACATCTTTTGGCGAAATATCATGTTCGAAATACTCGCTCGCGGCATCGCAGAGATAAGAAATTTCTTCGTCACTGATTTTAACGGGGCCTTCTGAGAGATCATAAGGTTTATCCGTGGTGCCGATCAGCGTGTAATTATGTTCATAAGGGATCGCAAAAATAACGCGGTTATCTGCATTCTGGAAGAGATAGGCATGGTCACCGTCAAAAAGCTTCTTTGTGACAATATGACTTCCGGTCACGAGGCGTAAAGATTGTTCATTCTCTGATGGTTTGATTTTTCCTAAAACCTCATCCACCCAAGGGCCAGCCGCATTGACAACGCCTTTGGCGTCAATCGTTTCAATCTTGCCGTTTTGCTTGATCTCCGCTGAATAGCCTTTGCCTGTGGGTTTTACGCTTATGACTTCTGTTCGCGTACGGATATCCGCGCCGCGATGGGCTGCATCAATGGCGTAAAGGACAACCAGTCTCGCATCATCCACCCAACAATCTGAATATTCAAATCCGGTCTTAAAGCGGGATTCCAATACACCCAGATGCGGGACTTGATCGAGCTTAAGCGACTTCGAGCCCGGGAGCATTTCTCGACCGCCAATATGATCATAAAGGAATAGGCCTGTCCGCAACATCCAAGCTGGCCGCAGACCTTTGTCATAAGGCAGCACAAAGCGCATCGGCCAAATAATATGCGGTGCGGCTCGTAACATAACTTCGCGTTCCTTGAGCGCGTGACGCACTAGGTTGAATTCGTAATATTCCAGATAGCGCAATCCGCCATGGATGAGTTTTGTTGAAGCGGAACTTGTATGACCAGCTAGATCATCACGTTCACAGAGTAAGACCTTTAAGCCGCGGCCGGCCGCATCTCTGGCAATAGATGTCCCGTTTATACCGCCGCCAATAATCAATAGGTCATAAGTCATAAATTGACCCCTAACGGGGCAGGGGGACTTGGACAAGTCTTTCTACTTTACATTCATACACATTCTCATGATCACGTATTGCCGTGAGGGGTTTTTCCTGCGATTTAGTCTTATGAAACAGGTTATTTTATCCATTGATCAAGGGACAACATCGTCCCGCACGCTTGTCTTTTCACCAGATGGGCAGATATTATTCTCAGCCCAGGAAGAGTTTCCGCAAATTTACCCACAAGAAGGTTGGGTAGAGCATGATCCCGAAGCTATCTGGTCGACCGTTCTGGATACTTTAAAACAGGCCTATGGTTTTGCGAAAGACTCGGGATTTTCCGTGGCCGCAATTGGTATCACAAACCAAAGGGAGACAACCTTGGTTTGGGACCGTGCGACTGGCACACCCATCTATAATGCGATTGTTTGGCAAGACCGCCGCACAGCAGAAACCTGCCGCGAACTCGCGCAAAAACTGCCTGTCAAAGCGCTTCAAGCCAAAACCGGGCTCCTACATGACCCTTATTTTTCAGGCTCGAAAATCGCTTGGATATTGGACCGAATTGAAGGCGCGAGAGATCGGGATTTATGTTTTGGCACAGTTGATAGTTTTTTGATTTGGCGCCTAACGGGCGGTGCAAGTCATGTGACTGATGCGACCAATGCCAGCCGAACCAACCTCTTTGATATTCACGCCCAAGAGTGGGATGATGATCTTTTGAGTCTTTTCAATGTGCCGCGAAACGGATTGCCTAAGGTTCTAGATTGTTCGGCCGATTTTGGTGTCTGTTCGGTCTTGGAGGAAAATGTTCCGATTTACGGTGTGGCTGGTGATCAACAAGCGGCCGCGATAGGGCAGGCTTGTTTTAATAAAGGCGATATTAAATCGACATATGGCACGGGCTGCTTCGTTATTTTGAATACGGGCACACAGGCCATTACCTCGCAAAATCGACTACTGACGACTGTCGCTTTCCGGATTAATGGGAAAACGCATTATGCTCTGGAAGGTTCTATTTTTATGGCTGGCGCCTCTGTACAATGGCTGCGCGATGAAATGAAATTGGTGGATAATGCGGCTGAGACGCAGGCCATTTGTCAAAGCCTAGACAGCACAAATGGTGTCTATCTCGTTCCGGCCTTTACCGGATTAGGTGCGCCGCATTGGGCGCCAGATGCGCGTGGAGCCGTCTTTGGCATGACCCGCGGTACGGGACGTGATCATCTTATTCGCGCAACAGTCGAATCCGTTGTCTATCAAACCTATGATTTGTTCAATGCCATGGCGAAGGACGGGGTGAAACCAGAAACACTCCGCGTTGATGGTGGTATGTCGGCCAATAGTTGGATGTGTGATTATCTGGCTGATATTCTGGACATTCCTGTGCAACGTCCAATTATTTTGGAAACAACGGCTTTAGGTGTTGCTTATCTGGCTGGCCTCAAAGCAGGGCTATATGACAATTTGGATGATGTGGCAGCGAATTGGTCCATTGAAAGTGAATTCAAACCTGATCTAGATGCAGAGATACGGAAAACGCGTCTTGCAGACTGGTCTAAATATGTGCAAAAGCTCCTTTCCTGATTTAAGTCAGGCCTGATTTGGTACGGGGGGTTAGCTCAGTTGGTTAGAGCAGCTTTTGGACCCAATCGTGGCCCAAAGGTTTGCCACAAAC